>NZ_JAWNEI010000004.1:0-395179 GCF_034107425.1 Enterobacter sp. 148H3 | reverse complement strand
GAAAGAATATAATATAAAAAATATATGATGGATTTTATGAATAAGTATTTCTATGCTGTTACAAATTGCTGGGGGTATTTGTGAACTTTATCGAAGGAAGAATCATAACCCAAAGAAAGCGTCACTGAAAACAGGCACGCCGGAACCCGACGTGCCAGAAGGGATCAGCACTCGGTCACAATCGTGCTCAGAGGCAGGCGAGATTTCGGCAGCGTGGCGTTGAAATCTTCCACGCTGTGATGCCCAACCGGCACCACCACCAGGCTGGTAAAGCCCTTCTCTTTCAGGCCAAACTCTTCGTCGAGGATCGCAGCGTCGAAGCCTTCGATCGGTACCGCGTCCAGGCCCATTGCGCCCACGCCCAGCAGGAAGTTGCCGACGTTCAGGTAAACCTGCTTCGCCATCCACTGGTCGTCATCTTTCAGATCCACGCGATGCATGTCGGCAAAGTAGGTACGGCCCTTATGGTTCGCGGCTTTGGCTTCCGGGGTGTTGAAGCGACCGTCGGCTTCTTCCTGATCGACAACGCGTTCCAGCCATGCATCGTCCATCGCGGTTTTCGCGCAGAACACCACCACGTGAGAAGCATCCAGCATTTTGCGTTCGTTAAACACATAGGTGCCCGCAGCGGATTTCGCCACGCGCGCTTTTCCTTCCTCGGTGCTGGCCACGATGAAGTGCCACGGCTGGGAGTTGGTGCTTGACGGGCTGTACTGCAGCAGGGTTTTGATTTTTTCCGCTTCTTCAGCGGTCAGTTTTTTGCTTGCGTCGAACGCCTTGGTGGAGTGGCGTTTCAGCGCAACAGAAATGATATCCATAACAACTCCTGATGATGAAATTCGCCCGCGTGCGGGCGCGAAAGGTGAGCAGATTACAGCGGGACGCGGAAAAAGATAAGGGCAATTCGAGCGCTTAATCTGTTCGTCTCAGACGAACAATCAGACCGGCCGGATCCACTTCTGGTCTTTTTTCGGCAGTTTATCCACCACCAGATGCCAGGAATCATTAATGAGATCGGTAACCAGTTCCGGCGTCACGTCGTCAGTGCCGTAAAGGGAAATCCAGTGCTTTTTGTTGAGGTGATAGCCCGGTTCAACGCCGCGATAAATCTGCTGATTTAACAGCGATTTTTCCGGGTCTGACTTCAGGCTGACGTGCGGCCGCCCGTGCGCGACGGCCACAATCATGAAAATTTTTCCACCCACTTTAAACACGTCAAACTCCGGCCCAAACGGCCAGCAGTGTTCGGTGAACGGCAGCTCCAGCGCCACGCGTTTTGCGTGCTCCTGCAACGTTTTACTGTCCATCGCTCTCTTCCTGGGCAAGCCCGCGCCACATCACCTCAAAGCCGAGCGCTTTAAACTCAACGGCGCGGGACGGATCGCGGGTGGCAAATTCCATCGTGGATTCGGCCAGCGATAAGAAAAGCGCATCGCCAAACGTTTTAAATTCATCAGACATAAACACCTGACGCACCGAGCGGCGGCAGAGTTCATGCAGCTCCGGGAACATCTCTTTCACCGCCTGTTCCGTTTCGGTGCTCAGCTTTTCACTGACGCCAATCTGGCGGATCGCCGCATGCGCAACGGGGTTACGAATACCCCAGTCCACATAGCTGTTCCAGATATTGCGGGTATGTTCTTTAGGCAGCGTGATGGTGCGATCGAGGTTCGCGAGCATGGTCTGGCAGAGATCTTGCTTCAGGTGCAGATAGAGGGCATTCAGCAGATCGTCTTTCGTAGCAAAGTAGCGGAACAGGGTGCCTTCGGCGACGCCCGCCTTACGGGCAATAAGCGCCGTTGAGGCGGCAATACCTGACTGTGCAAACGCCACCGTTGCGGCTTCCTGTAAGGCCTGTTTTTTATCTTCACTCTTCGGACGTGCCACTAAATTTTTCCTCCTGTCAATTATAAAAACCCTGATTGAAACACGTGCTTTGACACGCTGCAACGCGGAATGTCAAAGATCGAAAACGTCTTGACGACTTTATCATCATATCTATAATGAGTGCTTACTCACTCATAATCAAGTTTACCCTGCGCACGCTATCGGATGGGGCGCGTTTTCGGGTCAGGATATGAAAAAACCTCTCTTCATCTGCGTGGTGTTAATCATGATTATTGCTTCAGCCGCGAGTTTACCGTTTGTTCTGAATGCCGGATTCGGCCAGCCGCCGCAGGGTGAACGGCTCACTGAAGTGGAGGCCTCCCCACAGTATCGCGAGGGGAAATTCCACAACACGCTGCCGACGCCGGGTTATAACGGTGACAAAAATATGCTGGTCGCGATGTGGGAGTTTCTGACCAAAAAAACCGAAAACGCCCGCCCGGCCCAGCCGCTGCCGCTGGTGAAAACCGATCTTGCGAGCCTGCCGCTGGAGCAGAACACCCTTGTGTGGCTCGGTCACTCCTCGTGGTATCTGCAGCTCGCGGGTAAACGCATCCTGATTGACCCGGTGCTTGGCAACTATGCCGCGCCGTTCTCGTTCCTCAATAAGGCCTTTGCCGGCGAGTATCCGTGGCGCGCTGAAAGCATGCCGGAGATCGACCTGCTGATTATCTCGCACGATCACTACGATCATCTGGATTACGCCACTATCAAGGCACTACTGCCGAAGGTGAAACGCGTAGTGACGCCGCTGGGCGTGGGGTCCCACCTGCGTTACTGGGGCATGAAGCCCGAGATTATTGACGAGCGCGACTGGAACCAGTCGGTAAGCATCAGCGATGAATTGACGGTGCACGTTCTGCCAGCGCGTCACTTCTCCGGTCGCGGCATCAAACGCGATCGCACATTGTGGGGCAGCTTCATGTTCGTTACGTCAGAGCAGAATGTTTACTACAGCGGGGATTCCGGTTACGGCCCGCACTTCAAGGCCATCGGTGAACAGTTTGGCGAAGTGGACGTCGCCATCATGGAGAACGGCCAGTACGACCAGGACTGGAAGTACATCCACATGCTGCCGGAGGAAACGGCGCAGGCCTCGGCGGATTTGAACGCGAAAGCCGTGGTGCCGGGGCATAACGGACGCTTCGTGCTGGCGAAACACGCCTGGAACGATCCGCTGATCCAGCTGGCAAAAGCCAGCAAAGATAAAAATTATCGGTTGCTGACGCCGGAACTGGGCGAGCCCGTCCGGGTAAGCGACAGCGCACAAACCTTTCGTGCGTGGTGGGAATAATGTTTAAGCGAGAAGCAGAGGGGGACAGCAGTATGACCATTTCCGCTCAAGTCATCGACACTATCGTCGAATGGATCGACGACAATCTGCACCAGCCATTACGAATTGAAGAGATAGCCCGCCACGCGGGTTACTCGAAATGGCACCTGCAGCGGCTATTTATGCAGTACAAAGGGGAGAGTCTGGGGCGTTATATCCGTGAACGTAAGCTGCTGCTGGCGGCGCGCGATCTGCGTGAATCCGACGCCCGGGTGTATGACATCTGCCTGCGTTACGGGTTTGACTCGCAGCAGACGTTTACCCGTATCTTCACCCGTACGTTCAACCAGCCACCTGGAGCGTACCGTAAAGAGAACCATAGCCAGACACATTAACCTTTCGCGTGTAGGCCGGGTAAGGCGAAGCCGCCACCCGGCTTTTTTATTGGCTCAGGATGCCAGGGAAAACCAGCGTCGCCAGACGAAACGCAGCACGAAGAATTCAATCGCCCCGAGCAGTAAAAACCACACGCAGAACAGAATGGTGTAAAGCTGGTTCAGATCGACCATGTGAAAGGTCTGAACCAGCTTCTGCGCCAGCACCAGCCCAAGCGAAGGCGCCGGGAGCAGCAGGCACGAAAGCAGGGCCAGTAATAAAATGCCGCCTGCGGTGAGCAGCGATTCTAGCGGGTGTTTCATCGTAATGTTAATCGTCAGTTAAAAATGTCATTGTCCGGCATTCTGTAACGTAAAGCAATATCAGCCCCGCTGACCTTTTTGAATAAAACAAAGGCATTATTACTGCGCACAAATAACAACATACGACCCGGCGTTTATATTAATATCGCGTTATGTAAATAAACGTCCGCATCAGGAAAGTAATTTTACAAATGTATAGGTGCTATAACCAATTAACGTGGCAATAACAATGGCCGCGATAACGTATAACACCAGTCTGCGCCCGCGATAAATACCCCACATGGTTCCCCCTCGTTTAGTATTGGTTTGGAAATATTTTGTAAAAATCGGGTCATTGAAATAGTTTTAATCAGTTTTGAATAACCGAGAAGTCATTATATTGCGGTGGATCAATTTTACCCGCAAGACTTTAAAATGAATTTATTTAAGCCCGAAAGGAATTCAGGCTTCTGTTCACCGGAAATTGAAGGAAAAATACGATGACTGAAAAAAAATTGACTCCTAACGTGCCGCCTTCCGGCGGGCTGGCATACCAGCAGACCGTAGAGCAGGCGCTTGCACATGCGCAGAGCCAGGCAAGCGGTCTGGACCGTGCAGAGGCGCAGGCGCGTCTGCAAAAAACAGGGCCGAACGCGCTGCCGGAGAAAAAAGGCAAACCCGCCTGGCTGCGTTTCCTGGCCCATTTTAATGATGTGCTGATTTATGTCCTGCTGGCCGCCGCCGTATTAACGGCAGTAATGGGCCACTGGGTTGATACGCTGGTTATTTTGGGCGTGGCGGTAATCAATGCCTTAATTGGCCATATTCAGGAAAGCAACGCGGAAAAATCCCTGAAGAGTATTCGTAATATGCTCGCCAGCGAAGCTCGCGTTATTCGTAACGGCAACCACGAAACAATCCCCACAACTGAAATAGTCCCGGGCGATATTATTGTATTACGCGCGGGGGATCGTATTCCGGCGGATATGCGTTTAATCGAAGCGCATAATTTTCGCGTGGAAGAGGCGATTCTGACCGGTGAATCCACCGTGGTGGATAAACACGTTAATCCGCTGAGCGGCGAATTACCGCTGGGCGATCGCACCAATATGGTCTTCTCCGGGACGACCGTCAGCGCGGGCGGCGGTATCGGTGTGGTCACCGCGACCGGTAAAGATACGGAACTCGGCCACATCAACCAGATGATGGCGGGTATCGAAAAGCACCGTACGCCGCTGCTGGTGCAGATGGACAAGCTGGGTAAAGCGATTTTTGTGATTATTCTGGCGATGATGGCCGCGCTGTTTGTCTTCAGCCTGGCGTTCCGCGAGATCCCGATGGGCGAGCTCCTGCTCTCTCTGATTAGCCTGGCGGTTGCCTCCGTACCGGAAGGTTTGCCGGCAATCATCTCCATCATCCTTTCGCTGGGCGTGCAGGCGATGGCGCGCAAGCGGGCGATTATCCGCAAGCTGCCGACGGTTGAAACGCTAGGCGCGATGACCGTGGTCTGCTCGGATAAAACCGGCACCCTGACCATGAACGAGATGACGGTTAAAGCGATCATCACCGCCGACGCCTGCTACCGCGTGGACGGCAACAGCTACGAGCCGGTAGGCAACATCTATCTGGAAGGTAGCGACGAGCCGGTCCACATCCAGCCGGGCACCGTGCTGGAGCAGTACCTGCGTACCATCGACCTGTGTAACGATAACCAGCTGATTCAGGACGAGCGCGGCCTGTGGGGCATCACCGGTGGGCCGACCGAGGGCGCGCTGAAGGTGCTGGCGGCGAAGGCCAGCCTTGAGCCGGTAATGACCACGCTGGTTAACAAGATCCCGTTCGACTCGCAGTACAAGTACATGAGCACCCACTACCAGATTGGCAGCGAGGAGCAGATCCTGATCACCGGCGCGCCGGACGTGATTTTTGCCCTGTGTTCGCAGCAGCAGACCCGTCACGGTACGGAAGCCTTCAACCGCACGTACTGGGAAAGTGAGATGGAGCGCTATGCGCGTCAGGGGCTGCGCATGGTCGCCGCGGCGTTCAAGCCAGCGAACGGCGAGCAGGAACTGACGCACGACGACCTTAGCCACGGCCTGATCTTCCTCGGCATCGCCGGGATGATGGATCCGCCGCGTCCGGAAGCGATTGATGCGATTAACGCCTGCCAGCAGGCGGGGATCCGCGTGAAGATGATCACCGGGGATCACCCGCAGACGGCGATGAGCATCGGCCAGATGCTGGGGATCGCCAACAGCGAGCAGGCGGTCACCGGCTACGAGCTGGAGAAGATGGACGACGCCACGCTGGCGGAAGCCGCGGTGAAGTATGACATCTTCGCCCGCACCAGCCCGGAGCATAAGCTGCGCCTGGTGAAAGCGCTGCAGGACAAAGGCGAAATCGTTGGCATGACCGGCGACGGCGTAAACGACGCCCCGGCGCTGCGTCAGGCGGACGTGGGCATCGCGATGGGCATCAAGGGCACGGAAGTGACCAAAGAGGCGGCGGATATGGTCCTTACGGACGATAACTTCGCCACCATCGCCAGCGCGGTGAAAGAGGGGCGTCGCGTATACGACAACCTGAAGAAGACCATTCTGTTCATCATGCCGACCAACCTGGCGCAGGGGCTGCTGATTGTGATTGCGCTGCTGGCGGGGAACATTATTCCGCTGACGCCGGTGCTGATTCTGTGGATGAACATGGCCACCTCCGCCACGCTCTCCTTCGGCCTGGCCTTCGAAGCTGCCGAGCGCAACATTATGCGCCGCCCGCCGCGCCAGACCGGGCAGCACGTAATGGACGCCTACGCCGTGTGGCGCGTGGCTTTCGTCGGCACCATGATTGCCATCGCCGCCTTTGCAGTGGAAGCCTGGCTCGCCCCGCGCGGCCACAGCGCGGAGTTCATCCGCACCGTGCTGCTGCAGATGCTGGTCTGCGCCCAGTGGGTGTACATGATTAACTGCCGCAACACCGAAGGGTTCTCCCTCAACCGTGGCCTGCTGGCGAACAAAGGGATCTGGCTGGTGACGGGCGTGCTGTTCCTGCTCCAGGCGGCGATTATCTACCTGCCGTTTATGCAGATGCTGTTCGGTACCGAAGCCCTGCCGCTGCGCTACTGGTTTGTGACACTGGTCGTTGCAGGCGTGATGTTCTTCGTCGTCGAAATCGAGAAGCGACTGACCCGCAGGTTCCGTAAGGCTGCATAACTAAAACTTTACCTCTCACCCTAACCCTCTCCCCACAAGGGAGAGGGGACAGTCTGGTACTCTCCCTTGGGCTCGGTTTTCTCCCTCGCCCCTCTGGGGAGAGGGCCGGGGTGAGGGGAGACAACGCTGAGGTACTCCCATGAAACTTCCACTCCTGTTCGCACTTCTTGTCAGTACCCTGCAACCCGTCTTCGCCGCCGCGATCCCCGTTCGCGTCGCCACCGTGGAGCAGACCGCCCACGCCGCCGAGCGCCAGATCCCGGGCCGCATCGAAGCCATCCACACCGTTGAGCTGCGCGCGCGTACGGAAGGCATGATTACCAAAATTAACTTCCGCGACGGGCAGTACGTGAAAAAAGGCGACGTGCTGTTTGAGCTGGACGACGCCGAGCCGCGCGCAGCCCTGCGCCTGGCGCAGGCCGAAGTGAAAAGCGCCGAAGCCACGCTGCGCCAGGCGCAGCAGCAGCTTTCCCGCTTTGAAAGCCTGGGCAGCAGCAACGCCATCAGCCGTCACGACGTGGACAACGCCCGCATGCAGCGCGACGTCGCCAGTGCCGCTCTCGAGCAGGCGAAGGCCCGGATCGAAGCCCGCAACGTCACCCTGAGCTACACCCGAATCACCTCGCCAATTGACGGCCGCGTGGGCCACAGCAGCTTCCACGTGGGTAGCCTGGTCAACCCAGCGAGCGGCGTTTTGGTGGAGGTGGTGCAGCTTGACCCGATCCGCATCGCCTTTGCGCTGGAAGAGGGGGCATTTTCCACCAAAGCCGGACAGCATGCGGATATCAACGCCATGAAGCGTGCCTGGCAGGCGCTGATCGACAGCAACGGCCAGCGCGTCAGCGGCGAGCTGACGTCAGTGGATAACCGCATTGACCCGCGTACCGCCAGCGTGATGCTGCGCGCCGAGTTTGCCAACCCGCGCCATCAGCTCCTGCCCGGCGGCAATGTGAACGTGTTTTTGCGTCCGGCAAGCGAGCAGCCGGTGCTGGCCCTGCCTGCCGCCGCGGTCCAGCAGAACGGCGACGGGTTCTTTGCCTGGGTGGTTAACGCTGACGGTAAAGCCGAAATGCGCCCGCTGAAGGTCGCCGGACAGATCGGCCAGCAGTTCCGGATTTTATCCGGCGTGAAGTCCGGTGAGCGAGCGATTACTGACGGTGCGCAGCGCGTGCAGCCCGGCGCTGCCGTCCAGATACTGAATTAAGGAGCCATCATGCTGACGTTTTTCATCAAACGCCCGCGCTTCGCGATGGTGATTGCGCTGGTCATCACCCTGCTGGGGGCCATTGCGCTGAGGATTATTCCGGTGGAGCAGTACGCGCAGATCGCGCCGCCGGTGGTGAACGTCTCTGCCAGCTGGCCGGGCGCCAGCTCGGCTGACGTGGCGGAGGCCATCGCCACGCCGCTGGAGACGCAGCTGAACGGCGTGGACCATATGCTCTACATGGAGTCCACCAGTTCGGACGAAGGCACTTACAGCCTGAACATTACCTTTGCGGCGGGCACGGATCCGGATCTCGCCGCCATCGACGTGCAAAACCGCGTGGCGCAGGCCGTGGCGCAGCTGCCGACCGAGGCGCAGCAAAATGGCGTGCAGGTGCGCAAGCGCGCCACCAACCTGATGATGGGGGTAAGTCTTTACTCACCGAACAACACCCACACGCCGCTGTTCGTCAGCAACTACGCCAGCACCCAGGTGCGCGAGGCGCTGTCGCGTCTGCCCGGCGTGGGGCAGGTGCAGATGTTTGGCGCGCGTGACTACAGCATGCGCATCTGGCTGCGTCCGGACCGCATGAACGCCCTGAACGTCACCACCGACGACGTGGCGCAGGCGCTGCGCGAGCAGAACGTGCAGGGTGCGGCGGGCCAGGTGGGCACGCCGCCGGTGTTTAACGGCCAGCAGCAGACCCTGACCATCAACGGGCTGGGGCGCTTAAGCCTGGCCGAAGACTTTGCCGACATCATTATTCGCGCGGGGGAGATGGGCCAGCTGGTGCGCCTGAAGGACGTCGCCACCATCGAGCTCGGCTCGCGCAGCTACAGTTCCGGCGCGCAGCTGAATGGGCACGATTCCGCCTACCTCGGCATCTACCCGACGCCGTCCGCCAACGCCCTGCGCGTGGCCGACGCGGTGCGCGCGGAGCTGGAGCGCCTCTCGACGCGCTTCCCGGACGACCTGGTCTACGAGGTGAAGTTCGACACCACCTCCTTTGTTGCCGCGACCATTAAGGAGATCGGCGTCTCGCTGGCGCTGACGATGCTGGCGGTGGTGGTGGTCGTTTCCCTGTTCCTGCAGAGCTGGCGCGCGACGCTGATTGTCGCCCTCGCCATTCCGGTGTCGCTGGTGGGCACCTTTGCGGTGCTCTATACGCTCGGCTACTCCGCCAACACGCTCAGCCTGTTTGCCATCATTCTGGCGCTGACCATGGTGGTGGATGACGCCATCGTGGTGGTGGAGAGCGTCGAAACGCTGATGGCGGAAGGGCAGAGCCGCACGGCGGCGACCGCGCTGGCGCTGCGCCAGATTGCCGGGCCGGTCATCGCGACGACGCTGGTGCTGCTGGCGGTATTTGTGCCGGTGGCGCTGCTGCCGGGGATTGTCGGCGAGCTGTACCGCCAGTTCGCGGTTACGCTCTCCACCGCCGTGACGCTCTCAAGCCTGGTAGCGCTGACCCTGACGCCCGCCCTGTGCGCGATGCTGCTGCGTCCGCGCCCGGAGAAACCGGCGGCCGTTTATCGCGCCTTTAACTGCGGGCTGGACGCCACGCGCGGTTTCTACACCCGCATCGTGAATGTCTTAAACCTGCGTCCGTGGCTGGCGCTGCTGGCCACCGCAGGCGCGGCGGCAGTCGTGCTGTTCAGCTTTACGTCGATGCCAAAAGGCTTCCTGCCGCAGGAGGACCAGGGCTACTTCTTCGCCAGCGTCCAGCTGCCGGAAGCGGCCTCGCTGGAGCGGACCGAAGCGGTGATGACCACCGCGCGCGAGCTTATCGCCAAACATCCGGCGGTGGAGGACGTGATTCAGGTCTCCGGGTTTAACATCCTCAACGGCACCAGCGCCTCCAACGGCGGGTTTATCTCCATCATGCTGAAGGACTGGAGCGAGCGTCCACCGCTGGAAGAGGTGATGGGCACCCTGCAGCGCCAGCTGCTGGCCCTGCCGGAAGCCACCATCATGACCTTCGCGCCGCCGACGCTGCCGGGGCTGGGCAACGCCTCCGGCTTTGACCTGCGCATCCAGGCTCAGGCGGGGCAGAGCCCGGCAGAACTGGAGCGCGTGACGCGTGAGGTGCTGGCGAAAGCCAACCAGCACCCGCAGCTGACCCGCGTGTTCACCACCTGGAGCAGCAACGTGCCGCAGCTGACGCTGACCGTTGACCGCGAGCGTGCCGCCCGCCTCGACGTGCCGGTGTCACGTATCTTCAGCAGCCTGCAAACCGCCTTTGGCGGCACGCGCGCCGGGGATTTCAGCATCAACAACCGCGTCTACCACGTGGTGATGCAGAACGAGATGCAGTGGCGCGAGCGCGCCGAACAAATCAGCGAGCTGTTCGTGCGCAGCAACAGCGGCGAGCGGGTGCGCCTGAGCAACCTCGTCACCATCACGCCGACCGTCGGCGCGCCGTTCCTGCAGCAGTACAACCAGTTCCCGTCCGTTTCGGTGAGCGGCTCTGCAGCAACTGGGGTGAGCAGCAGCACCGCGATGGCGGTGATGGGCGATATTCTGGCAGAGAGCCTGCCGGCCGGATACGACTACGCCTGGAGCGGCATGTCGTATCAGGAGCAGCAGACAGGCAATCAGGCGATCTGGATTGTGCTGGCGGCGGTGGTGATGGCGTGGCTGTTCCTCGTCGCACAGTACGAGAGTTGGACGCTCCCGGCGAGCGTGATGCTCTCGGTGCTGTTCGCCCTCGGCGGGGCGCTGGTCTGGCTGTGGATGGCGGGCTACGCCAACGACGTATACGTGCAGATTGGTCTGGTATTGCTGATAGCATTAGCGGCCAAAAACGCGATTCTTATCGTCGAGTTCGCCCGCGCGCGGCGTTTGGACGGAATGGAGATTGTCGATGCCGCGCGGGAAGGGGCCTCGCGCCGCTTCCGCGCGGTGATGATGACCGCCGTATCGTTCATCATCGGCGTTCTGCCCATGATGCTGGCGACCGGGGCGGGTGCCCAGAGCCGCCGCATCATCGGCACCACGGTGTTCAGCGGCATGCTGGTGGCGACCGTGGTGGGGATCCTGTTTATCCCGGCGCTGTTCGTGCTGTTCCAGCGCCTGCGCGAGTGGGGGCACGGCCTTACGGACTCGTCGCCCACAGCTCGCAGTGCTTCTGCACCAGAGAAATAAGCGAGCCGCCGTCGGCGATAAAGTCCCGCATGCGCTGCGCCTCGCTCTTGCCCTGCTTTAACAGCAGGGCAATTTCATTGATTGCGCTTGTGGCACCGAGCTTATCGGCCGACGGCGCCACCTGCTCCAGCAGCCAGGCGATGTCTTCCGCCACGGTTTTTTGCTCCCCGGTATGCACGTCCGTCAGGATGCCTTCCAGCCCGTAGCGACACGCCTGAAAACGGTTAAAACGGTAGAGCAGAAAATCCCGTTCCTGATGCTTATACGGCCGCGTGGTCAGCAGCCAGTGCGACGTGGCCTGAATCAATCCGGCGATGTTAATCGCGTGGCCGAGCGTCAGCGGCGTATCCATCACCCGCACCTCCACGGTGCCAAAATGCGGGCTGGGGCGAATATCCCAGTGCAGATCCTTGATGCTGTCGATCATGCTGGTGGAGCTCAGGCGGCGGAACAGCCCTTCAAACTCCTGCCAGCTGTTTACCCACGGCATCTGTCCGTTATCCGGGAACCCGGAGAAGATATTGAGCCGCGACGAGGAGAACTTCGTGTCGGTGCCTTGCATGTACGGCGAGGCGGCCGCCAGGGCAATAAAGTGCGGCACAAAGCGCGACAGGCCGTGCAGGAGGTAAATGGCGTCATCCCCGGTCCGGCAGCCGACGTGAACGTGCTGACCGAATACCGTCGCCTGCAAAATCAGATAGCCAAAGCGCTCCAGCGTGACGTTATAGCGCTCGTCGTCGCACACCTCCTGGCGCTGCCATTTCTGGAACGGGTGCGTCCCGCCGCCGCAGATCTGGATATGCTGCTCCGCCGCCGCGCGCAGGATGCTCTGCTGCATCACCGAAAACTGCGCCGCTGCCTGGTCGATGGTCTGACACACGCCGGTGGCGATTTCGAGCATGCTTTCGGTGATATCGTGTTTGACTTCACCGCCTTTGATGTCGTCTTTGACGGCGGCGATGAGCGCGGAGGAGTCCTGGCTGAGATCGTACCCCGGCGGGTTAACCACCTGCAGTTCGAGCTCGATGCCAAGGGTGAACGGTTCAGAGGATTTGAAATCGGGTAAAGGCATGGCGCACTCCGTTGTCTGTGAATGTTGAGTATAGACAACGGGTGTGGCGCGCTCGTCTCAGGGTGGTATAACTGATAGCAGGCTTAGCAAAAGGGGAGTGACTCATGTCTGACTATCCAACCATTGCGCTGATAGGACCCGGTGCGATTGGCACCACCATTGCCGCGGTACTGCATGACGCTGGCCGCACGCCATTGCTCTGCGGACGGACCGCGCATCCGGAATTACGCCTGCGCCACGACGAAGGTGAAACGGTGGTGCCCGGTCCGGTACTAACCGACCCGACGGCCATTACGCGTCCCGTTGATCTCGTGTTTATCGCAGTGAAAACGACGCAAAATGCCGACAGCGCCGGTTGGCTGCGCGCGCTGTGCGATGAAAATACGGTGGTCTGTGCCCTGCAAAATGGCGTAGAGCAGAAGGCGCAGCTTGAGCCTTTGGTCAGTGGCGCAACGGTGCTGCCGTCGGTAGTCTGGTTCCCGGCGCAGCGCGAGCCGGATGCCTCCGTCTGGCTGCGCGCCAAACCGCGCCTGACGCTGCCGGATGTGCCGCAGGCACAGCGGGTGGTGGAGGCGCTTCGCGGTACGCGCTGTGAAGTTGAACTCTCGGCAGATTTCCCCACCGTCGCCTGGCGCAAGCTGCTGCAAAACGCGGTCGCCGGGCTGATGGTGCTCGCTAACCGTCGCGCCGGGATGTTCAGGCGCGAGGATATCAGCGAACTTTCGCTGGCCTACCTGCGCGAGGGGCTGGCCGTCGCCCGCGCCGAAGGGGCGAAGCTGAACGATGACGTGGCGCAGGAGATTCTGGCGAACTTTCAGCGCGCGCCCGAGGACCTCGGTACGTCGATTCTGGCTGACCGTCAGGCGGATCGCCCGATGGAGTGGGATATCCGCAACGGCGTCATCCAGCGCTACGGCCGCAAACACGGCATTGCGGTGCCCATCAGCGACGTGGTGGTACCGCTGCTGGCGGCAGGGAGCGAGGGGCCGGGTTAACGGTTACTGTTTTTCCGTTCGGCGAGGGCTGGCGTTGGGCAATAATCTGGGGATAGTCAGCCTTAAACACATATGCGAAACTTGCCGCTTCTGAAAATATGTGGTGGGACCCGCTCAATGTCAGAACTACATTCGCAGTGCCTTTTCAGTGAAGGACAGATCACCTTTCCTGAGGGTTATCAGGATCGTACCGTCAACGTATTCGCGCCGCCCGCTGCGGATGCGCCGGCGTTCAATATCTCCCGCGATGCCCTCCACCCCGGCGAAGCGCTTGCCGCGTATATCGATCGCCAGCTTGTCCTGATGGAAAAACACATCAAGGGCTGGAAGCAGGGTGAGCGCAGCGCCGCTACGCTTGGCGACAATCTTTCCCAGGGTGAAATTGTCCATGCCAGCTACCTGCGCGACGGGAAACGCATCTGGCAGCAGCAGGCCGTATTTAATGTCGACAGCGATAAAATTCTGGTCTTCACCATGACCTGCACCCGTGCGCTGGGCGATGCCGACAGCGCGCTGTTTGGCGATCTTCTCAGGAGCTTCCGCTTCCACCATTAACACCAGGGACAGTTGTTATGTTTGAAGCAGCACGCGTTGGCGATGATATCGGACATTCCGGTGCGCTGGCCGGGATGATTGCCGGAACGATTGTCGGTGGCCTGATTGCCGCCGCCGGGGGCATCCTGGCGGGGGCCATGTTTATTGCGGGTCTCGGCGCATCCTGTCTTGGGGTGGGCGTCCTGCTCGTCGGCGCCAGCCTGGCCGTGGGATATTATACCGGGGAGCTGGCGACCGCCGCCCGGGACAGCATCGCGGACGCCGGGGCATCCAGCATGACGAAGAAAGGCGTCATCACCTCCGGCTCGCCCAATGTGTATATCAATGGTAAACCCGCAGCCATGGCAACAGACAGCACGGTGAAGTGCTCTGACGACGGCTCGCAGCAGATGGCCGAAGGCTCTTCGCGGGTCTCTATCAACGGCCTGCCTGCGGCACGCATCGGGGATCGAACCACCTGCGACGCGAAGGTGATGACCGGTTCGAACAACGTCATTATCGGCGGCGATCCGCAGCAAACCCTGCCCATTCAGTCTGAAGTCCCCGAGTGGCTCTACAAAGTCTCCGATCTTACCCTGCTGTTCGCCGGGCTTATCGGCGGGTGGGGCGGTGCCGCTGGTAAAGTCGGGGCGCTCTCTAAGCTGCTGGGCAAAATCCCCGGTATCAACAAGCTGGCCCGTATCGCCTGTCGCGCCGGCACGCTGATGACCGGCGTGGCGGCCGCGGGGATTATCGCCCGCCCGGTAGATATCGTCAGCGGACAGAAGTTTCTCAGCGGGGATGATGAGCTGGACTTCGTCCTGCCTTCCCGTCTTCCGGTGCGCTGGCAGCGCTACTGGCGCAGCGGCAACCCCGGCGACAGCGTGCTGGGCCGCGGCTGGAGCCTGTTCTGGGAAAGCCGCCTTGAGCCGTATCAGGACGGCCTGGTGTGGCGCGCGCCGTCCGGCGATTACGTCGCCTTCCCGAAGGTCCCTAAAGGGATGCGCACCTACTGCGAAAGCGAAAAGAACTGGCTTGAACATCATCAGGACGACAGCTGGTCGGTGTATGACGTCAGCGGCGAACGCTGGCGCTATTCACCGCTTAAGGATGATGCCCCGTCGCTGCTCCAGCGCATCTCTGAACCCTGCGGCAACGATATCCTCTTCGAGTGGAATGCGGATAATACCCTGCATGCCCTGACCGACAGCGCGGGCCAGCGCGTGGTCTGCCGCTACGACCGTGACAGGCTCCTCGGCGCCTGGCTGGATGACGAGATCTGCCTGGTCAGTTACGCTTATGATGAACAGCGCCAGCTGGTCTGTGTGACCGGCCGGGGCGGTAGCGTGCGCCGACGCTTCCGCTGGCAGGACGGGCTGATGAGCGCCCACGAGGACGTCAACGGCCTGCTGAGCGAATACCGCTGGCGGGAGATTGACGGCCTGCCGCGCGTGGTCGGCTTCCGCCACAGCGGCGGCGAACAGCTGACGTTCGAATATGATTTTGATAACGGCACCCGCCGCGCGACCCGCGAAGACGGCGCTCAGGCGCACTGGCTGGTGGACGACGACGACAACGTCGCGCGCTTCGCGGATTACGACGGTCGCCAGACGACGTTTGTTTACCGCGACGGCGAGCTCTGCGACGTTATTCTGCCCGGCGGCGCGATGCGCCGCAGCACGTGGGACAAATACGGCCGCATGACCAGCGAGACGGACCCGGCGGGCCGCCGCACCGAGTATCACTGGCATCGCCTGACCGACCGCATCACCCGCACGGTGTACCCGGACGGCACCTCATCGCAGGCCATGTACGACCTTCGCGGTCGTCTGCTGTCGGAAACGTATCCGGCCGGTAGCACCACCGCGTATCGCTATCCTGACGATGAAGAAAACCTGCCGGAGAGCATTACCGACGCCGTCGGCGGCGTGGTGCGCCTGGTCTGGAACCACCAGGGGCTGCTGACGCAGCGCACCGACTGCTCCGGCAGCGTCACCCGCTTCACCTACGATCGATTCGGGCAGCTGATTGCCAGTGAGGATGCGGAAGGGAATATCACGCGCCGGGAGTGGAGCCGTGCCGGGCTGCTGATCGCCGTGATCCACCCGGACGGCAGCCGCGAGTCGCTGGTGTGGAACGAACGCGGCCAGCTCACGGGCTGGAGCGATCCGCTGGAAAGCGAGGTGAGCTGGGCCTACAACGTGCTCGGCCTCCCGGTCAGCCTCACCGACCGTATTGGCCGCGTGCGCCAGTGGCGCTACGACCCGCGCGGCAACCTGCTGCGACTTGATAACGGCAACGGGGCGGAATACCGCTTCACCTACGACGCCGTGGGCCGCCCGCTCAGCGAAACGCGCCCGGATGAGACCGTGCGCCATATGGAATGGGACGCGCGAGGGTTCCTCTGCGCGCTCGAAGAAAACGGACGGCCTGCCGCCGACGGCGGCATCGCCCGTCGCGTCCAGCAGTTCAGCTATGACGACAGCGGGCTGCTGATCGGACGCACTCAGCGCCAAGCGGAGTACCGCTACTTCCGCGATCTGAGCGGCCAGATCAACCGCATCCGCCGCACGCCGACGGCCGAAGGCGTTGCCCTGGGTATAGAAAGCGATGAGATCGCTTACCGCCACGACGCCGCCGGGCGCGTGCTGAGCGAGTCCGGCATTAACGGCGCGGTGGGCTACGAATGGGATGCCCTGAGCAACCTGACCGGCCTGACGCTGCCCGGCGAGCAAAAGCTGGCGTGGCTGCACTACGGCTCCGGCCACGTCAGCGCCATCCGCTTCGGGCAGCAGCTGGTGACCGAGTTCACCCGCGACCGCCTGCACCGCGAGGTGCGCCGCACTCAGGGCGCGCGCGAGCAGATTCGCCATTATGACAGCCTCGGCAGACGCACCCTGCAGCGCAGCGAATTAAGCACGGACGTGACCCTGCCGGAGCAGGCGATACTGGAACGCCTGTATCGCTACACCGCACGCGGCGAGCTTTCCGGCGTCAGCGACACCCTGCGCGGTGAGGTGGACTACGGCTACGACGCCGAAGGGCGTCTGCTGAAGCACTACGAGGCCCGCCGGGGGCACAGCCGCGCGCAGTTCAGCTATGACGCCGCGGATAACCTCGCCGCCAATGACGATGCGGAACCGGTCACGGATAACCGCCTGCAGCACTGGCAGGCGCTGTTTATGAAATACGACTCCTGGGGCAACCTGGTCAGCCGCCGGAACGGGCTGTATGAACAGCATTATGCGTATGACGCCGAGAACCGTCTGGTGTCCGCCCGGGGAACCGGGCCGGAAGGGCGGTTTGAGGCGCGCTATCACTACGACGCTCTGGGCCGCCGTACGCGCAAAATCGTCACTACGACGCACGGCACCACAGAAACGCGCTTCCTGTGGCAGGGCTACCGCCTGCTGCAGGAGCTGCAGGAGAGCGGGCTGTGCAGCACCTATGTTTACGATCCGAATGAGGCCTGGAGCCCGCTGGCGCGGGTGGATCACCTTCGAGACCAGAGCAGCGGTGAGATTTACTGGTTCAACACCGACCTGAACGGCGCGCCGCTGGAGGTCACAGACGAGCGCGGCGCGGTGCGCTGGAGCGGCCAGTTCGACAGCTTTGGCGAGGTACGCCACCAGAGCGAAGGGTTCTCACGGATTGTGAACCGTACGGCGATGCCACACCAGCCGCTTCGCTATGCCGGGCAGTACGCTGACGGTGAAACGGGATTGCACTATAACCTGTTCCGCTACTACGACCCGCAGGTCGGGCGGTTTATTGTGCAGGACCCGATTGGGTTGAATGGTGGGTGGAACCTTTATCAGTATGCGCCAAATCCGTTGGGGTGGATTGATCCGTGGGGACTCTCTGCGCAAGGTTTAGTTCGTTATAAACCAGATCCCACCCTTAGCGCGCAACCGGGAGCTAGGGCGACAGCAATAAGCCGAGCATGGGGAGAAGAAAGGGAACTAGTTGCGGCTGGTGGTGGAAGCCGAGACTGGACGGCCGCTGAACGCGAAGTAATATTAAGCACAAAAAATAATCGCCAATTATCGTCGGTTATGTCCGAAATGGGTTATACAGGCCATCATATCAATAGTGTGAAAGGTAATGGTGTTCTGGGAGGGAAATGGCAAGGTGATCCAAGGAATATTGTATTTCTCCAGAATGCTAATCATCCAAGCGGCTATGATGAGCATTTACATGGTCTACAAGGTCACCGTGGCAGCTATGAGACTCCAGGTAAAGGACGATTGATAGACCGTAATCTTACCCGTAAGAATTTGAAGAGCTGTCAATAATATCAATGAATATGCTGAATGTGAGGTATTGTTATGAGTGAAATTGAAGAGTCTTTAAAAAAACTTGTTGCTGTTTGCAAAAAATTTTCGCTGTCAGGGAATTTTAGTACAATCAATGACTTGGATAATGCTTTCCCGTCCAGCTTACCTCGTTCAACAGACGTTGATTACTTATATAAAAATTATAATCCTGAAAAGTTAAAGATTGAAACAGGCTTCACGCCAATTAAAATTCATTCTGTCAGTGAGCTCTCGAAGGCTCAAAGTGGTTATGAATACTTACCAAACAATTATCTTGTTTTTGGTGATGATTTAGGTGGAGGTAAACCTATAATTGCGGTTATCGATGAAGGGAATACCTCTGTCTATGCTAGTTATGATGTAATTGAACCATTTAAAATAGCTGGCAGTCTCTCTGGATTTATATTTTCATTGGCTGAGCTTATTGATTTGGTATATGGTCAATACGATATCTTTGATATAGCAGATGATAATGACGAAGTGAAAGATGACTTTATTGATGAGTTGCGGAAAAGAATTGTGCCTCTTATCGGTAATGAAAGTTTTAATGCATTCTATGATTATTTTTATGGCTAGGGCACATGTTTTTTTATTTAGATAAATGAATGGAATATGCCGGAAACCATTAAGTTCCGGCTTTAATTACTACCATCGATTTTTCCATAATAGAGGTTGAGTATCTAAGATCACTAAGTCATGACCTTTGCAAGGAGAGCTTATGCCTATTTCATATGGTAAACCTGCAAATTAAGATGAAATTAAAGTTCTGGAGAGGAAATTCAAAATCAGTTTACCTGAAGATTATAAAGAATTTCTCAGGTTGAAAAATGGCTTTGTTGTAAAATCTCCGGATTTTTGTGAGTTGGAGTATGAAGGTGTCGATGACGGGGTTATCGCTTTTTATGCCCTTTTTGGAATAAATATGAAAAATCCAAACCACTACATTTTTCGTCAAAATGAAGATTTTTTAAGTGAACTTGATTTCATTGATGATAAGTAAATTATTGGTGATGATCCTGGAGGTAATTTTTACCTTATATTAAATGGCAGTGAAAGCCAAGGTGTGTATTATTGGGACAGAACACATCTACATGCTGAGGATGATATCCAAGAGTTTGAAATCGCTGAGAAAAATGAGTGCGGCAATATCTATGAAATTACTAATAGTTTTACGGAATTATACAAGGAAATTTGTGAGGCATCTCTTGATGCAGGAATGAATGTAACTGTTGATTTATGATATTTCAAAATAAATCCATAATCAGAATATGATCATGGCTTATTTTTTTACATTTAGATGCTAGTAAATAGATAAACAGTAATAAAAAGAATGACAGATATGCTTGTATTTTGCCATTGGTAATAATGCCATTGCATAGAAAAAAGGCATTACACAGAAAGCGGCTCAGAATTTGTTAAGGGAAAAATGCTTACTCCAAATCATCTTAGTGCGAATACTATAATTCTTGTCCCAAGAGATCTTCATGACAATGTGCAACATATTGGCTCCGCATCTGATATGAGGAGGAAAGGAAAATGTTGAAAAATTAGAGCGCTTTGGAGCGAAACCGGCATCATTACCATCAGATGAATTTATAAAGTGTTTAAATACATTAGAAGCATCAATAGGGCTAATCCCTGAAAGTTATCGTGCCTATTTACTTCATTTTGGCGCTTCTGTTCTTTTTAATATAAACATTGTTTTCAAAGTGTTACAACCATCTCTATGGTCTGATGATCAAGGAAACGATACGCTTGAGTCTTTGTACGGCCTTGCAGAATCGGGTAAAGAGTATACTGTGTTTGAAATGGCTGATACATACCGGAATGATTTTTTCGATCTTTAAAATAGTAATACTATGTATTTATTTAAGTGTAATTAATCTAATGCATGAAAAGAGAGGGGTTATATGCATACTACGCGAGTAATGGGAGAAGGATATGAACCTTACGTTGAGCAATTAGGTGGCAAATTGATTTATTCATTACCTGTTGAATCGGGGTTTGTCAGTTTTCATTTTGAGTTTGATATTCGTCAGACCGATCTTGACATCCTGTTGTCCGATCATTACCGGCGGGCCGTCCTGGAAGTGTCCGCACACACTTTGCTCCAGCGCTCGACGTTAAAGGGACATAAACATTTTACTCAGAACGATTTTGATAACCTTATTGCCACTACCCTTCATGCATCGCAAGAGCATCTTAACGCATTCATTTCTAAGATTAATCGTGAGCACAATATTTCGATTGAACATTATGTAAATGACATAGTGAATAGACGCTTAACTAAAGGATGAATTTACCGATCCCAGATAAGGTCGATATTATTGTCAAAATCACGCTGGATCGATAGCTCTTTTCAATCTCGTGCTGCCCAAAGTGGTCAAAATCGATTTTTCGTGATAAGCGCTCAGGTGGTTCTTTTTTTTTCATGGAGAAGCTTTCCATAAACGCTTATCTGTCGGTGTCGTCGTGATGCCTGTCTTTTACCTTGCTAAACATTTTTCCGGGAGCTGGAGGCAGGTAAGGAAACAGAATCAGGATGAGCTAGCGTATTGTGACGCTTTATCTCATTGCCTGGCGCTCTTCATTGCATCCTGCTTCCCCGGGTTGCATTGTTTTTTTGTACCGGGAAGATAAAAATGCCCCGATGGATCCGGATCTGTTCCGCCCGGACAACCCGCTCGGCCATTAGATGAGACGGTACCATCAGAACCGCTTCCGCCATCAGAGCCATTTCCTCCATCACCACCCTTACCGCCATCAGCAGAATTTACAGCGAATGAACTGAGTAAGAGCAAACAGGCAATAGCGCGTTTATTCATCAAAACCTCCATTGTTCTATCCATAAATGTTCAGGAAAATATTCCCGTAAGGTTCCCTTTCGGAATATTTCACAGGTACACCTCACGTCTGACTTTCAATATTCGCTCTGACCGCCTTCAGCGTCCTTTTACGGATCCAGCCGCTGCCCGCCCGTATTGCCAGCCAGTAAGCCGCCATTCTGAGCCGGGTGCTTCTGTCCGGGCAATATACGAACGTTTCTGTACTGAGTTCATGCTGCCCTGGCGCCAATTCCGTTACTTGATAGCGCAGCAACAATGTCGCGCTGCCCGGCGTCACTGACGTCTGAAAAGCGCTGACATCCGGTACTTTTTCCAGACCAAAATTTGAACGCCAGAACTGTCCTCGCAAGCCATAGCAGAGCTCAGATGCTGAGTTTTTCAAAAGGGTAAAACTGTGCAAGCCAAAGTTGCCGATGGAGTTAGCCTGCTGATTACGCAGAAATTTCTGCGGTAATTGCCGTAAAAACATCAGCCGCCGAATGACGACATCTTGCCGGACGTCAAAGTTTGCAATCAACGGCAGAATATGTTCGGGATGCGCAGTATGAATGACCGTTCGGTGTTTTTCATGAAACTGGAACTGAGGTAAAAAAGCGGGGACATCCTGCCACTGAGCAAGCGCTTTGCGGGTTACGAATCCAGGATTCAGCATTTCTCTTCCTTGTCATCCCTTGAGTGCAGCCAGAGTATCAGATGGCGTTCCGCAAGCAATTACCAGGAAAAGAGAGGGTATCTGGCCGAAATGCTCCCCCATCCGCAGCAGCAGAATTCCGGCCTTCCATCACCCGTCTCAGTGCGCTGCGATATACGGCTCCTTCACAAACTCCGCCAGCAGCCAGACCATATCATGCAGCAGCCCGGTCAGTTCTTTCGCCACGCTCATGGGCAGTGTTCCGCCCATCACCGCCAGCGTTAACGCTACGGCATAATCCACCTGCAACGTCGTTTCCTGCCAGCAGTCCGGCACGCAGGAGGTAATCTTTTCCCCCGCAACCAACTGTTCAACCAGATACGGCGGAAGTTCCGAGTCACAGCACTCGCGCAGCCGTTTCAGCGCAGCCAGTAATCGCGTACAGAGCATGGCAAACGTCACCGCGTCGTCAGTTTCCACCAGTACGCTTACGTAAGCGGCGCAGGCATCGGCCAGTTCGAAGAGATCCGCGGAATCGGAAATTGGGTGGTTGATGAGATGATGAACAGCGCTTTCCTCAGAAAGCGCGTAGGAAAATTCAGGGATAGTCGCCATTTAGCATCCTCTTTGTCCAAAAATGTCATGTCATGCTAACGGGTTCCTACGCCCGGTTACGGATGTGCTGCAACGCAGGCACTTTACGGCGGTAAAAAAAGGAAGGAAAGGGGATGCCCCTGAATTACATAAGGTTGCTTGCAGGTTTGCGAGGCGGCTTCCAGAAGGGCATTGCCGGGTGGCGGCTACGCCTGACCCGGCCTACAAAAATCACAGCCCTGTAGGCCCGCGCTAGCGCAGCGCCGCCGGGCATTCCTGCTGTAAAACGGGTTTTTGCCGATCGTGAGTGAATATCTGCCATTTTATCTGCGACGTACTCAGGGTAAAAATGGCCGTGGCCAGCGTGTTCTCTTCATCCGGGTCCTGTGGCGAGAGACGATAAATCGGGAGCGCGGGATCATGCTGGTCTGAAAGAATACCCAGAGCCGCTGTACCATCAAGGTGAGGTTGCGTATCCAGCCAGGCGTTTAGCCGCTGCTGGCGTGACCGGGAGCTGTCAGTGATTACCTGCTCAACCGCATCAAGCTGAGGGTGGATAAGGTGATTAGCATGGGCGAAAACATCCCGCAGCGGCGTGACGGAACAGCCTGTTCCCGTCGCCTCCACGCTAAACAGCCGGCTGTCTCCCATTTGTCCCAGCGTATGATGAAAGGCTCCGGCGCGTGGTGATGAGGTCAGTATAGTGATAGCTTCATCCAGGCTGGCGGCATTCAGCGCAGCGCGGGCAAGTATCTGGCGCGGCATGCCGTTCGGACGGTGCAAAGCGCGTATGTTATTCACCGTGTTCACCACACCCTTTTCGTTTACGGCGAAGGTGTGTCCGCAAATCGATCCCGGATATGCGAAACTGGTGAACGCCAGGCCATCATCCGGGGTGATGCTGACGATGGCGCAGTCATTGCGAAGCTGCGGGAAACCGTCTTCATTATGCGCGATAATCAGCTCTCCCTCAGCGGTGCTTCCCGCTACCGTGGTACAGCCATCAGAGGTTGAGCGCACCAGATCGCCGCGGCAGTTCCAGGCAAACACCTCATCAAACGGTGCATCCAGGCCCTCGGCCAATCCCTCCAGCTCCTGCCAGATTAGGGGATACGCAGACTGCACCAGCGAGCGCATGCTCCGGGTCTGTTCTGCGTCTTTCATAGCGGTAACGGTTTGCCACAGCGCCGTTTGCGTCAGTTTTGCATGCCAGGCCTCGCGGCCGAACGCGCCAAGCGCCTGACCTACTGCAAAAGCGGAACCACGAATGTCGATTTTTTTCATAGGGTTATCATTCACTTCTATTCAGGATACGTGTTGCAAAAATTCTTTCAGGCGTGGATTGCGACTGCTATTCAGCAGCATATCAGGTGGACCATCTTCGGCAATGGTACCGCCATCAATAAAGATGAGCCGCGATGCCACATCGCGGGCGAAGCCGATTTCATGGGTCACAATCACCATAGTCATGCCTTCTTCGGCCAGCGAGCGCATGACTTTCAGCACCTCATGCCGTAATTCGGGGTCCAGGGCTGAGGTCGGCTCATCGAACAACATCATTTTCGGCTTCACCGCCAGGGCTCTGGCGATGGCCACGCGTTGCTGCTGACCGCCAGAGAGCTCTGATGGGTAGTGACTGGCGCGTTCGCGTAAGCCAACGCGGTCCAGCAGCGCAAGCGCCTGTTCCCGCGCGGCGGCTTTGCTCTGTTTACGTACGCGAACCGGACCAAACATCACATTCTCCAGCGCCGTCAGATGGGGAAACAGATGGAACTGCTGAAACACCATCCCGGCTTCACGGCGGATATCACATTCGTTAGCGTGAGGATCGGTAATATGCATTCCCGCTACCAGCAGCGTGCCGGAGGAAATTTCCTCCAGCTTGTTAATGCAGCGCAGCAGCGTCGATTTGCCCGAGCCGGAAGGGCCGATGATCACCACGACTTCGCCAGCATCAATTTTTAAATTGATGTCGTGCAGCACCCGAGTGGCACCGAAATTTTTCGACACCGCGCTAAATTCAACCATGTTCATAAAATATGGATCCTCTTCTCCAGTTGCTTCAGCAGGAAACTCAGGCACAGCGTCACCAGCAGGTAGATCATTGCCACTGCGGTCCAGACTTCCAGCGCGCGGAAATTACCGGCAATAATTTCTTGCCCCTGACGAGTCAATTCCGCCACACCAATCACAATAAACAGCGAGGTATCTTTAATACTGATAATCCACTGATTACCTAACGCAGGGATCATACGGCGTAATGCCAGCGGCATAATGACATGCCATAGCGTGCTGCGCTGGGATAATCCCATTGCCAGGCTGGCCTCTCTAAAACCTTTATTAATTGAGAGGATCGCTCCTCGGGTGATTTCTGCAATATAAGCACCCGAGTTAATCACAATGGTCGTAATGGCCGCCGTTACCGGGTCGATATGAATCGGTAACACCATGGGGAGTGCGAAATAAATAAACATCACTTGCACCATAATAGGCGTTCCGCGGATTAACTCGACAAAGACTAAAGAGACTGTCTTTGATATTTTTCCTCCGAGCGCCCGGCAGGTTCCCGCCAGCAGGCCAATAACAAAACCACCCAATAAACCTGATAATGAAATAATCAGCGTCAGCTGTAGTCCTTGCAACAGCAGCGGCAGGGACTCCCAAATATATTTACTGTCGAAATTCATATGTTACCCGTTAAGATGCAACGAGGTCGGATCGCTCCGACCTGGCGGGATTATTTTGGCTGTTTAGCAAACCACTTCACGTAAATCTTGCTGTACGTCCCGTCCGCACGTAACGCCTGCAGCGCAGCGTTGATCTTCGGCGTCAGAGCGCTGTTCTTCTGCATGGCAAAGCCATAGTGCTGCGGCAGAATGCTGTCAGTCTCGCCGGTCGATTTCACTTTGCCATCGCCCGCCGTTTTTACGTAATAGAGCACGTTGGGGGAATCATGCACCACGGCATCAAGGTTACCGGCCTGCAAATCAAGATAGGCGTTGTCGATATTCGGGAATTCAACATAGTTCGCCTTATATTTGCTTTTCATAAAGCTGGCCGCCGCCGTTCCCTGCTTTAATCCCACTTTCTTTCCTGCTAAATCGCTGAATTTAGTAATGGTGTTATCGCTGCTTTTCACCGCCATTAATAAATCAGCATCATAATAACCGTCGCTGAAATCGACGACCTGTTTACGCGCGTCGGTTATCGTAATGCCCGCCATGGCGACATCCAGATTGCGTGATTGTAAACCCGGGATCAGTCCCCCAAAATCCATCGGGCGTAATTCGTAGCTGACATCCATTTTTTTAGCTATGGCATCCCACAAATCAATATCAAAGCCGACGTATTTATCGCCTTGTTTAAATTCAAAGGGGACAAAGGCGGTATCCACACCAACCGTTAATTTATCCTGCGCTTGTGCCACAAAACTGGCGGAGCAAGCGACCAGCGCTAACGTAACTTTTAATTTAGTGAATAATCCAGACATGATAACCCTCGGCGTCAGTGAAGTAGCGTGCATGAATGTCACCCGGCGAAATACATCGGCGGAATGGGAAAATAAAAAGTTGATATGCAGGGCGCACTTTCATGCGCCAGATTTAAAGCGAAAGCTTATGCGGGAATAATCTCATCCCGGCTGTCGGGTACCGGCGTCTGTGCGCCGTTCATTACCATTGAGAGAAAACTGTAATAGCCATTGATGCCGATCAGATCCACCACGCCTTTCTCGCCCCAGAGCGCGATAGCGTGCTGCCAGGTGGCATCGCTGACCTTCTGCTGCTCCTGTAACTCCTTGCAAAAGTGATAGACCGCCCATTCATCTGGCTGCAGATCCTCTGGAAGACGCTTTTCATTAATCGCCTGCACCGACGCGGCAGAAATACCCTTCTCGCGCGCTATCGGCGCGTGAATCGCCCACTCAACAGGCTGCGACCAGTGCCGCGCGGTCATCAAAATCGCCAGTTCCGACAGGCGCTGTCCCAGCGCGCTGCGATAACGCAGGTATTCTCCCATGCGTTGCGCATGCGCCATGAGCTCTGGACTGCGCAGCAGCGGCTCGAAAGGTGGCAGCAGCGCACCGCGGGGCCCGTTGATTATCTCTTCGGCCAAAGCGCGCTGCTGGTCGTCCCACTCATGCTCCGCCAGCGGCGGTAAACGATTGATCATAATTTGCTGGTCTCTTCGCGAATCACGGTGTTCAGCGTGTCCACCACAAAGTCGAGCTGGCCAGGCGTGACGATAAACGGTGGTGCGATCAGGATATGGTCGCCGTACTGCCCGTCAATGGTTCCACCCATTGGATAGACCATCAGCCCACGTGACATACAGTTTGCTTTGATTGCTGCATGCAGCTTCAGGGCAGGATCGAAGGGGGTTTTGCTGGCTTTATCGCGCACCAGCTCAACCCCCGCAAACAAGCCGCGTCCACGCGTATCACCGACGTGGGGTAATTCCCCCAGTACTTCACGCAATGCGTTGTGCAGGTAAGCTCCCTGTTGCCTCACCGCCTGCAGCAAATTATCGCGCGCAATCACCTGCTGCACGGCCAGGGCTGCGGAAGCGGCGGTCGCGTGGCAAATGTAGGTGTGCCCGTGCTGGAACAGACCGCTACCGGCCTGCAGCGCTGAGACAACCTTCTCGCTCGCTAATACTGCGCCAATCGGCTGATAGCCGCCCCCCAGCCCCTTCGCGATGGTCACCAAATCCGGCACCACATCATCCTGTTCAAACGCATGCAATGTGCCTGTGCGTCCCATGCCGCACATGACTTCATCCGCGATATAGAGGATGCCGTATTTATCACACAGGTTGCGCACGCCTTTAAGATAGCCCGGGGTGGGCGGCGTGGCGCCGGTGGTAGCCCCCACCACGGTTTCAGCACAGAAACCAATAATGGTGTCGGGACCGGCCTCAATAATGGCTTGCTCCAGCTCGTTGAGCAGGCGCGTGGTGTATTGCTGCTGGGTTTCGTCATCGCGGCGGTCGCGATATTCATTGCAGGCCGAAATGCGGATCACGTCGATCAGCAAGGGGGCAAACTGGCGGCGACGCCATTCGTTGCCTCCTACCGCGAGCGCCCCAAGGGTATTGCCATGATAGCTCTGCTTACGGGCGATAAATTTAGTGCGCGACGGCTGTCCGATCTCAACAAAATACTGGCGCGCCAGCTTAAGCGCGGTTTCAACCGCTTCCGAACCGCCCGAAACGAAATAGGCATAGTTAAGATCGCCAGGCGCCGTGCGCGTCAGCTGTTCAGCAAGCTGTTCAACGGTGTCGCTGGTAAAAAAACTGGTGTGGGCATAGGCCAGCCGATCGATCTGGCGATGCATCGCAGCCAGCACGTCAGGATGCGCGTGGCCTAAACAGGAAACGGCGGCGCCACCGCAGGCATCCAGATACTGTTTTCCCTGTGCATCAAAAATGTACGCCCCCTGGGCGCGTACCGCCACGGCGGGCGTGCTGCGTAAACTGCGGTGAATGATATGGGTCATGCTGGTCCTGCTCCTGAATGCGCTGTGCTAATAAAGCGCATCTTGCAGGATCCATTTGTATCGCGTCAATTTCATTTTGATCCAAATGCATTCCGTTTTCTTATGCCGAATGCAAATGAATCATTTTTCAGGGTTTCCCAGGGACCACATAGGCACCAGAGTCGATAAGATAGCGTTCAGCATTTTCGATTTTATTCACTGCATCCCGACCATGTCGCGCGACCAGCATCGCCAGTAAACACTCGGCGAGCCCCATACCCGACACTACGGAAGGGAAAAATGACGGGCTGTCGACAGAGAACAGCAGCGTGCAATCGGCAGCCTGGGCTAATGGCGAGACGGGAGAATCCGTGATGGCGACGATTGTCGCGCCCGCCTGCCGGGCTGCGCGCAGGACATCCAGCGACTCACGGGAATAGGGGGCAAAACTGGTGAGTAACAGGCAATCTTGTGCTGTTAATTCACGCGTGAACACTTCGATGTTGCTCGCCAGACCATCAATGAGCGACGCTTGACGATTAAACAGTCGATAGACATAAAACAGCGACCAGGCGATAGGAAAGCTGGCCCGGAAGCCGCAAATATAGACATTCTCAGCCGCGTCCAGCAGCGATACGGCCTGCTCCATCGCCTGATGGTTTTCGTGCTGTGTAAAAGCCAAATTTGCCTGATGCGCCTGAAACACCTCTTCATAAAGCTGAGGCTGAGTGCCTTTGGCGATCAGCTTCTCGGCTTTAGATACATATGTATCATTGCGCAGTCCGAGTTCATCAATGAATGCGTCCTTGAGTTCACCCCAGCCGTTGTAGCCTAATCGTTGCGCCAACCGCAGCAGCGTGGCGGGTTTCACACCGGCTTCACTTGCGAAGGCGCGCATCGATAGCACGACCAGTTGATTGGTATTCTGTAGCGAGAACTCGGCAGCACGCTGTAATTCTGCAGACAATTCACTGAATGTACTGACAATATTTTCCCTTGGATTCATAGCAAATAGTCCTGCTTTTTAAGGTTAGCGCTGCTGTTGTCAAGTGACGTTCGATCTTCGCAGACTGAACGGACTCGCGTTGTCCCGGAAACGGATGATGAAAACACAGCGTAAATAAGTCAACGGGGAGCTGAACAGAGAGCATCAGGCGTGTGAAACCCAACCTGACCGCGTCCCCAACCGTAGGCCCGCGCAAGCGCAGCGCCGCCGGGCACAGCCGCGCTGCCGTCAACCCTCGTTCAGCATCGTCAAAAACCGCTTCACCGTTCGCGAGCGTTCAAAGCGCCGCCAGCAGAGCGCGATATCGGTATAAAGCTCCGGCGAGCTCAGCGCGTGGTAGGTGACATTAGGCGGAGAAATAGCCGCCATGGATTTCGGCACCAGCGCGAACCCGCCGCCGGCGGAAACCATGCTCAGGGAGGAGGACAGCTGCGACGACTGCAGCGCGTGCTGCACGTCTATCCCGGCCCGCTCGCAGCAGCCGTGAACCCGCTCGTACAGCCCCGGCGCGACCTCCTGCGGGAACAACACTACCGGCGTATCCCGAAGCTGCTCTAACGCCAGCGAACCGCACGCCGCCAGCGGATGGTCGCGATGCAGCGCCACCACCATCGGCTCCCGGTCGAGGATTTTTAACTCGAACGCCTTGCTGCTCTCGCACGGCAGGCGCACGAAGGCGATATCCAGTTCACCCTCCGCCAGCATCGTCGTTAGCGACGACATATTGGCTTCCACCTGGTAAACCTGCACCGCCATATTCTGCACCTGAAACTGGCGAATCAGCGCGAAAATTTTGGGATGAAAAGCGTCGGAGCTGGTGATGCCAATCGACAGGTTTCCGTTCAGCCCGCGCGCGATGCCGCGGGCTTTTTCCAGCGCGGCGTCGCTCAGCGCCAGGATCTTGCAGGCGTCCTCGTAGAAGGCTTCTCCCGCCTCGGTCAGCTCCACGCCCCGCGTCAGGCGCCTGAACAGCGGGGTGCCGACTTCCTCTTCAAGCCGTTTGATCTGCTGACTCAGAGGAGGCTGTGAAATACCCAGCGCTTCGGCCGCCCTGGTGAAGTGTCGCTCGCGTGCAACCGCGACAAAATACCGCAGATAACGAAGTTCCATATCTAAAACGTCTCAAACCAGCATGGTTTCTATATTGGAACTCTCTGCTGAATCGGGTCAACATTTATTTAACCTTTCTAAATAAAGTTGAAGAGGACGAGCACGATGATGCATTCATCTGCCTGCGACTGTGAGGCCAGCTTGTGCGAGACCCTGCGCGGGTTTTCCGCCCAGCATCCTGACAGCGTGATCTACCAGACATCGCTAATGAGCGCCCTGCTAAGCGGCGTGTACGAAGGGGAGACCACCATCGCCGATCTGTTGGCACACGGTGATTTTGGTCTGGGCACCTTCAACGAGCTGGACGGCGAAATGATTGCCTTCAGCAGCAAGGTGTACCAGCTGCGCGCCGACGGCAGCGCCCGGGCCGCGAAGCCGGAGCAGAAAACGCCGTTCGCGGTGATGACCTGGTTCCAGCCGCAGTATCGTATCACCTTCAATGCGCCGGTGAGCCGTCAGCAGATCCACGACGCGATCGACCAGCATATCCCCTCCGATAACCTGTTCTGCGCGCTGCGCATTGACGGCAATTTCCGCCACGCCCACACCCGCACCGTACCGCGCCAGAAGCCGCCGTACCGCGCGATGACCGACGTGCTGGACGACCAGCCGGTGTTCCGCTTTAACCAGCGTGAAGGGGTGTTGGTCGGGTTCCGCACGCCACAGCATATGCAGGGCATCAACGTGGCGGGCTACCACGAACATTTCATCACCGACGACCGTCAGGGCGGGGGCCATCTGCTCGATTACCAACTGGAGAGCGGCGTGCTCACCTTCGGTGAAATTCACAAGCTGATGATTGACCTGCCCGCCGACAGCGCGTTTTTACAGGCCAACCTTCACCCCAGCAATCTGGACGCAGCGATCCGTTCCGTCGAAAACTAACAGGAGAACTATCGTGAACAGTGAGAAACAGTCACGTCAGTGGGCGCACGGCGCCGATTTGGTTGTCGGCCAGCTGGAAGCGCAGGGCGTGAAGCAGGTGTTCGGGATCCCGGGGGCGAAAATCGACAAGGTCTTTGACTCCCTGCTGGACTCCTCCATCGAGATTATTCCGGTGCGTCACGAAGCGAACGCGGCGTTCATGGCGGCGGCGGTAGGGCGTCTGACCGGCAAGGCCGGGGTGGCGCTGGTGACCTCCGGGCCCGGCTGTTCGAACCTGATCACCGGCATTGCCACCGCCAACAGCGAAGGCGACCCGGTCGTGGCGCTGGGCGGGGCGGTGAAGCGGGCAGATAAAGCCAAACTGGTGCACCAGAGCATGGACACCGTCGCCATGTTCAGCCCGGTCACCAAATACGCCGTCGAAGTGAGTGCGCCGGACGCGATTGCTGAGGTGGTTTCCAACGCGTTTCGCGCCGCCGAGCACGGCAGGCCGGGGGGCGCGTTTGTCAGCCTGCCGCAGGATATTGTCGACCAGCCCGCCACGGGAGCAATTTTGCCTGCCAGTGGCCCGGCGCTGATGGGCCCGGCACCGGAATCCGCCATTAACGACGTCGCGAAGCTTATCGAAAAGGCCAAAAACCCGGTCATCCTGCTGGGGCTGATGGCGAGCCAGCCCGCCAACAGCGCCGCGCTGCGCAAGCTGCTGGAGAAAAGCCGTATTCCGGTCACCAGCACCTATCAGGCCGCCGGGGCGGTGAATCAGGAGCACTTCACCCGCTTTGCCGGACGCGTCGGTCTGTTCAATAACCAGGCGGGCGACCGGCTGCTCCATCTGGCGGATCTGATTATCTGCATCGGCTACAGCCCGGTGGAGTACGAGCCGTCCATGTGGAACAGCGGCGACGCCACGCTGGTGCACATTGACGTGCTGCCTGCCTATGAAGAACGTAACTACGTGCCGGATCTGGAGCTGGTGGGGGACATTGCCGAAACGCTGAACCTGCTCGCTAACCGTATCGACCATAAGCTCGAGCTGAGCCAGCGGGCCTCCGAAATTCTGGTCGATCGCCAGCATCAGCGCGATCTGCTCGATCGTCGCGGCGCCTCGCTCAACCAGTTTGCCCTGCACCCGCTGCGCATCGTGCGGGCCATGCAGGATATCGTGAATAACGACGTGACGCTTACCGTGGATATGGGCAGCTTCCACATCTGGATCGCCCGCTACCTCTACAGCTTCCGTGCGCGTCAGGTGATGATCTCCAACGGTCAGCAGACCATGGGCGTCGCGCTGCCGTGGGCGATTGGCGCGTGGCTGGTCAACCCGAGCCGCAAGGTGGTGTCGGTCTCCGGCGACGGCGGCTTCCTGCAGTCAAGCATGGAGCTGGAAACCGCGGTGCGCCTCAACGCTAACGTGCTGCACATCATCTGGGTGGATAACGGCTACAACATGGTTGCCATTCAGGAAGAGAAAAAATACCAGCGTCTTTCCGGCGTCGAGTTCGGCCCGGTCGATTTTAAAGTCTATGCCGATGCCTTTGGCGCGAAAGGCTTTGCCGTGGAGAGCGCCGACGCGCTCGAACCCACGCTGCGTGCGGCGATGGATGTGGATGGCCCGGCCGTGGTGGCCATTCCGGTCGACTACAGCGATAACCCGCTGCTGATGGGCCAGCTCCATCTCAGCCAGATTTTGTGACTCAACATAAGGACAGAGAAATGCAAAAAGTTGCTCTCGTAACAGGCTCAGGCCAGGGGATTGGTAAAGCGATTGCGCTTCGCCTGGTGAAGGATGGCTTTGCCGTCGCCATCGCCGACTATAACGCGGAGACGGCCAGAGCCGTGGCCGATGAAATCATCCGTAACGGCGGGAAAGCCGTTGCCGTGAAGGTGGACGTCTCTGACCGCGAGCAGGTATTTGCGGCGGTGGAGAAAGCCCGCACCGCGCTGGGCGGTTTCCACGTGATCGTCAACAACGCCGGGGTTGCGCCGTCCACGCCAATCGAATCCATCACGCCGGAGATTGTCGACAAGGTCTACAACATCAACGTGAAAGGGGTGATCTGGGGGATCCAGGCGGCGATTGACGCGTTCCGCAAAGAGGGGCACGGCGGCAAGATCATCAACGCCTGCTCCCAGGCGGGCCACACCGGTAACCCGGAGCTGGCCGTCTACAGTTCCAGTAAATTCGCGGTGCGCGGCCTAACCCAGACCGCCGCGCGGGATCTTGCTCCGCTGGGGATCACCGTTAACGCCTACTGCCCGGGCATCGTTAAAACGCCGATGTGGGCGGAGATCGACCGTCAGGTCTCCGAGGCGGCGGGTAAACCGCTCGGCTACGGAACCGAGACTTTTGCCAAACGCATCACGCTTGGCCGCCTGTCCGAACCGGAAGATGTCGCCGCCTGCGTTTCATACCTGGCAGGACCGGATTCCGACTACATGACCGGCCAGTCTCTGCTCATCGATGGTGGGATGGTGTTTAACTAAATTCTAATAAGCTCTGACATGAGTTTTCCCCTGCACCCGTGCAGGGGCTTTTTTTTGTCTCCTCCGTCATTGTGCATTACACTGCGCGCTGCAAAACTTTAGTCATTACGATCTGACAGGCGGTAACAGCGATGAACGGTACAATCACAACGTGGTTTAAAGATAAAGGCTTTGGATTTATCAAAGATGAAAACGGCGACAACCGCTATTTTCATGTGATTAAGGTCGCGAACCCCGATCTGATTAAGAAAGATGCCGCGGTGACCTTTGAGCCAACCACCAACAACAAAGGCCTTTCCGCCTACGCGGTGAAGGTGATCCCCGAAAGCAAACATCTCTATATCGCAGGCGAGCGCGTGAAGCTCAGCTCGATCAAGTCCTTCGTGGTGTTCAGCGAAGAAGAGCCTGCCGATACCAAAATCGACAAAGAGAATGCGGTGCTGTCGGTGGGGCTGCTGATGAACAGCATCAAGCCGAAATCTGATAAAAAGCCGGGCGAAATGCGCACGGTGAAGAAGCTGGCGATCACCACCTTCCAGAACACGACGCTGATCTTCACCGAAGATGAGATCGACATTGATGCCACGGTGAAGCTGCTGAAGTAATTGTAGGCCGGGTGGCGGCGATGCCTTACCCGGCCTGGAAAACCCGCGCCGCCGCACGGTTTACCCCATCCTGTGCTCGCCTCTTAACATAGCCTCACGGTCAAACACCTTCTGGATCGCCCCGTGCGCCATAAACGCCGCCCGGTCGGACATATGGGCAATCACGTCCGCGTCGTGGCTCACCAGCAGATAGGTCATCTCGTGCTCGGCCTTAAGACGGTTGAGCAGGTTCAGGATCTCCGCCTGCACCGACATATCCAGCGCCGAGGTCGGCTCGTCCAGCAGCAGAAGCTGCGGGCGCAGCAGCAGCGCGCGGGCAATAGCCACGCGCTGGCGCTGGCCGCCGGAAAGCTGGTGCGGGTAGCGCCTGCCCGCGTCGGCGGAAAGCCCCACCTGCTGCAGCGCATCCGCCACCTTTTCGGCAATCTGCGTTTCGCCGTGGATTTTTAACGGCTCCGACAGGGTGCGCGCAATGGTGTGGTTCGGGTGCAGCGACGCCCACGTATCCTGAAATACCATCTGCACGTTGCGGCGAAGCTCGCCTTCAAAACGTCGTCCTGGCGTTAACGCTTCTCCCAGTAGCGCAATACTGCCGCGCCACTCGCGCTGCAGCCCAGCCAGCACGCGCAGAAGGGTCGATTTGCCGCAGCCGGATTCACCGATCAGGCTGAACGTCTCGCCTCTCTCAATGCTAAAGCTGGCGGCCGAAACCGCCGTTTTTTCCCCAAAGGTGACCTGCACCTGGTTAACCTCAACGAGCGCCATCGCTGGCCTCCTTCCACGGCTGCGAACGGTCGAGCGTCGGCAGCATCTGCCCATAGGTATTGGCGTCTGGACGACAGGTCCACAGGGTTCGCGTGTACGGATGCGTCGCCTGCGGGAGATGGCTTGCCGCCATCTCATCAACCTTTTCGCCCTGATACATCACCAGCACGCGGTCGCAGTGCTCCGCCACCAGCGGCAGATCGTGGCTGATTAACAGCATCGCCATCTGGCGTTCTTCGCACTGCTGCACCAGCAGCTCGAGGATCTGGTTGCGCAGGCGGGCGTCCAGCGCGGAGGTGGGTTCATCGGCAATCAGCACCTGCGGGTTGTTGATCAGCGCCATCGCAATCATCACCCGCTGGCCCATGCCCCCGGAGAGTTCGCCGGGGTAGCGCAGGAGGACATGTTCGTTGAGTCCGACGGCGCGGAGGATGTCGTGAATGCGCGCCAGGCGTTCAGCGCGGGGCAGGCGCTGATGCAGGGTCTGCGCCTCATCAAGCTGAGCGGCGACGTTTTTCGCCGGATTCAGCGCGTAGCGCGGGTCCTGCAGGACCATCGCAATCCCGTTACCGCGCAGCGCCTGCCAGCGGCGGGCGTTCAGGGTCAGCAGATCGTTGCCAAGCACGTTAAGCCGGTTGGCGCTTACAATACCGGGTTTGCGCACCAGACCCATCAGGGCGCGGGCGGACATGGACTTGCCGGAGCCGGATTCCCCCACCAGCGCCAGCCGCTCGTTGCCAAGCGTAAAGCTCAGATTGTTGACCACGCGCGCGGCGGGGTAGTCGATATTCAGCGCATCGACGATGACGCGGGGTTCATTCATGCTGTGGCTCCAGAACGTCGCGCAGGCCATCGCCCAGCAGGTTAAACGCCAGGCTGGCAAACAGGATGGCCCCGCCCGGAATGGCGGCAATCCACCACTGGTCGAAAATCACCTGCATGCCGTCGGCAATCATCGCTCCCCATTCGGCCATGGGCGGACGTGCGCCAAGGCCGAGGAAGCCGAGACCGGCGGCGGCCAGAATAATGCCTGCCAGATCCAGCGCCAGCCGCACAATCGCGGACGGCAAACACAGGGGCAGAATATGCCCGACCAGCAGGCGCAGGCCGCGAATGCCCATCATCTCCGCGGCGGCCAGGTAATCGCTGTGGCGCAGACGCTGAATTTCACTCCGCGCCTGACGCGCGTATGCGGGCCAGGTGGTTAAGGCCAGCGCCAGCGCGCCGTTGACCAGCCCCGGGCCAAGCATCGCCACAAACGCGAAGGCGAGGATCAGGCGCGGCATCGACATCACCACGTCGGTAAAACGCATCAGGATGCGCTCCAGCCAGCCGCCGTAGTAGCCGGACAAAATTCCCACCAGCAGTCCGGCGGGCAGGGTAATAACGGTGACTAACGCCACCAGCCCGAGCGCCGGACGGGTGCCGTAAATCAGACGTGAAAGCAGGTCGCGACCGTAGCTGTCGGTGCCAAGCCAGTGCTGGATATTGGGTGCCTGAAGGCGAGCGGCGGCGTCCTGCCAGTTCGGGTCAACCGGGGCCAGCAACGGCGCGAACAGGGCAATAACCCCCAGCAGCGCGATGGCTACCAGCCCGCAAAATGCGGCAGGGGAGCGGCGCAGCCGGCGTAAGAAGAGATATAACGGCATCAGCGTACCCTGGGATCGGTTGCCCGCACGAGCAGGTCGGTAAGGTTATTGATCAGGACAAAGCAGACGCCAATCAGCAGCGTGCCGCCCATGACCGCGGTGGTGTCTCCTGCGAACAGGGCGGTGGTGAGATAGCGCCCGATCCCCGGCCATGAGAAGACGGTTTCGGTTAATACCGCGCCCTCCAGCATGCTGGTGTAGGCCAGCGCGATCACCGTCAGCAGGGTGCCGCGAATGTTCGGCAGCACGTGTCGCAGCAGGATGGTCATCTCCCCGGCACCTTTTGCGCGGGCAAGCAGGATGTACTCTTTGTTCATCTCGCTCAGGCAGGCCGAGCGCGTCAGGCGGGTAATGCTTGCCAGCGAGTAATAGGCCAGCAGCAGCACCGGCAGCACCAGGTGGCTGAGGGCGTTGCGGAACGCCTCGCGATCGCCGGAAAGCCAGGTATCTATCAGCGCAAAGCCGGTACGCGGCTCGACGGTGAACTGCCAGATATCGTCCAGCCTGCCGGGGCCCGCGCTCCACTGCAGCTTCGCGTAGAACAGGGCCAGCATCAGCAGGCCGAGCCAGAAGATCGGCACCGAGTTGCCGAGCAGGGTGAGGGTTCTGATGGCTAAATCGAGCGGCGAACCGGCGTAGCGAGCGCACAGCACTCCGGCAGTCACGCCGAGCACGGCGCCGATGATTAACGCCAGCGTTGCCAGCTCCAGCGTGGCGGGGAAGGCGTGCAGCAGATCCTGCAGCACCGGCTGTCCGGTGGCGCTGGCGGTGCCCAAATCCCCGTGGGCAAGGTTTTGCAGGTAGTGCCAGAACTGCACGGGCAGGGGCCGATCCAGCCCTAGCTGGTGGCGAACCTGATCGTACGTCGACTGGCTGGCGTGATCGCCTACGATCTGCAGCACGCGATCGACCGGTGAAAACGCCGAGAGCGCAAAGGTGACGAGTAGCAGCCCGAAGAGCGTAAGCAGCAGGGTAAGCAGGCCCTGAAGCACGCGGGTGGAAAGATGTGGCATGGGAAAACTGTTATCCTGAAAATATGCACGGACGGCGCCCTCTCCCACAGGGAGAGGGGGAAAAGCTACTTCGTAACGCGATCGTACCAGACCATATCCGCGTTCAGCCCCTGCTGATACCCCTTCACGTTATCGCGCACCACGATCTGGGTTTTGCCCTGATCGACGAACACGTACGGCGAGCTCTGCTGCAGCTGTTCCTGCATTTTCTTGTACAGGTCCAGACGCTTCGCCGGATCCGGCTCGGCAACCGCCGCCAGCGTGGCCTTGTTCAGCTCCGGAATTTTCCAGCCGTTCAGGCCGGCCACGGTGCTGGACTTCCCGTCATTCCACGCGAAGGCGCTGGCGTTTGAGTGCGCGTCGAAGTAGTCCGGGATCCACAGACGAATCGCCGCCTGATGCTGCTTAGCGCGCACGCGGGCATAGACCTGGCTCCCGGCGGCAGGCAGCAGATCCACCTTCACGCCACCCTGCGCAAAGCTCGCCTGCATTGACTGGGCAATGGTGATAAACGGCGGCTTGTTCTCCACGTCCAGCGTGAAGTGCGCGTCCTTAATGCCCGCTTTGGCGAGAATGGCTTTCGCTTTTGCCGGGTCAAACTTAAACGGGTTGTCTTCCAGCGCGCCCGGCAGGCCGACCGGCAGGAAGCTCTGATGAACAAAATACTGGCCTTTCAGCAGGTTCTTCGTGATGCCGTCATAATCGACCAGCCAGCGCGAGGCTTCCCAGAACGCCGGGTTGTTCAGCAGCGGGTTGGCGCTGTTGCCGGTGTTAAACACCAGGTAATTCTGCTCCGCAGAAGGGATGCTCAGCACCTTCACGCCCGGCTTGCCGTCCAGGGCGCTTATCTGATCTGCACCGAGATCGCGCGCCACGTCCGCATCACCCTGCTGGATCAGCAGGCGGCGTGAAGCCGGATCGGGGACGTTTTTAATGATGATGCTTTTCAGCTTCGGCGCGCCGCCGGGAGCGGAGTCGTTGGCTTCCAGCACGATGGCCTGATGCGGCTGATAGACGCGCATTTTGAACGCGCCGCTGCCCGCCGAGTGCATTTTCAGCCAGGCGTTGCCGAAGTCGTTATCCTTCACGTTCGCCGCGACGAGCTTTTCATCCACGATGGACGCAATCGGCGTGGAGAGAATATTCAGCGCCACCGACGGGCTCACGTCCGCCGTCCAGTGAAGCTGGAGGGTGTGATCGTCCACCTTTTTCAGCTGGCTGGCGATGTTGCTCGCGTCCCAGCCCAGCACGTTGAGAATAAAGGCCGGGGATTTGTTCAGCGTCACGGCGCGGGTGTAAGAGAAAATTACGTCTTCCGGGCGCAGCGGGTTGCCGGAGGCGAATTTCGCATCGGGCTTAAGCTTGATGGTCAGGGTTTTTGCTGCCGCGTCCGCTTCCCAGCTTTCTGCCAGAATCGGCGTGATTTTTTCCGGATTATCGCGGTCCGGCTGCACCAGACGCTGGTACAGGCTCGGCACGGTCTGGATGCTGGAGAGCTCGTTGGCTTCGGCCGGGTCGAGGCTCACGATGTCATCCAGCCCCTGGGCAACCACCAGCGTGTTGGGCGGAGTAGCGGCGTGGGCTGCGCCTGCGAGCGCAGTCAGTACCAGTAACGGCAGCAGTTTTTTCGTCATAGCGATCCCTGAGAAGAATATATTGTGATTGTTTTATGCTCCGCTACGTTAGGTCGAGTGTGACATTCCGCAAAGTCGAAATTCAGCTTTACTTATGCCTTCCGGGAATATCGCATGCGCTCGTGCTATTAAAACACGCTGCTTTTCGCCTGCTTTTTAACCTGCTATAACAAACTCCTTACCTTTCAGGGAGTCACCGCCGTGCCCGAAATCAATCAACATGGTCAAACCGTTAACGATATCGTTCCCGACTGGAAGGGCGCGCGCGTATTAACCCGCACCCCGCTGTTCGGCCAGTATTGTCGCCTGGAGCCGCTGGACGCCGATCGCCACGCGGCCGATCTCTTTGAGGCCTACGCGCTGGGTGACGACAGCGACTGGACGTGGCTTGCCAGCACGCAGCCCATGAGCGTGGAAGCCACCGCGCACTGGATCGTGGCGAAAGTCATGGACGATGAGCTGGTGCCGTTTGCCGTCATTGACTTGCGCACCGAACGGGCGGTGGGGCTGGTGAGCTATATGGCTAACGAGCGGCTGTTGGGCTCGGTGGAAATTGGTCACGTCACCTGGTCGCGCAAAATGAAAGGATCCCGCATCGGCACCGAAACGGTGTGGCTGCTGCTGAAAAATGCGTTTGAGCACGGCTACCGGCGCCTCGAGTGGAAGTGCGATTCGATGAACGTGGCCTCACGCAGGGCGGCGGAGCGGCTGGGGTTTGTCTGGGAAGGGCGCCTGCGCCAGAAGCTGGTGCGCAAAGGGCGCAACCGCGACAGCGATATGCTTTCTATTATTGACGGCGAATGGCCGCAAAGAGATGCGGAGCTGCGCGCCTGGCTGGCGGCGGAGAATTTTGACGATGAAGGGCGGCAGATAAAGCGGCTTGAGGCGTTTCGGTTATAAGTTTTTTATGTAGGGTACAGCGTAAACACGCGGTTAATCCGCGGAAATCGCGATTTCAATCAGGTTGGTTTTTCCTGACTGCAGGCCGCGCGTTACCGCTTCGGCGATATCTGCAGCCTCGGTTACCCGGCAGCAGTGGACGCCCATGGCGGTGGCAAGCGACTGAAAATCAATATGCGGGTTCACCAGGTCCATCCCGATAAAACGCCCCAGCCGCGTTGAGCTGTAGTCAGCCTGGCTCTTCATAAAGTTTTTCAGGATGTTGTACTCCCTGTTATTCATGACGATAAAGGTGACCGGCAGATTTTCGTGTGCCGCCGTCCAGAGCGCCTGCGGTGAGTACAGGGAGGCCCCGTCGCCTATCAGGCAGACCACCGGCTCACGCCCGCGTCCCAGTGAATGCCCTACTGAGGCCGGCATCCCCCAGCCCAGTCCGCCGCCGCGCATAAAATAGTAGCGCTGATGCTGCTGGTCAGAGATGAACCGGCGGACATGCCGGGCGGTCGCTATCGCCTCATCCACGATGGTGGTACCCGCCGGAATGGACCGGATGACTTCCCAGGCCGCCACCATCGGGGAGATCGCCGGGCGTAGCCGCTCGGCGGCCAGACGTTCCTCCTGCTGCTGCCACTCCTTCTCCCGTTCGTCGCGGGCCGCAACCAGCAGCCGCTGGTGGACCAGCGTGCTGGCGATCAGTCGCTGCTTAAGCTTTTGCAGTAGTTCATGCAGGGACAGTTTGATATCCCCCATTACTGAAAGGCGAGTGGCATAGGTGCGGCCAAGCTCGTGCATATCCGCCGAAAGCTGATATACCGCGCAGGTTTCCGGAATGGCCTCGCCCTCGCTGTACAAAATAGTGATCAGGCTTCTGCCGCCGATGATAAATACGGCATCGTAGGCGTTGATGATGCTGGCGATTTCGCTGGCGGTGGTGGGCATATTGCCCCGCCAAAGCGCATGCTGCGTAGGGAAGGGCAAATTCAGGGGCCAGGAGGAGCCGTAGACATGGGCGCTGAGCGCTTCAGCAAGCTGGACAATCTCCTGCGTCGAGCCGCTGGAGTGAACTTCATCTCCCGCCACAATCATGATCCTGCCCGGGGTGACTTCGCTGAGCGCCTCCGCCAGCTCGTCCAGCGAGCCCGCCACGGTGTGGTAGTTCACTCTGGACGCCGTCTGTATTCCGGCGTCGCTCAGCTCTTCCATGACGTTCATCGGGAGTGAAAGCAGGACCGGGCCACCCGGAGGGTAGCTGGCCGCGTGAAACGCACGTCTCACCAGCACCGGGAGCTGGTCGGCGCTAGTAACTTCCTGCGCCCATTTCATGACCGGGGAGCCTATGGACACAATATCGTCATACAGAAGCGGGTCGCGGACGTAGTGCCGCGTGTCCTGCTGTCCGACGGTGACCACCAGCGGGGTTTTCATGATCCGCGAATTAATGAGGTTCCCCATGCCGTGCCCCAGACCGCTGGCGGTATGCAAATTGATAAATCCGGTCTTGCCGGAGGCTTTTGCGTAGCCGTCGGCAATGGCCACCACGGTGCTTTCCTGAAGCGCGAGAATATAGTGAATATTTTCATGGCGAAGCAGGGCATCAATGAGCGGAAGTTCGGTTGTTCCGGGGTTGCCAAAAATATATTCCACCCCTTCACTCTCCAGCACTTCAAGAAGAATGTCGGCACCCGATCGCATATTTAAATCTGATAAGGACGTTAATGATTTAATCATAATGACACCTCATTCAGCATTATTTAACGCCGGCTAAAATTCTTCCTGCGTCGGACGAACAACAATTTCATTAATATCAACGTCGCCAGGCTGTTCAATAGCAAATAAAACCGCGCGGGCAATTGCGTCAGCCGGAATAGCCTGCTTGTAAAATTCATGCAGGAACTGTTTGCTTGGGGCATCAGAGCTGCCGAACTGCAGTTCGCTTTCGACGGCACCGGGAGAAATAAGCGTCGTGCGGATGGTTTTACCCGCCTCCTGACGTAAGCCTTCACTCAGCGCGCGGACGGCGAATTTCGTGGCGCTATACACCACGCCGCCAGGGGCCAGCACTTTGATGCCCGCGACGGAGGCAACGTTTATAAAATGCCCGCGGCCCTGACGCTGGAACACCGGGAAAGCCGCGGCGATGCCGTACAGCACCCCTTTCAGATTGGTATCAATCATCTTGTCCCATTCGTCGGTTTTCAGCTCGCTGAGCGGGGCGATAGCCATAAAGCCCGCGTTATTGATCAGCACATCCACGCGCTGGTAGGCGGCAACGGCAGCGTCAATGGCGCGCTGCACCTCTTCCTGACGGGTGACATCGGCTTTTACGGCTATCGCCTGGCCACCCTGCTGGATGATGCGGTCCACCAGGGCATTAATTTTCTCCAGACGACGGGCAACAAGCACCAGTGAAAAAGGTTTATCTGCCAGATGAAGGGCGATGGCCTCACCAATACCGCTGCTGGCGCCGGTGATAACAACAACTTTGTTTGCACTATTATTCATGATCTTATCTCGCTATTGAGTGATGCAAAAAATAAAAGGCAGAGAAGCGTTAATGAATAATGACAAATTCATTAACGCGGTTTTTGATATATTGTGTATCAGGAATAAAAGGATGTTCGTATAAAACTTAATGGAGTGCGGAAGAGTCTGTCAATGTCGTTTTTTAATAATTAAACTAATTGCAGGGCTAATATTTAATTCTTATAGGTAACCGAGGGTATTATATAAATGAAATTGGTTAACGATAGCGGCCCTGCGAACAGGGCCTGAGAATTACAATTTGCCACTGTAAAGCACCGGGCCTGTGGGGAGCCCAGTGGGCGATCCGCCCTCTGGTTCAAGGCTTATGGCTATCGTGGCGTCAGGAGGGAGCGTTGTGTTCCTGAGGGTGACGCGTGTCGGTATGTCGTTATGCAGCAGCCCCATGGAGACCGGCGCCTGCCCGCCAGGGATCAGCCAAAGCTGCAGGCTGTGTTGCGCCGCGACGGCCGTCGGCCGAAGAGGGGCAATGCTCAAGTGCTGGCGGCTGGCATCCGCGCTGATGACCCACTCCCCGTTCTGTTGGGCATCGTTGAGGACCATCAGCGGAACGAGTTCCGGGGCTCGGGTGGCATACCAGGCAACGACCGCCAGGGCGGCGAGTGAGGCTGCAACCATCCAGCCGACATAAGGCCGACTTTTGCGTAAAGGCTTTTTAGGCGGCAGATCGAGGGCGATTCTTTTCCACACCGTCTCGGGTGGAGGGATGGGCACAAGGTGGCTATCCAGCGTGCTGAACATTTCCTGCCAGTACGCGACGCGGGCGGCAAGGGCGGGTTCATGGGCAACCCGTTTCTGGAACTGAAGCCGCGCTCCTCCCCGCAGCGTGCCGAGGGCATACTCTGCTGCCAGCATGTCGTCGCGTTTTTCTGCGTCATTCATAGCCCGACACACTCCCGAAGATGGTCCATTGCCCGACGTATCCAGCTTTTCACCGAGCCAAGAGGCTGCTGGAGCCAGTCGGCAATGTCGCTGTGAGACATTCCCTGATAGTAGGCGAGCGTAATGCTCTGGCGCTGCTCGCTGCTCAAATGTTCGAGACACTGCCTGAGCCGTGCTGCCTGCCCATCGTCGTGCCAGTTATTCTGCTCATCGTTCTCGCAAGGCAAAAGCGCTTCGTTATACGGCGCCTCGCGGTCGGCAGCCCGGGTTTGCCCGCTGCGCAGCCAGTCGATACACCGGTTGCGCACAATATGCGTAAGCCAGGTCATCGGGGAGCTCAGTGCAGCGTTGTAGGTTTCAGCTTTACTCCAGACGGTGATAAAACAGTCGTGAAGGATCTCTTCTGCCCATGCGCGGTCGTGCAGCATGCGCAGCGCGACGGCAAACAGGTGTGGCGATGTGAGTCGATAAAGTTGTTCAAATGCACGGCGATCGCCGTTTGCGACCGCCTGCATTAATTTCAACTGCTGTTCAGCCAGCGCGTTATCCATATTATTCCCGGAAGGCAACGTCACACTTCCGAAGTATAGACAACTACTTAGGCATCAGGACGGTATCAATCACATCGATCACGCCGTTTTTTTGATGAACGTCATAAGTGCTAATGTTCGCCACATTACCTTTACCATCCTTAAGCTGAATATTGTGCGGGCCGTTGCTCATGATCCACAGCGGCTGACCGTTTACGGTCTTCAGCTCCGCGCGGCCGCCGCCCTGTTTAATTTTCTGCTCCAGCGCTTTCATATCGTAATTACCGGCGACCACGTGATAGGTCAGGATGCTGGTGAGCGTGGCTTTGTTTTCGGGTTTGACCAGGTTCTCGACGGTGCCGGCAGGCAATTTCGCAAACGCCGCATTGGTCGGCGCAAACACGGTGAATGGCCCTTTGCTCTGAAGCGTATCCACCAGCCCGGCCGCTTTGACGGCGGCCACCAGCGTGGTGTGATCTTTCGAGTTCACGGCGTTTTCAACAATATTTTTGCTCGGGAACATCGCCGCTCCGCCCACCATCACGGTGTCTGACGTCATGGCTGCTGATGCGCCTGCACAGAAGAGTAAAGCGCTGGTTACGAATGCAACACGGGTTAGCTTTTTCATCATCTTTCCTCGGATTAGGGAGCAAAGGGGTTGCTCACATATGCATATACGAGGGGAGGGGGGAAACTGGATGCAGGAAAATACAAAAATTTTGGGTGGGAAGATAAACGCCCTCTCCCTTGAGGGAGAGGGCTCGGGTGAGGGGAAATATCCTCAGCGGCGAACCGGCGCCCCGTTCGCCACATAATACGCGGCCGTACTTTTTGCCAGCGGCTCGCGCCCGCGAATGGTGTCGGCAATCTTTTCGCCGATCATAATAGTGGTGGCGTTCAGGTTGCCGGTGATGATCTGCGGCATAATCGACGCATCCACCACGCGCAGCCCTTCCAGCCCGTGAACGCGGCCTTCGCCGTCGACCACCGCCATCTCGTCGTAACCCATCTTGCAGGTGCCGCACGGGTGGAACGCGGTTTCGGCGTGGTTACGCACGAACTCGTCCAGCTGCTCGTCGGTCTGGCAGTCAATACCCGGACTGATTTCACGGCCGCGGTACTTGTCCAGCGCGGGCTGGTGCATGATCTCGCGGGTGATGCGGATCGCGTCGCGGAACTCCTGCCAGTCCTGCTCGTGGGACATATAGTTGAACAGGATCCCCGGATGCTGGTGCGGATCGCGCGACTTAATGCGCACGTGCCCACGGCTCGGGGAGCGCATGGAGCCAACGTGGCACTGGAAGCCGTGCTCTTTCACCGCGTTCGAGCCGTTGTAGTTAATCGCCACCGGCAGGAAGTGGTACTGAATGTTCGGCCACTTGAACTCCTCGCGGCTGCGGATAAACCCGCCCGCTTCGAAGTGGTTGCTCGCGCCCACGCCGGTGCCGCCAAACAGCCACTCGGCGCCAATCTTCGGCTGGTTCCACCACTGCAGGGCAGGGTAGAGAGAGACCGGCTCTTTGCATTCATACTGGAGGTACATCTCCAGGTGATCCTGCAGATTTTCCCCCACGCCGGGCAGGTCGTGCACCAGCGGGATATCAAACTGCTTCAGCAGGTCAGCGTTGCCCACGCCGGAGCGCTGGAGGATCTGCGGGGAGGCAATCGCCCCGGCGCTCAGCAGCACTTCTTTCTTCGCCGTTGCTTTGGACGGAATGGTGCTTTCGCCCTCCAGCCACTCGACGCCCACGGCGCGCTTGCCGTCAAACAGAATGCGATCGGTCATGGCGTGGGTGCGGATGGTCAGATTCGGACGGGGTTTCGCCTGATCCAGATAGCCGCGCGCGGTGCTGGCGCGTCGGCCCTGCGGCGTGACCGTGCGGTCCATCGGGCCGAAGCCTTCCTGCTGATAGCCGTTGAGATCGTCGGTGCGCGGATAGCCCGCCTGCACGCCCGCTTCCACCATCGCCTCAAACAGCGGGTTCACGCCAGGCTTCGAGGTGGTGACGCTCACCGGACCGTCGCCGCCGTGGTAGTCGTTCGGCCCCACGTCGCGCGTCTCTGCCTTGCGGTAGTAGGGCAGGCAGTTGAGGTAGCTCCAGTGCTCCAGGCCCGGCTCTTTTGCCCAGTGGTCGAGGTCCATCGCGTTACCGCGGATGTAGCACATGCCGTTGATCAGCGACGAGCCGCCCAGCCCTTTGCCGCGACCGCACTCCATGCGGCGGTTGTTCATGTACGGCTCTGGCTCGGTTTCGTACGCCCAGTTGTAGCGCTTGCCCTGGAGCGGGAACGCCAGCGCGGCGGGCATCTGGGTGCGGAAGTCAAAGCGGTAGTCCGGCCCGCCTGCCTCAAGCAGCAGGACGGTGGTGTTCGGATCTTCAGTCAGTCGTGTAGCCAGCACGTTGCCGGCAGAGCCGGCCCCGATAATGATGTAGTCAAATTGCAAATAAACCTCCCGGTTAAAATATGGACTGGAATTTACCCATCTCAACCTGGATGGACTTCACCTGGGTGTAGCTCTGCAGCGTCATCACGCCGTTCTCGCGGCCAATGCCGGAGTGCTTGTAGCCGCCGACCGGCATCTCTGCAGCGGATTCACCCCAGGTGTTGATCCAGCAGATGCCCGCTTCGAGCTGATGAATGGCGCCGTGGGCGCGGTTCAGGTCTGTCGTGACGATGCCCGCCGCCAGACCGTAGTCGGTATCGTTGGCGCGGCGAATCGCTTCTTCATCGGTGTCATAGGTCAGGATGGACATCACCGGGCCGAAGATCTCTTCGCGCACGATGGTCATTTCGTCAGTGCAGTCGGTGAACACGGTCGGGGCTACCCACGCGCCGTTATCGAAGCCTTCGCCCTTCAGCACGTCGCCGCCGCACAGCACGCGCGCGCCTTCCTCTTTGCCTTTGGCGATGTAGCGCATCACGCTGTCGCGGTGCGGGAAGCTGACCATCGGACCAAAGTTGGTGGTTTCATCGAACAGATCGCCCGCGCGGATGCGGCCCACGCGCTCAACGATTTTCTGCTCAAACGCGGCTTTGAACTTAGCCGGAACAAACACGCGGGTGCCGTTGGTGCACACCTGGCCTGAGCTGAAGAAGTTGGCCATCATGGCGATGTCCGCCGCGAGATCCAGATCCGCATCGTCAAAAATAATCAGCGGCGATTTGCCGCCCAGCTCCATCGTCACCTCTTTCAGGGACGAGGCCGCCGAGTTGGCCATCACTTTTTTTCCGCTGGCGACGCCGCCGGTAAAGGAGACTTTGGCGATGCCCGGATGCTCGGTCAGGTACTGACCGGTCTCCGCGCCCACGCCCGGAAGGACGTTAAACACGCCGTCCGGAACGCCCGCTTCGGTGTAGATCTCTGCAAGCTTCAGGGCGGTGAGCGGGGTCACTTCGCTCGGCTTGAAGATCATTGCGTTGCCCGCCGCCAGCGCCGGGGCGGATTTCCACAGGGCTATCTGGATCGGGTAGTTCCACGCGCCGATGCCCGCCACCACGCCCAGCGGCTCGCGGCGGGTGTAGACGAACGAGGTCTCACGCAGCGGGATCTGGCTGCCTTCCAGCGCCGGGATCAGCCCCGCGTAGTACTCCAGCACGTCCGCGCCGGTGACGATGTCGACGGTGGAAGTTTCGGAATACGCTTTACCGGTGTCGAGGGTTTCCAGCTTTGCCAGCTCGTCGTTGCGCTCGCGCAGGATGTCGACGGCGCGACGCAGGATGCGCGAGCGCTCCATGGCGGTCATCGCCGCCCAGACTTTTTGCCCGCGCGTTGCGCTTTCTACGGCGCGATCGACGTCCTCGCGCCCGGCGGCCTGTACGGTCGCCAGGACTTCACCGTTGGCCGGGTTGATGGTCTCGAAGGTGCGACCGCTGGTGGCCGATGTATAACCACCATTGATATAAAGCTGCTGTTCTGCCATTCGGGACATAAATTCTCCTCGGTTATTCGGTCGGTAAATGCTGGCTGATAAAGTGGCTGGTCAGTGACTGGGCCTGGGTCTTATCCAGCGGTTTGCCACTCAGCGCGGCGCGCAGCCACAGCCCGTCGATCAGCGCCGCCAGGCCGTAGCCCGCCTCCTGGGCCTGTTCGCGCGGCAGTTCGCGGCGGAACTCGTACACCAGGTTCGACAGCAGGCGGCGGCTGCTCACCTGCTGCAGGCGGTAGAGCATCGGCTGGTGCATGCTGCTCGCCCAGAAGGCCAGCCAGGCCTTCATTGCCGCGCCGCTGGTCTGGGTTTCATCAAAATTGCCGCCGACAATCGCCTGCAGACGCTGCTCCGCGCTGCCGTTCGGCAGGGCGTGCAGGCGGCTTAATACCGCGTCGCGCAGCTGGCCGGTGATGTCGCGCATGGTCGCTTCCAGCAGACCGTTTTTGTCTTTGAAGTAGTGACTGATGATCCCCGTGGAAACGCCCGCCCGACGGGCAATCTGCGCGATCGTCGCGTCATGCATTCCCACTTCATTTATTGCTTCCAGCGTGGCGTCGATAAGCTGCCTGCGCCGGATCGGCTGCATCCCCACTTTGGGCATTGTTGCCACTCCATTCATCAGCGTTGGTTATACATTAAAGCGGTTTTTGATTGGACGTTCAATATAAAATGTGTCTTAATTGTTGCGGATTTGGATTTTAATAGTTACAAAAACAGTGAGGATACTGGATGACAGACCTTTCACAGGACAGAGAAAAAGACAAAATCAACCCGGTCGTTTTTTATACGTCCGCCGGGCTGATTTTGTTGTTTTCCCTGACGACGATCTTCTTTCGTGATTTTTCTGCCGAGTGGATTGGGCGCACCCTGAACTGGGTGTCGAAGACCTTCGGCTGGTACTACCTGCTGGCGGCGACGCTCTATATTGTCTTCGTGGTCTGCATTGCCTGCTCGCGCTTTGGTTCGGTAAAGCTCGGGCCTGAGCAGTCCAAGCCCGAGTTCAGCCTGCTGAGCTGGGCCGCGATGCTGTTTGCCGCAGGCATCGGCATCGACCTGATGTTCTTCTCCGTGGCGGAACCGGTCACGCAGTATATGCAGCCGCCAGAAGGGGCGGGGCAGACGATGGAGGCCGCGCGCCAGGCGATGGTCTGGACGCTGTTCCACTACGGACTGACGGGCTGGTCGATGTACGCCCTGATGGGCATGGCGCTCGGATACTTTAGCTATCGTTATAATTTACCCCTCACCATTCGCTCTGCGCTCTACCCGATCTTCGGTAAAAAGATTAACGGCCCGATTGGCCACAGCGTCGACATTGCGGCGGTGATCGGCACCATCTTCGGCATCGCGACAACGCTCGGGATCGGCGTGGTGCAGCTCAACTACGGGCTGAGCGTGCTGTTTGATATTCCGGACTCGATGGCGGCGAAAGCGGCGCTGATTGCGCTCTCCGTCATTATCGCCACCATTTCGGTGACGTCGGGCGTCGATAAGGGCATCCGCGTGCTCTCCGAGCTGAACGTGGCGCTGGCGCTGGGCCTGATCCTGTTCGTGCTGTTTATGGGTGATACCTCGTTCCTGCTCAATGCCTTAGTGCTGAACGTGGGCGACTACGTGAACCGCTTTATGGGCATGACGCTGAACAGCTTCGCCTTCGACCGCCCGGTAGAGTGGATGAACAACTGGACGCTGTTCTTCTGGGCGTGGTGGGTCGCGTGGTCGCCGTTTGTTGGCCTGTTCCTCGCGCGCATTTCGCGTGGCCGCACCATTCGTCAGTTCGTAATGGGTACGCTGATTATCCCGTTCACCTTTACCCTGCTGTGGCTGTCGATTTTCGGCAACAGCGCGCTGCACGAAATTATCCACGGCAATGCGACCTTCGCGCAGGAAGCGATGGCGCACCCGGAGCGCGGCTTCTATAGCCTGCTGGCACAGTATCCGGCGTTCACCTTTAGCGCCTCCGTGGCGACCATCACCGGCCTGCTGTTTTACGTCACCTCGGCCGATTCCGGCGCGCTGGTGCTGGGCAACTTCACCTCGAAGCTGAAGGATATTAACAGCGACGCGCCGAACTGGCTGCGCATCTTCTGGTCCGTCGCCATCGGCCTGCTGACGCTCGGCATGCTGATGACCAACGGCATCTCGGCGCTGCAGAACACCACGGTGATCATGGGGCTGCCGTTCAGCTTCGTTATCTTCTTTGTGATGGCCGGGCTGTATAAATCGCTCAAGGTGGAAGACTACCGCCGCGTCAGCGCCAGCCGCGATACCGCACCGCGTCCGATGGGGGCGCAGGACAGGCTGAGCTGGAAGAAACGCCTGTCGCGCCTGATGAATTACCCGGGCACGCGCTACACCAAACAGATGATGGAGACCGTCTGCTTCCCGGCAATGGAAGAGGTGGCGCAGGAGCTGAAGCTGCGCGGTGCGTACGTGGAGCTGAAAAACCTGCCGCCAGAGGAGGGTGAAACCCTGGGTCACCTGGATCTGCTGGTGCACATGGGCGACGAGCAGAACTTTGTCTACCAGATCTGGCCGCAGCAGTACTCGGTCCCCGGCTTTACCTACCGGGCGCGCAGCGGGAAATCGACCTACTACCGGCTGGAAACCTTCCTGCTTGAAGGAAGCCAGGGGAATGATTTGATGGACTACAGCAAGGAGCAGGTGATTACCGACATCCTGGATCAGTATGAACGGCACCTGAACTTTATCCATCTCCACAGGGAAGCGCCGGGTAATAGCGTGATGTTCCCGGATGTTTGAGCCTTGATCTGAAGAACGTATAAAGGCATCGCCGCTGTCCTCATGCCGGGTGGCACTGCGCTTACCCGGCCTACAAACCGCTTTACTGTAGGCCTGATAAGCGTTGCGCCATCAGGCTTTTAGCAGTGTCCACACGCTCGTATCATTATTCTGCCAGATGAGGGTGAAGCGTTTACCCTCAGGATAGTCTCCAGCCGGGTGCGAAAGCGCCAGCGTGATTGTTTTTTCCGTTAACTCTGTGACTCTCGCCCACTCAAACCCCATAAAAGTCTTCACCTGCGGAAAGAACGCCTTAAACAAACTTTCTTTGGCGCTGAATGCAAGCGTCAACGCCAGCGCAAAGGGGTAGCCCGAGCGCGTCAGGCACATCGCTTCCTGTGCATTAATGATGCCGTCCTGGATTTCTCGGGCTTCACGGTCAGGAAGAATGGCTTCGCAATCAATACCCACAAGCGCGTCTGGATAACGCACGGCAACCGCCATCGCCTGCGTGCCGCTGTGGGTGATGCTCCCTGAGACGCCTTCCGGCCAGAGCGGTTCACCGCTGGGGCCGATGCCGGGGACGGTGTGCTCAGGTAAGGCATGTGCGGCGGCAATGCGGCCTGCCAGATGCTCGGCTTTGCGTTTGCGTCCGGCTTTTGAAAGCTCTGCGTGATGGGGGAGCCAGAGAAGATCGGCGTCGGTGAAGGTGGTTGGGTCGAAGGTGACGTGGTGTACGGTATGGCCGGCGAGAATGAACGTGCGGTGGGTGGTGTGCATGGTTTCCCCTCTATCAATAAATAGTGCGGCCTGATGCCCTCACCCAGCCCTCTCCCACAGGGAGAGGGAGGCGTTGTTGCCTTTATCAGAATCGCGTATTTACGCTCATATACCACGTGCGGCCTGGCTCATTATAGGTATAAGCCCCCGCGCCGTACATATACGCGCCGGTGGTGGCGTTCCCGGTCGTCTGGGCATTACCCGCACGCCACTGGCGCTTGTCGAAGACGTTATCCACGCCGCCGGTCAGGCTGACGTTTTTGGTCATGTCCCAGGTCGCGCTAAGGCCAACGATGCTGTACGGACTGACCTCGTCTTTCTCTGACCCGGTCACAGGCTGACCTTTGTAGTTGTACTTCTTCGGCTGCTGCTTGCCGTACCAGGTAAAGGTCGACTGGAGCGACACGTCCTGATGAACCTGCCAGCTCAGGGTCGAGTTCAGCGTGTACTCTGGAATAATCGACAGACGATCGCCGGTCTCCTTGTTCTTGCTCTGCAGCATGTATGTAATATTGTTGGTCCAGTTAATGGTGTCGCTGACCGGTACGTTCAGGGAGCCTTCCAGCCCCTCGACCACCGCCTTCGGTACGTTTTCCCACTGGTAGATATCCGTCTTCACTTTACCGGACGAGGTGTGACCGATCGGCGCGTAGCCCGCTTCGATCTTGTCGCGGTAGTCGTTACGGAACCAGGTCACGCCCGCCAGCCAGCCGTCGCGTTTCCACTCCAGGCCAATCTCTTTGTTGATGCTGGTTTCGGCCTTAAGGTCGTCGTTACCCATCATGTAGCAGCCCACGCCGTCGGAGCTGGCGTAGCAGCCCTGACCTTTACTGTAGAGCAGGTAGTTCGGGTTGGTCTGGTACAGGCTCGGCGCTTTGTAGGCGCGGGCGATCCCCATCTTCAGCGTGAAGTCATCCCCCAGACCCTGCGACAGGTTAAGTGACGGGCTCCAGTTGTTGCCGACGATGGTGTGATGGTCGAAGCGCAGGGCAGGGGTCAGCATGGTGCTGTCGGTCAGCTCCATGTTGTTCTCGGCGAACAGCGAGAAAATCTCTGCCGAGGTGTACGGGATGCGGTCGTTGCTCATGCCCGGAATGATGCCGCCCTGCTGGGTTTGCGTGAAGGAGGTGGGGTCCTTCATACGCTGCTGGTTCCACTCGGTGCCCAGCGTCAGGTTCTGGTTAACGAGGAAATCAATCGGCAGGTTGATTTCACTGTGCAGCATCACGTCGGCCAGATCGGTGTCGGTGAATTTATTACTGTTGAACAGGCCTTCCAGACCGCCCGCCAGCCCTTCGCCCAGACGGGAGTTGCGGGTGTGCTCGTACTGTGCCCAGTTGCTGGTCGTGATGCCGTTATCCCAGCCGCCGTTCCAGGTCACCGCGAAGTTCTGGCGATAGATACGGTTGGTCTCTTTGCCGTAGTTCTTCTTCACCAGGCCGCTGGAGCTGTTGTCGTTGTTGGTGTTCTGGGTATCACCGGCGTAGAGGTTATTCTGACGGCTGTAGCCCGCCTCAAATTCCAGGGACTGCATCGGCGCAAAGTCCCAGCGCACCACGCCGTTGATGTCTTTATTTTCCACCCCTTCACGGCCCGCGGGCAGCGTGTCGGCGTAGGCACCGGTTCGGTCAGACTGGTGACCCTGGTTGATGTCCCACGCGTCGGCCTGGGTTTTGTCCAGGTTACCGAACATGCGGAAGCTGAAGTCGCCGCCCAGCGGGCCGCTCAGGCTGAAGTTGGTGCGTTTGGTGGAACCTTCATCCTTGTGCTCAGGCGCATTCAGGTAGGTGTTCCAGGATCCGTGCCACTGGTCGTCGAATTTTTTGGTGATGATGTTCACTACGCCGCCTGCCGCGCCGTTGCCGTAGCGCGCGGCGGCCGGACCGCGGATCACTTCGATGCGCTCGATCATCTCCGGCGGCACCCAGCCGGTATCGCCGCGGGTGTCGCGCTCGCCGCGCCAGCCCAGACGGATGGAGTTACGGCTGGTCACCGGCTTGCCGTCGATCAGGATCAGGGTGTTTTCTGGCCCCATGCCGCGGATATCAATCTGACGGTTATTCCCGCGCTGGCCGCTGGTGGAGTTACCGGTCAGGTTAACGCCCGGCATGGTGCGGATGATTTCCGCCACGTCCCGCGCGGGCGGGTTTTTGCGGATCTCATCGGCGGTGATGGTCGATACCCCCGGCGCCTGCAGATTCTGCTCGGCGGCGGTGATCACCATCGTATCTTCGTGCTGCGCAGAGGCGGTGTTGTCGTCTGCCAGAGCAGGCAGCGCGACGCCGTAAATCCCTAAATTGACCAGCAAGGCCAGAGAGTGAATCTTCTTATTCATTGTACGTCCTGCTTTTGTGGTTGTTTTATGAGCGCTTCCCACAGCGCGGGCACTACGCTATTGCAAATGCAAATAGTTATCAATAATATTATCAATAAAATTTGCTCTGAAACAAAAAAGACTGTTAAACATGAGGTTATAAGGGTGACGGCGTTAACAACGGGAAGTGAGGCGTGGTGGCAGTCTAAAAACGGGCCTGAATGGAAGCCGGAAAAGGGAAAATATCGCGTCACGTTCTGGTGGCGTGACCCGGCAGGAACGCAAACAACGTCACCGATCAAACGCGTCTGGCTCTACGTCACCGGCATGACCGATCATCACCAAAATGCCCGTCCGCAGTCCCTCAAACGCATTCCCGATACCGACGTCTGGCAGTGGCAGGGTGAGTTCAGCCCCGAGTGGCGCGGGAGCTACTGCTTTATCCCCTCTGTGAATGAAAACGATTTTGCCAGCGTAGTGTTTGAAGGCGAACTGCCAGACCGCTTGGCGCTGCGCGAGGGCTGGCGCAAGCTGCTGCCGCACGCGGTTGCAGACCCGCTGAATCCGCAGAGCTGGCGCGGCGGGCGCGGCCATGCCGTCTCCGCGCTGGAGATGCCGGACGCGCCGGTTCAGCCGGGCTGGAATCATCCCGATACGCCATATCAACCTCCGATTTGCATTGAGTGGGAAAGCGCGCGCCTGAAAAATCGCCGCCGCATCTGGATTTTCACCACCGGGGGCGACAACCCGGAACGTCCGCTGGCGGTGCTGCTCGACGGGCAGTTCTGGGCCGAAAGCATGCCGGTCTGGCCTGCGCTGGCGTCTCTCACCGCCGAGCGCAAATTACCGCCTGCGGTCTACGTCTTAATCGATGTTATCGACATGGAGCATCGCAACCGCGAGCTGCCGTGCAACCCCGATTTCTGGCTGGCGGTGCAGGAAGAACTTCTCCCCCTTGTCCAAAAACGCGCGCTGTTCAGCGACCGCGCCAATCGTACGGTGGTCGCAGGGCAAAGCTTTGGCGGTCTCGCGTCTCTTTATGCAGGTCTCAACTGGCCGCAGCGTTTTGGCTGCGTGCTCAGCCAGTCCGGCTCCTACTGGTGGCCGCACCGCGGCGGGCAGCAGGACGGGCTGTTAATCGAACAACTTAAAGCCGGTGAAATATCCCCTCGCGGGCTACGCATCATTCTTGAAGCCGGGCGCAACGAGCCGCTCATCTTCCGCGCGAATCAGGCGATTTACGCCGAGATGCAGACGCACCAACCGGTTATCTGGCGTCAGGTTGACGGCGGACACGACGCGCTTTGCTGGCGCGGTGGGCTGACGCAGGGGCTGATGACCCTCTGGCAGCCGCTTATTCACTAACGGAGTCTGTATGGAATTCAGCAATCCTTTCGATAATCCGCAGGGACAGTTCGCCATTTTGCAAAATGACCAGGGGCAGTACAGCCTGTGGCCGCAGCAGTGCGAACTGCCGGCAGGATGGCGCGTGGTGTGCGAAGCACAGTCTCAGGAGGCGTGCCAGCAGTGGCTGGCGGAACGCTGGCAAACGCTTGAGCCGTCTCACTTTGCGGGGGAGAACACATGAACCGTCTTCCTCTCGTCGCTGCCCAGCCGGGTATCTGGATGGCGGAACAGCTGTCCACGCTGCCAAACGCCTGGAGCGTGGCGCACTACACCGAGCTGAAAGGCGATATTGATGCGCCACTGCTGGCAAAAGCCATTGCCGCAGGCATGATGCAGGCCGATACCCTGCGCATGCGCTTTGCGGAAGAAAACGGTGAGGTGTGGCAGTGGGTGGATGACACCTTCATTCTGCCGGAACCGCCCGTTGTTCGCGTTGATTCCCACACCGCCGCAGTGGCGCTGATGGAATCCGATCTTAACCAGAACCTGCGCGTCGACAGCGGCCAGCCGCTGGCATTTCACCAGCTGATTCAGGTCGGTGAAAACCACTGGTACTGGTATCAGCGCTATCACCATCTGGTGGTGGATGGCTTCAGTTTCCCGGCCATTACCCGGCAGATAGCCGCGATTTATGCCGCGTGGAAAAAGGGCGACCCCACGCCTGAATCCCCGTTTACGCCATTTGAAGAGGTGGCGGACGAGTACCAGCACTATCGCGACAGCGAGGCGTACCGGCGCGACGGCGCGTTCTGGGCCGAGCAGCGTAAACAGCTGCCTTCTCCGGTCTCGCTCTCTTCCGCGGCGCTGCCTGGACGCGCCGCCACGACCGATATTCTTCGCCTGAAGGTTGACGCCGACGGTCGCGCCTTTAGCCAGCTTGCGCAGGCGGCAGGGCAGACGCAGCGTACTGAACTGGCGCTTGCGCTGGTGGCGCTGTGGCTGGGCCGTCTTACCGGACGCCTGGACTACGCTGCCGGGTTTATCTTTATGCGCCGCATGGGGTCTGCCGCGCTGACCGCGACCGGCCCGGTGCTTAACGTCCTGCCGCTGGCGGTCAATATCAATGCGCAGGAGAGCCTGCCCGCGCTGGCGCTGCGCCTGGCGAACCAGCTGAAAAAAATGCGCCGCCACCAGCGCTACGACGCCGAGCAGATCGTGCGAGACAGCGGGAAAGCGGCGGGTGATGAAGCGCTGTTTGGTCCCGTGCTGAACGTTAAGGTGTTTGATTATCAGCTTGATATCGACGGTGTGGAGGCCATCACCCACACGCTGACGACCGGCCCGGTGAACGATCTGGAACTGGCGCTGTTCCCGGACGAGCAGGGCGGGTTGGGCATTGAGATCCTCGCCAATAAACAGCGCTACGACGAGGCGACGCTGACGCGTCACGTCGCGCGCCTGAACGCGATGCTGAGGCAATTTGCAGCTAACCCGGACCTGCGCTGTGGTGAAGTGGAAACCGTTTCTGAACAGGAATACGCGCAGCTTGCGCGCATCAACGATACCGGACTGGCACTGCCGTCCACCACCCTCGCGGATCTGGTGGCGGAACAAGCGAGCAAAACGCCGGACGCCCCGGCGCTGGCGGATGCGCATATTGCGCTGAACTATCGCCAGATGCGCGAGCAGGTCATCGCGCTGGCAAACCTGCTGCGCGCGCGCGGCGTGAAGCCGGGCGACAGCGTGGCGGTGGCCCTGCCGCGCTCGGTGTTCCTGACGTTAGCACTGCACGGCATTGTGGAGGCGGGCGCCGCGTGGCTGCCGCTCGACACCGGCTACCCGGACGATCGCCTGCGAATGATGCTCGAGGACGCGAAGCCGTCGCTGCTAGTTACCACTGACGAACAGCTTCCGCGCTTTAGCGATCTCTCCGTCGAGACGTTTAGTTACAACACGCTATTACCGACCGCGGGTGCTGAGCCGCTGCGGCTGGCGAAGCCGGAGCAGACGGCGTATATCATCTTTACCTCCGGTTCGACCGGGCGTCCGAAAGGGGTCATGGTCGGCCATACCGCTATCGTCAACCGCCTGAAGTGGATGCAGGATCGCTACCCTCTGAACGCGGGCGACGTGGTGGCGCAGAAAACGCCGTGCAGCTTTGACGTGTCGGTGTGGGAGTTCTGGTGGCCGTTTATCGCCGGGGCGAAGCTGGTGATGGCCGAGCCGGACGCGCACCGCGATCCGCAGGCAATGCAAAGCTTCTTCGCCCACTACGGCGTGACCACCACCCACTTCGTGCCGTCGATGCTTGCGGCGTTTGTTGCCTCACTGACGCCGGAAAACGTCGGGTGCTGTAACACGCTTAAGCAGGTGTTCTGCAGCGGTGAAGCGCTGCCGACGGCGCTGTGCCGTGAGTGGGAAGCGTTGACCCATGTGCCGCTGCATAACCTTTACGGCCCGACGGAAGCGGCGGTAGACGTCAGCTGGTATCCGGCGTATGGCCCTGAGCTGGCGGCAGTTGCAGGCAACAGCGTGCCGATCGGCTTCCCGGTGTGGAACACGGGCCTGCGCATTCTGGATGCCATGATGCGCCCGGTGCCGTTCGGCGTGGCGGGGGATCTTTATCTCACCGGCATTCAGCTGGCGCAGGGGTATCTGGGCCGTCCGGACCTCACCGCCAGCCGCTTTATTGCTGACCCGTTCGCTCCCGGCGAGCGCATGTACCGTACCGGCGACGTTGCCCGCTGGCTGGATAACGGCGCGGTGGAATATCTCGGCCGCAGCGACGATCAGCTAAAAATTCGCGGTCAGCGCATTGAGCTGGGCGAAATCGACCGGGCGATGCTGTCGCTGCCGGACGTGGCCCAGGCCGTGGCGCACGCCTGCGTCTTCAACCTGGCGGCTGCAACGGGCGGCGATGCCCGTCAGCTGGTGGGGTACGTGGTTTCTGGATCCGGTTTACCGCTGGATCGCGACGCGCTGCTGGAATCGCTCAAAGCCCAGCTGCCGCCGCATATGGTGCCGGTTGTGCTGCTGCAAATCAGCGCGCTGCCGCTGAGCGCCAACGGCAAGCTTGACCGCAAGGCGCTGCCGCTGCCGGAACTGACCCGCAATACCTCCGGGCGGGCGCCGGAAAGCGAAACCGAAATCGCCGTCGCGCGGGCTTTTACCGCGCTGCTGGGCTGCGAGATCAATGACATCGAGGCGGATTTCTTTGCCCTCGGCGGCCACTCGCTGCTGGCCATGCGTCTGGCGGCGCAGCTTAGCCGCACGTTCAACCGCAAGGTGACGCCGGGGCAAATTATGGTCGCCTCCACGGTGAGCAAGCTTAGCGCGCTGTTGGATTCGGCGATGAGCGACGAGCAGGCGCAGCGTCTGGGGTTTGAAACGCTTCTGCCGCTGCGTGAGAGCGACGGCCCGACGCTGTTCTGCTTCCATCCGGCGTCCGGCTTCGCCTGGCAGTTTAGCGTCCTGGCGCGCTATCTCAGCCCACGCTGGTCAATCGTCGGCATTCAGTCGCCGCGCCCGGACGGCCCGATGCAGCAGTGCGCGGATCTCGATGGGGTGATCGACCATCATCTGAACACGTTGCGCAAGCAGCAGCCGCAGGGGCCGTATTACCTGTTCGGTTATTCCCTCGGCGGCACGCTGGCGCAGGGCATTGCAGCTCGTCTGTGCGAGCAGGGTGAAGAGGTGTCGTTCCTCGGCCTGCTGGATACCTGGCCGCCGGAAACCCAGAACTGGGCGGAAAAAGAGGCTAACGGTCTCGACCCGGCGGTGCTGGCGGAGATCGAGCGCGAGCATCAGGCGTTTATCGCCGCCCAGCAGGGACAGGGCTCCAGCGAGCTGTTTAACGCCATTGAGGGCAACTACGCCGATGCGGTGCGGCTGCTCACCACAGCGCACAGTTCACGCTTTGACGGTAAAGCGACGCTGTTTGTTGCCGAACGTACGCGAACGATGGATCCGCATACGGCCTGGATGCCGTGGGTGGGGGAGCTGGAGGTCTACAGCCAGGACTGCGCCCACGTGGATATCATTTCACCGCAGGCGTTTGAAAAGATTGGGCCGGTACTGAAGGAAATTTTAGGATAGTGCAAATGCCCGGTGGCGCTGCGCTTACCGGGCCTACGGGAGCTAAATGTAGGCCCGGTAAGGCGTAGCCGCCACCCGGCTATTACCGCCGACCTAACGGCACCACCAGCGGCGTACCCGCCACCGGATCGTCGATTATCATGCAGCGCATGCCGTAGATCCGCTCTATAAGCTCCTGCGTGACAATCTCTTTCGGCGCACCCTGGGCCACAATCTCACCGTCCCGCAAGGCAATCAGGTGCGTGGCGTAGCGGCATGCCTGGTTTAAATCGTGCAGTACCGCTGCCAGGGTGTACCCCTGCGTGCGGTTCAGCTCGCTCAGCAGCTCCAGCAGGTCAATCTGGTGGCTGATGTCCAGCCACGTTGTCGGCTCGTCCAGCAGCATGATCGACGTCTCCTGCGCCAGCACCATCGCAATCCACGCCCGTTGACGCTGGCCGCCGGAGAGGGTGTCCACGCTCTGCCGGGCGAGATCGGCGATCCCCGTCGCCTGCATCGCGCGGTTCACCGCCTCGTCATCCTCTTTACGCCAGCGGGTAAACAGCGGCTGGTGCGGGTAGCGCCCGCGAGAGACCAGCTCCTGCACCGTGATGTCCCCCGGCGTGGTGGCGTTTTGGGCCAGCAGCCCGATGCGGCGTGCCACCTCTTTGCTGGCGAAGCGCTGGATCTGCTCCCCGTCGAGGAAGACGCTGCCTTCCACCGGCGTCATCAGGCGGCTCAGCGTGCGCAGCAGGGTAGATTTGCCGCAGCCGTTCGGGCCGATAATTGCCGTGAAGTGGCCGTCCGGAATGGCAACGGTTAAGTCTCGGGCAATGATTTTTTTGCCGTAGCCGAGGGTGAGATGTTCGCCGCGCAAGCGGGTGGTTGTATCTGTCATTTCTTGCGTGACTCCTGAACGAGCAAGACGATGAGGTAAATCCCGCCGAGGCTGACGGTCACTACGCCCACCGGCAGTTGATAAGGCATAAACAGCTGCTGGGCGCAGAGATCGGCGGCCAGCAGCAGCAGCGCGCCGCACAGCGCTGCCTGGGTTAATCCCCAGCGCGCCGTCCCGCTAAGACGTCGCGCGATATGCGGTGCCACGAGGGCGATAAACGAGATTGGCCCGGCGATCGCCGTAGAGGCTGCGGTCAGCAGTACGGCGACCAGCATCAGCATCAGGCGCGAGCGCTCGACGCTCACGCCCAGCGCGCAGGCGCTGTCGTCGCCCATCTCCAGCAGCCGCATGCGGCGAACCAGCAGCAGCGCGCCGATAAACATCAGCACAAGCAGCGGCGCGGCGGGCCAGGTTTTGCCCCACGTCAGGCCGTTAAGGGAACCTGCGTACCACAGCCCGGCGGAAAGCGCCGTTTCCAGCGAGGCCTGCAGCAGCAGCCAGGTATTGAAGGCCATCAGCATCGCACGTACGCCGATACCGATAATGATCAGCCGGAAGGTATCGATGCCGTTGCGCCAGGCCAGCAGCCAGATAACCAGCGACGTCAGAATGCCGCCCGCCATTGCCGTAAAGGTGATGGCCGTCAGGTGCTGGCCGAACAGCACCATCGCCACCAGCACGCCGCTCCAGGCCCCGGTGTTGAGGCCCATCACGTCCGGGCTGCCGAGCGGGTTGCGCATCAGCGACTGGAATATCGCACCGCTGACGCCGAGCGCCGCACCTACCAGAATCGCCATCGCCACGCGCGGCAGGCGCCATTCGGTGACAACCATGGTGATATTGCGCGGCGCGCTGCCGAGCAGGGCGTTAAGCACCTGAGAAAAATCGAGCGTCACCGCGCCGCTGCGCAGGCTCCAGACCGCCAGCAGCAGAATGAGGATACTTAGCAGCGAGACGCTGGTGAGTAAACGACGGGACGGGGCCATCATGCGCCACCTCCGCGTCTACGACGAACCAGGAAGATCAGCACCGGCGCGCCGATAAAGGCGCTGACCACCGAGACGCGCAGCTCGCCCGGCACCAGCAGGCGACCCAGCACGTCGGCAAACAGCAGCAGCGCAGGAGTAGCCAGCAGCGTGACCGGCAGCGACCAGCGGTGATCCGTCCCCACCAGCCAGCGCGCCATGTGCGGCATCATCAGGCCGATAAAGGCAATCGGACCGACCACGGCGGTCGCGCTGCCGCACAGGACGGTGATGGCAAGCAGGCCAATCAGCTGCGTGCGCGCCACGCGGTTGCCTAGAGCGGTAGCGGTGTCGCTGCCGAGGCTCAGGCTGTTCAGCGCCCGGCTTAAAAACAGCGCCACGGCGGCAGCAATAATGACCGGGAACGCCACCACTTTCAGGGTTTCAAGGGTGCGGATATCCAGCGAGCCGGCCTGCCAGAAGCGCAGTTGGTCGTAGACGTCCGGGTTGAGCAGGGCGATGCCGTTAGATAAGCCTTCCAGCACCGCCGCGAGCGCCACGCCCGCCAGCGTCAGGCGTACCGGACTCAGCTGGCCGCCGCCCTGGCTGCCGGTAAATGCCACTAGCAGCGAGGCGGCCAGCGCGCCGCAGAAAGCCATCGCCAGCTGTTCAGAGGGAGAAGTAAACCCAAACAACGCCGCGCCGAGGACGATGGCAAAACTGGCGCCAGAGTTAACGCCGAGAATACCGGGGTCCGCCAGCGGATTGCGGGTGAGGGTTTGCATCAGGGCGCCGGCAAGGCCGAGTGCACCACCGGCCAGCAGCCCGGCAAGGGTGCGGGGCAGGCGAGCGTCGAGCACGATAGTGCAGTCAGCGCTTTGGCAGGTGCCAGTAAGTGCATCAACGATGACGGACGCGGGAAGCGGCTTCGCGCCGATCAGCAGGCTGAGTGCAGTCGCAAGGATCAACAGCAGCAATAAAACGGGCACGGCAATGGCGCGCACCGAAGAAGAGGAAAACGACATAGCAACATCCATGATTTGATAATGATAGTGATTATCGTTATCTATCTTATTTGGCTATGTTAGCATGTGCGCCCATGGAATGGGTAGAATTACACTCAAGGCTTTGTCATGAATCAAAAATCCTGGCTGCTTAACCTCAGCCTGCTCAAAACGCACCCGGCCTATCGCGCCGTTTTTATCGCTCGCTTTATCTCCATTTTGTCCCTCGGCCTGCTCGGCGTGGCCGTGCCGGTCCAGATCCAGACCATGACGCACTCCAGCTGGCTGGTGGGATTATCGGTTACCTTAACCGGCGGGGCGATGTTTATCGGCCTGATGGTTGGCGGCGTGCTGGCGGACCGCTACGAGCGCAAGAAGCTGATCCTGCTGGCGCGCGGCACCTGCGGCGTGGGCTTTATCGGGCTGTGTCTGAACGCCATGCTGCCAGAGCCGTCGCTGATCGCCATTTATGCCCTGGGGCTGTGGGACGGCTTTTTCGCCTCGCTGGGCGTGACGGCGCTGCTGGCGGCCACGCCCGCGCTGGTCGGGCGAGAAAATCTGATGCAGGCGGGGGCGATCACCATGCTCACCGTGCGCCTCGGCTCGGTGATTTCACCGATGGTGGGCGGCCTGCTGCTGGCGACCGGCAACGTGGCGTGGAACTACGGGCTGGCGGCGGCAGGGACCTTTATCACCACGCTGACGCTGCTGCGCCTGCCGCTGCTGCCGCCTCCGCCGCAGCCGCGCGAGCATCCCCTGAAATCGCTGATGGCCGCGATTCGTTTCCTGTTCAGCAACCCGCTGATTGGCGGCATTGCGCTGCTCGGCGGCCTGCTGACCATGGCGAGCGCCGTGCGCGTGCTGTATCCGGCATTAGCGGGAGAGTGGCAGATGAGCGCCTCGGAGATTGGCATTCTCTACGCGGCCATTCCGCTCGGCGCGGCGTGCGGGGCGCTGACCAGCGGCAACCTGGCGCAGAGCGCGCGTCCGGGGCTGATTATGCTGCTTGCCTCTCTGGCGTCGTTTATCGCCATCGGCTTCTTTAGCCTGATGCCGGCGTGGGCGCTCGGGGTGTTGTGCCTGGTGATTTTCGGCTGGCTGAGCGCCATCAGTTCGCTGCTGCAGTACACCCTGATCCAGACCCAGACGCCGGAAGGGATGCTCGGGCGCATCAACGGCCTGTGGACGGCGCAGAACGTCACGGGCGATGCGATTGGCGCGGCGATCCTCGGCGGGCTGGGGGCGATAATGACCCCGGCGGCGTCGGCGAGCAGCAGCGGGTTTGCGTTAGCGATGGTTGGCGTGATTTTGTTAGTGGCGTTGGTGAAATTGCGGCGGTTCAGGCAGGAGGTTGTGTTGAACGACGGTGTGGCCTGATGCCCTCACCCTGGCCCTCTCCCACAGGGAGAGGGTGGGAAAATGCCTACTTAAACAATGTATTCAATCTGTCTAACACCAGCATCGCGCTGTAATAATCCAGGCGGAACGTCTCGGTTCCCAATGCCCAAACCCGTTTGTTTTTCACCGACGGCAGATGCGCCAGCAGCGGGTTGGCGTAAATCGCATCCACATCTTTCTGGTCGCCGGCAAACACGAACAGCCCTTCGCCGTTCAGTCCCGTTGCCAGGTTTTCACCGCCCAGCTGGATAATATCGTGCCGTTTTCCCTGGCTTTTAGAGGTGTGCAGCCCGGCGGGCAGGTCCGCCAGCGTAAAGCCCAGCTGGTGCAGCAGCTTGCCCTGCGCTGATTCCGCGGTCCACAGGTTGGCGCTGTGCGCGGCGGCGGTGTAGACGATGGCGTTCACCGGCTGCGGCGGCAGTTTCATCTGCTGTTTCACCTGCGCGAGCTGTTTATCAAACGCGGCAATGCGCTCTTCGGCCTGTTTTTCCTGCCCGGTGATGGTGCCCAGTTGCGTCAGCAGTGCCTGCCAGCTCTTGTCGTCGTAGTTGATGATAAGCGTCGGCGCAATGGCGGAGAGCTGATCGTACAGTGCCAGCGCGGAATCACCGCCGGTGGCGCTGATCAAAATCAGATCCGGCATTTGTGCGGCGACCGCTTCGGCGCTCGGTTCGCCAATATACATCCGCGCAACCTGACGCTGTTTCGCAATATCGCCCCACTGGCGCAAAAAGCCCTGCGCATCGGCCACGCGGTTGTTCGGCGTGGTCGCGCCGCTGGCGACGACCGGGGCGTCAATCGCCAGCAGGGAGCCGGTTAAGGTCACGCTGGTAGAGACAATGCGCGTCGGTTTGCTCTCTAGCGTGTGAACGCCGCGGCTGTCAGTCACCTGACGCGGCCAGTCGGCGGCAGCGGCTGAGGTAAGTCCTAAAACAAAAAGTGCCAATAAAAGCAGGGGATTACGGAAAACGGCAGGGGATTTCACAGCGCGGGATCCTGTTTTTGTTGAAGATAATGCTTCTCATTTTCATGGTTACAGCATCTGGATGCAAGCTTTTGTCGCACAAGTTATTTGTCCGACGGTTGACAGCGAAGCGATGTGGGATTAGGTTAGCCGACGAAAATATAAATGATAATCATTATTGCTTCTTTTATCATTTTAAGGAGGATGATATGGATACGTCCCTGGCTGAGGAAGTTCAGCACGCCGCAACCACGCTGGAATCAGACCGTTTTTTCTTTATGTCGCCTTACCGCAGCTTTACCACGTCCGGCTGCTTTGCCCGCTTCAGTGAACCCGCAGTTGGCGGTGACGATCCGGCGGGTCGCTTCCAGCAAAAATTAGCCCAGGCCTTCCTGAATGCGAAAGCCAGCGGTATCGCTCATCCGGTGATGGTAGGGGCTATCCCGTTCGATACCCGCAAGCCGTCCTCTCTGTTTATTCCGCAACGCTGGCAGACCTTTTCCCGTCCGGCACGTCAGCAGTCCGCACGCTATTTTTCCGGCGCGCAGGCGCTGAAGGTGGCACAACGCACCGAGATCCCGCCGCAGCCCGTTTTCGAAGAGATGGTGGCTCGCGCCGCGTCGCTCACCGCCACACCGCAGGTGAACAAGGTGGTGCTGTCGCGCCTGATTGATATCGCGACCGACAAAAACATGGACAGCGGCGCCCTGATGGAGCGCCTGATCGCCCAGAACCCGGCGAGCTTCAACTTTCACGTGCCGCTGGAAGACGGCGGCGTGCTCCTCGGCGCCAGCCCTGAACTGCTGCTGCGCAAAGAGGGCGCGCACTTTAGTTCGCTGCCGCTGGCAGGCTCGGCGCGTCGTCAGCCCGATGATGTATTAGATCGCGAAGCGGGCAATAAGCTGCTGGCCTCTGAAAAGGATCGCCACGAGCACGATTTGGTGACCCAGGCGATGAAGGCCATTCTGGCACCGCGCAGCCATCATCTCACCATGCCTGATTCTCCTCAGTTGATTACCACGCCGACGCTGTGGCATCTGGCGACGCCGGTTGAAGGTGACGCGCGTGAAAACGAAAACGCCCTGACCCTGGCCTGCCTTCTGCACCCGACCCCGGCGCTGAGCGGTTTCCCGCATCAGGCGGCGAAAGAACTGATCGCCGAGCTTGAGCCGTTCGACCGCGAGCTGTTCGGCGGCATCGTCGGCTGGTGCGACAGCGAAGGCAACGGCGAGTGGGTGGTGACCATCCGCTGCGCGCGCCTTCGTGAAAATACCGTTCGTCTGTTTGCCGGCGCGGGCATTGTGCCTGCCTCCTCGCCGGTGGGCGAGTGGCGCGAGACGGGCGTGAAGCTCTCTACCATGCTCAACGTATTTGGTTTGCACTAAGGAAGACTCATGACCATTCCCTTTACCCGCTGGCCTGAGGCATTTGCCCGCCGCTACCGTGAAAAAGGCTACTGGCAGGATCTGCCGTTGACCCACATCCTGACGGATCGCGCGGACAGCGATGCCGTGGCGATAATTGACGGCGAGCGGCACATCACCTACCGTGCGTTTAATCAGGCGGTGAACAACCTGGCCTCAGCCCTTCAGAGGCGTGGGCTGCATCGCGGCGAGACCGCGCTGGTGCAGCTCGGCAACGTGGCCGAGTTCTACATCACCTTCTTCGCGCTGCTGCAAATCGGCGTAGCGCCGGTCAACGCGCTCATTAGCCACCAGCGCAGCGAGCTGAACGCCTACGCCGCGCAGATCAACCCCGCCGTGCTGATCGCCGATCGCGACCATGCGCTGTTTGCGGGCGATGACTTCCTCAACGCTTTCGTGGATGAACACCGTTCGGTACGCGTCGTGCTCCTGCGCGGCGATAAGGGTGAACATGCCCTGGAAGCGGCGATGGCCCGTCCCGCGGACAACTTCATCCCGAACCCGACGCCCGCCGACGAAGTGGCCTTCTTCCAGCTCTCCGGCGGCAGCACCGGCACGCCGAAGCTGATCCCGCGGACGCACAACGACTATGACTACAGCATTCGCCGCAGCAACGAGATCTGCGGCATTACCGCCGAAACCCGATATCTGAACGCGCTGCCCGCGGCGCACAACTACGCCATGAGCTCGCCGGGGTCGCTAGGCGTCTTTACCGCGGGCGGCTGCGTGGTGCTGGCGAACGATCCGAGCGCCACGCTCTGCTTCCCGCTGATCGAACGGCATCAGATTAACGTCACCTCGCTGGTGCCCCCGGCGGTCAGCCTCTGGCTGCAGGCGATTGCCGACGGCGCGGGCAACGCGCAGCTCAACTCCCTGAAGCTGCTGCAGGTGGGGGGCGCGCGCCTCTCCGCCACGCTCGCGGCGCGCATTCCGCTTGAAATCGGCTGCCAGCTTCAGCAGGTGTTCGGCATGGCGGAAGGGCTGGTGAACTACACCGCGCTAGACGACGCGCCGGAACGCATCATCAACACCCAGGGCCGCCCGATGTGCCCGGACGACGAAGTGTGGGTGGCCGACGAGCACGGCAACCCGCTGCCGCGCGGGGAAGTCGGACGCCTGATGACGCGGGGTCCGTATACCTTCCGCGGCTATTTCAACAGTCCGGAACACAATGCCAGCGCCTTCGACGCCGACGGCTTTTACTGCTCCGGGGATCTGATCGCCATTGACGAGCAGGGCTACATCACCGTGCAGGGTCGTGAGAAAGATCAGATCAACCGCGGCGGGGAGAAGATCGCAGCCGAAGAGATTGAAAACCTGCTGCTGCGCCATGAGTCGGTGATCCACGCCGCGCTGGTGAGCATGGAGGACAGTCTGCTGGGCGAGAAGAGCTGCGCGTATCTGGTGGTGAAACAGCCCCTGCGCGCGGTCGAGGTGCGTCGCTTCCTGCGCGAGCAGGGCGTTGCCGAATTCAAGCTGCCGGACCGCGTGGAGAGCGTGGATGCGCTCCCGCTGACGCCGGTCGGCAAAGTCGATAAGAAACAGTTGCGCCTGTGGCTTGCTGAACGCGCCCGGGGCTGAGGAACAGAGTATGGCCATCCCTAAATTAACCGCTTACGCGCTGCCAACCGCCGCAGAGTTGCCGACCAACAAGGTGAACTGGGCGTTTGAACCGGAGCGCGCCGCGCTGTTGATCCACGATATGCAGGAGTACTTCCTGAACTTCTGGGGCGAAAATAGCGCGATGATGCAGCAGGTAGTAGCGAACATCGCTAAACTGCGCGCGTACTGCAAAGAACACAATATCCCGGTTTACTACACCGCGCAGCCAAAAGAGCAGAGCGATGAAGACCGCGCCCTGCTGAACGACATGTGGGGGCCGGGCCTGACCCGCTCGCCGGAGCAGCAGCGCATCGTCGCTGAGCTGACCCCGGACGAAGCGGACACGGTGCTGGTGAAGTGGCGCTACAGCGCGTTTCACCGCTCGCCCCTGGAGCAGATGCTGAAAGAGACGGACCGCAACCAGCTGCTGATTACCGGCGTGTACGCTCACATCGGCTGCATGACCACCGCCACCGACGCCTTTATGCGCGACATTAAGCCGTTCTTTATTGCCGACGCGCTGGCGGATTTCACCCGTGACGAGCACCTGATGTCCCTGAACTACGTGGCCGGACGTTCTGGCCGCGTGGTGATGACCGACGAGCTGCTGCCGTCCGTTCCAGCCTCGAAAACCGCGCTGCGCGAGCTGATCCTTCCGCTGCTGGACGAGTCCGACGAGCCGATGGATGACGAAAACCTGATCGACTACGGCCTGGATTCAGTGCGCATGATGGCGCTGGCCGCCCGCTGGCGCAAAGTGCACGGCGATATCGACTTCGTGATGCTGGCAAAAAATCCCACTCTCGACGCCTGGTGGGCGCTGCTTTCCCGCGAGGTGAAGTAATGGCGGGATTCGATTTTACCGGCAAAACAGTCTGGGTGACGGGCGCGGGGAAGGGGATTGGCTACGCGACTGCACTGGCGTTTGCCGAAGCAGGCGCGCAGGTGACCGGATTCGATCTGGCCTTCCCGCAGGATGATTATCCGTTTGCCACCGAAACGCTGGACGTGGCGGATGCCGCACAGGTACATGAGGTGTGCGGGCGCGCGCTGGCTTCGCTCGAACGGCTGGACGTGCTGGTCAACGCCGCGGGCATTCTGCGCATGGGAGCGACGGACCAGCTCTCGCAGGATGACTGGCAGCATACCTTCGCGGTCAACGTCGGCGGCGCGTTCAACCTTTTCCAGCAGACGATGGGCCAGTTTCGCCGCCAGCAGGGCGGGGCGATAGTCACCGTGGCGTCCGACGCGGCGCACACGCCGCGCATCGGCATGAGCGCCTACGGCGCATCGAAAGCAGCGCTGAAAAGCCTGTCCCTGACCGTCGGGCTGGAGCTGGCGGGCAGCGGCGTGCGCTGTAATCTGGTGTCGCCGGGCTCAACGGATACCGATATGCAGCGCACCCTGTGGAAAAGCGACGACGCGGAGCAGCAGCGCATCCGCGGCTTCGGCGAGCAGTTTAAGCTCGGCATTCCGCTGGGCAAAATTGCCCGCCCGCAGGAGATAGCTGCGACCGTGCTGTTCCTTGCCTCCGATGCCGCCAGCCACATCACCCTGCAGGATATCGTGGTGGACGGCGGCTCCACGCTGGGGGCGTAAATGATCTGGAAACGTCATTTATCGCTTGAGGAACTGAACGCCACCAGCGTGAATACCCTGGTGGCGAACCTGGGCATCGTCTATACCCGCCTCGGGGACGACACGCTGGAAGCGGAGATGCCGGTGGATGCGCGAACCCATCAGCCGTTTGGCCTGCTCCACGGCGGGGCCTCGGCGGCGCTGGCGGAAACGCTCGGCTCAATGGCCGGATTTCTGATGACCCGCGACGGGCAGAGCGTGGTGGGAACGGAGCTGAACGCCACGCATCATCGGGCGGTATCCCACAGCACGGTTCGCGGCGTGTGTCAGCCGCTGCATCTTGGGCGTTCAAGCCAGAGCTGGGAGATTGTGGTCTTCGACGAGCAGGGGCGGCGGTGCTGCACCTGCCGGTTAAGTACGATGGTGCTGGGCTAGCCCAGGCAGATCAAAGTGATCGGCTTAACACTGTGGTGTAAATCTCTGGTTTGACCACGCATTATTGCGTTTCAAAGTTGTTAAATTTTTCCGGTTGTTCTAGAAACAAAATGTAACATCTCACTGTTTCACAACAACGGACAACAACTATGAACAACTCAGGGAAATACCTTACATGGGCAGGGCTCTCCGTTGTGGGAGCCTTTGCCCTGGGCTATATCGCCCTCAACCGGGGGGAACAGATCAATGCGCTCTGGATCGTCGTCGCCTCGGTCTGCGTTTACCTGATCGCCTATCGTTTTTATGGCCGCTATATCGCGAAGAACGTCCTGGGCGTTGACGCAACGCGCATGACGCCTGCCGTTCGCCATAACGACGGTCTGGACTACGTGCCGACCGATAAGAAAGTGCTGTTCGGTCACCATTTTGCGGCGATTGCCGGGGCAGGCCCGCTGGTGGGGCCGGTGCTGGCGGCGCAAATGGGCTACCTGCCGGGGATGATCTGGATCCTGGCGGGCGTGGTGCTGGCAGGCGCGGTGCAGGACTTTATGGTGCTGTTCGTCTCCACCCGCCGCGACGGACGTTCGCTGGGTGAGCTGGTGAAAGAGGAGATGGGCGCGACCGCCGGGGTGATTGCGCTGGTGGCGACCTTTATGATCATGGTCATCATCCTCGCGGTGCTGGCGATGATCGTGGTGAAAGCGCTGACCCACAGCCCTTGGGGAACGTATACCGTTGCCTTCACCATTCCGCTGGCGCTGTTTATGGGGATCTATATCCGCTACCTGCGTCCGGGCCGCATTGGTGAAGTGTCGGTGATTGGCCTGGTGTTGCTCGTGTTCGCCATTATCTCCGGCGGCTGGGTGGCGGAAAGCCCGACCTGGGCGCCTTTCTTCGACTTTACCGGCGTACAGCTGACCTGGATGCTGGTGGGCTACGGCTTTGTGGCGGCGGTGCTGCCAGTATGGTTGCTGCTGGCCCCGCGTGACTACCTCTCTACCTTCCTGAAAATCGGCACTATCGTCGGGCTGGCGATCGGTATTCTGATTATGCGCCCAACGCTGACCATGCCGGCGTTAACCAAATTCATCGACGGTACCGGCCCGGTCTGGACCGGCAATCTCTTCCCGTTCCTGTTTATCACTATCGCCTGCGGTGCGGTGTCGGGCTTCCACGCTCTGATTGCCTCCGGTACCACGCCGAAGATGCTGGCGAATGAAAATCAGGCCTGCCTGATCGGCTACGGCGGTATGCTGATGGAGTCCTTCGTGGCCATTATGGCGCTGGTCTCCGCCTGCATTATCGACCCGGGCGTGTATTTCGCAATGAACAGCCCGATGGCGGTCCTGGCCCCGGCCGGCACCGTTGACGTGGTAGCGTCTGCCGCGCAGGTGGTGAGCGGCTGGGGCTTTGCGATCACCCCTGATACGTTGACGAGCATCGCCAGCGAAGTGGGCGAGCAGTCGATTATCTCCCGTGCAGGCGGCGCGCCGACGCTGGCGGTCGGCATGGCGTATATTCTTCACGGCGCGCTGGGCGGGCTGATGGATGTGTCGTTCTGGTATCACTTCGCCATCCTGTTTGAAGCGCTGTTTATCCTGACGGCGGTGGATGCGGGAACCCGTGCGGCGCGCTTTATGCTGCAGGATCTGCTGGGCGTCATCTCCCCGAACCTGAAGCGGACCGATTCGCTCCCGGCTAACCTACTGGCGACGGCGCTGTGCGTGCTGGCGTGGGGGTATTTCCTGCATCAGGGCGTGGTCGATCCGCTGGGTGGGATTAACACCCTGTGGCCGCTGTTCGGTATCGCCAACCAGATGCTGGCGGGCATGGCGCTGATGCTCTGCGCGGTGGTGCTGTTCAAGATGAAGCGCCAGCGTTACGCCTGGGTGGCGCTGGTGCCAACCGCGTGGCTGCTTATCTGTACCCTGACGGCGGGCTGGCAGAAAGCCTTCAGCCCGGATAATAAGGTGGGCTTCCTGGCGATTGCCAACAAGTTCCAGGCGATGATCGACAGCGGCAAGATCCCGGCACAGTACACCGAATCGCAGCTGTCGCAGCTGGTGTTTAACAACCGTCTGGATGCCGGGCTGACCATCTTCTTTATGGTGGTGGTCGTGGTGCTGGCGTTGTATTCTCTCAGGACCGCGCTGGCGGCGTTGAAAAATGATAAGCCAACGGCGAAAGAGACGCCGTACGAGCCAATGCCTGAAAACCTGGAAGAGATTGTGACCCAGGCGAAAGGGGCGCATTAACCTTTGTGCCGGGTGGCGGCTTCGCCTTACCCGGCCTACATTTCTTATCCGGCCTCTCCCTTTGGGAGAGGGGCGGGGTGAGGGAAACAAACGAGAAATGACCTATGTTCGACACTCTATCCAAAGCAGGTAAGTACCTGGGCCAGGCCGCAAAAATGATGATTGGCGTGCCGGACTACGACAACTACGTCGAGCATATGCGCGTCAACCATCCGGACCAGACGCCCATGACCTACGAAGAATTTTTCCGTGACCGCCAGGATGCCCGCTACGGCGGCAAGGGCGGAGCGAAGTGCTGTTAACCCTCTTTCGGTAAATAGAGGCTGATCTGCTCCTGCTTACAGCCGTAGATCGCCGCCAGCTTTTTGCGGGTGCGCTTTTGCGGACGGGAGTCCAGCGCTTCCAGCTGTGACACGGCGGACTGGCTGATGCCGAGTTTCTCCGCCACCTCCTGCTGGGATAGCCCGCGCAGGATACGCCACGCGGCCTGCAGGCTGACGTTCTCGTTATGCATGACGTCGCATACTTCACCAGGTAATCCTACGTCATCATAACAATCGTGTTCGACTTCAATATCCTCTAGATCATCATCGGTTTCGTCGTCAATTTCTGCCATCTTTAAGCACATACGAAAGTATTCATCATAGGGAATAACGACGTACTGCGCTTTTCCGTCATCGTCCTTAATTAGCTGAACAGCCATAGGGGGCTTTCTCCTCGTGAAGGTGGGTCGTTGATGTTCTGCGCTTGACGGCCAAAACAAAACAATGGTTATCGGGATCGTCCCGAAGTGTAATCAGAATGCGGTAATCGCCAACGCGTAGCCGAAAATGATTTTCTGTTGCCGATTTTTTTTTGATATCGGGCCGGGGAGCTGAGCGATCGCCCAGCTCAGCAAGTTTTGCTTTGATTCTTCGCTGATATCGGCCATCGATTTTGGAAAACTCTTTCTTTGCATTCTTTGACCAGACAATCTTCATCCGTACCTCCACTGTACGCCCACACAAAATATAAGGAAATAATAAGGCTATTAGATAAATTCCGAATTTCTTATGGGGTACTGTAGAGCGGAGAAAAAATACAGGTAAGAGGCAAAACGCAAACCGTCGAGGCGGCTCGAGAAGGCCTCTGCCTGGCGACAGAGGCTTGCAGGGTGATTGCGATCAGGCGTTCAACCCGCCGTCCACATCCAGGCCGGTACCGGAGATCTGCCCGGCGGCTGGGCTGGCAAGAAACGTGACCGCCGCCGCGATGTCTTCCGGCTGGCCGTAGTGGCCGACGGCGATCATCTGGCGCTGGGCTTCCGCCTGTTCGCCGTCTTCCGGATTCATATCGCTGTTGGTGGGGCCGGGGTGGACAAGGTTAACGGTAATACCGCGCGGCCCCAGATCGCGCGCCAGGCCGCGGGTGAGGGAGTTGAGGGCAGACTTGGTCATCGAGTAAACGGCAATACCCGGCATCGCCACGCGGTTGGCCAGACAGCTGCCGATGTTGATAATGCGCCCGCCGTCAGACATGTGCACCAGCGCTTCCTGAATGGCGATCACCACGCCGCGAATGTTGACGTTGATGAGCGCGTCGATGTCCGCCAGGGTCATGGATTCCAGCGGGCCGCCGCGCGCGATCCCTGCGTTGTTGACCAGAATATCCAGCCCGCCAAGGGAACGCGCCGCATGGGTGACGGCATCCTGAATCGCCTGTGCGCTGGCGCTGTCGGCCTGCACGGCTTCGCTGTGTCGTCCCAGCGCCTTAATCTCCTCAGCGACCGCCTGGGCTTTATCGGCAGATTTTTCATACGTAATAATCACATCCGCACCGGCGCGCGCCAGCGACAGTGCAATAGCCCGACCCAACCCGCGGCTGGCACCGGTAACCAGCGCCTTTTTACCTGTTAAATCGATCTGCATGATGACCTCGTTACGAGAGTGGTAAGAATCATCATTAGGTATAGACGGTCAGGGAGATTAACGGCTGAAGTATTCCACCTTCTCAAACGCCGCGCGCAGAACGTCGGGCGTTAACGTCACCGGCAGATAATGAATTGACTCCACCGGACGCAGGGTGTGGGCAATCACCTTATCCAGCTCCTCTCGGCTGTTAATATCGACCTCCAGCGCGCGAAGCGTGGTCGGCAGGTTAAAACGCCGATACGCCGAGACCAGCTGTGCCAGCACGTCGTCCTGGCCGAGCAGGGCGCTCTGCACCAGAATGCCGTAGGCCACCTTGGTGCCGTGGAGGTATTTTTCCGTCTGCGGCAGCACGGTCAAACCGTTGTGCACCGCATGCGCCGCCGCCACGCGGGTATAGCGTTCGCCCAGACCGCCGACCATCCCGCCGCCTGCGATAATCGCATCCACCACGTCCCGGAACGCCTGCGTCTGTTCACCGCGCTGCTGGTCAGCCAGGGCTTCCTCACTGTGCTCCAGCAGCACGTCGCGGATAGCCAGCGCGCCGTTGATGCCCAGCCGCACGGTCAGCGGCAGCTTTTCAGGCTGCGGGGCGAGCACTACCGCTTCGTACCACTTCGCCAGCGTATCGCCGATGCCCGCCAGCAGGTATTCCGCGGGTGCGTTAAGGACGATCTGCGGCTCCACCAGTACCAGGAAGTTGGCGTCGTCGAAGATCTCAAAATGCAGCGCCTGACCGGCATCGTTGTACCAGACGGAGAGCGGGGTCCACGCCGCGCAGGTGGCGGCAATAGTGGGGATGCCCACGAACGGCACTCCTAAGCGGCGCGCCACGGCCTTGACGGCATCGAGCACCGCGCCGCCGCCAACGCCAATCACCACGCTGGCGTCGCTGCCGGATTCATTCACCAGATGGGTGACGTCGCGCTCGCTGCAGTGGCCTTTAAACAGCAGGTGTTTCGCCCCCGGCGCATTAAAGCTCTCCGGCAGGAAAGGGCGCGCGCCTTCGATCGCGCGCTCGCCGTAGATCCACACCGCGCGGGAAAGCTGTTCAGGGGTAAAGAAGTCATTCAGATGCGCAAGGCTTCCGGAATGAGAGAAGTAGTTCGCCGGGCCAGGCACGACGCGGATATCGGTGTTGCTCATGATGGTGTCCTTTTTGGGAAGCGCTAACCCGATGTTATGTCTGGACATCCGGATGGCTAATAATATTTCGCTTTAACTTATGCCTTTTCCGTCGTTGTCAGTCAACCGGAGCTGTGAAAAATTCGATAAATCAGAAGAGTAATGAAGGATTTACGCGGATGGTTTCCAGTCGCCTTGAAATGCGCGGTATCAGCCTGGCCTTTTCCGGCTTTCAGGCGCTGTCGCGCGTGAATTTCACCTTATCCGGCGGCTCCGTACACGCGCTGACCGGCGCCAACGGCGCGGGAAAATCGACGCTGATGGCGGTGCTGTGCGGGACGCACGACCACTATGAGGGCGAGATCAGCATTAACAACCAGCCGGTAAACATCCGCGAACCGCTCGATGCCAAACGGCTGGGGATCCACCTTGTGCAGCAGGAAGTGGACGTGGCGCTGATCCCGGGGTTAAGCATCGCCGAGAACATCATGCTCGACCAGCTGGCGCAGCCGGGGCATCGCTTCAGCTGGGGCGCGATCCGTCAGCTGGCGAGACAGGCGCTGGCGCAGCTGGATGTTTCTCTGGACGTACGCCGTTCCATCGATAGCTGCACGCTTGCCGAAAAGCAGCAGATTTTGCTGGCGCGGGCGCTATCCCACCACTGCCGTTTTTTGATTCTTGATGAGCCCACCGCGCCGCTGGACGCGCACGAGAGCGAGCGCCTGTTTGCGGTAGTCAGACGCTTAAAGCAGCAGGGCATCGGCGTGGTGTTTATCTCCCACCGCATTCACGAGCTGAAGGCCATCTGCGACACCCTGACGGTGCTGCGCGACGGCAAGCTGATTGAGTCCGGACCGATGGCCGATCTTAGCGGAGAAGCGATCGTCGAGAAGATGCTCGGCCACGTGCTGAGCGATATCTATCCGCCCGCGCGGCCGCCGCACGGCGACGAAACGTTGCTGCGGGTAGAAGGTCTGCACGACGACGCGCTGCTGAAAGATATCTCCCTGCACCTGCGCAAGGGCGAAATCCTCGGTATTGCCGGGCTGGCGGGGGCGGGGAAAACCGAACTCTGCAAGGCGCTGTTTGGCGCCACCAAAAGCCGCGTGGCGCGCGGTGAGCTGAATCATCAGCCCTGGCAGCCGCGCGACCCGGCGGACTCGGTGCTGCGCGGGCTGGCGCTGGTGCCTGAGGAGCGGCGTAAAGAGGGGATTTTTATCGACGAGCCGGTGAGCATGAACCTTGCCGTGTGCGCTGATAACAGCTTCTCGCGCTGGAGCCTGTTCGGCCATCGTCAGGCGTGGCGCTGGGCGGAGGAGGTGATCGCCCGCGTCGGCGTTCGCGCCCGCGGTCCCGGGCAGGTTTTGCGACGTATCTCCGGCGGTAACCAGCAGAAGGTCGCCATCGGCAAGTGGCTGCGCAATGACGCGAGCGTACTGATCTTCGACGAGCCGACCAAAGGCGTGGACGTGAAGGCCAAAACCGATCTGTTCCAGCTGATTGACGGCCTGGCGCGCGAGGGCAAAGGGGTGATTTACGCCTCCGGCGAATTTGCCGAGCTGGTCGGGCTGTGCGACCGCATCTGCGTCCTGTGGGATGGGCGTATCGTGGCGGAAATCGCCGGGGCGGAGGCCCGCGAAGAGACACTACTTTATTATTCAACCGGAGGAACGGCGTCGTGAGTAAGGCCCTTTCAGTAAACGCGACGGCGTCGGGCCGTCAGCAGATTTTCGATTTTCTCTACAGGTGGGGCATGCTGTTAACCGTCGTCGCGCTGGTGGCCGTCTTTGGCCTGGCGTCGGACAGCTTCCTCGATCCGAACAACATCATCAACATTCTGCGCTCGATTGCCATCGTGACGGTGATTGCCATAGGCGTGTCGATTTCGCTGACCATCGGCGGATTCGATCTCTCCGTGGGGTCTACCGCGTCGCTGGCGAACGCGCTGGTGATTTCCCTTTTCGTCTGGCACGGCTTCGGCACCACCGAGTCGATTCTGATTACCCTCGCGCTCTGCACGCTGGTGGGACTGTTTAACGCCTTTCTGATCGTTATCCTGCGCATTCCGGACATGCTCGCGACGCTGGCCAGCCTGTTTGTGATCCAGGGCGTGGCGATGACCTACAGCTACGGCGGGTCGATTACCGAAAACATGGTGCTGCCGAGCGGCGATATGGCGGAAGGGACCATTCCGGCGGCGTTCAGCCTGCTGGGACAGGTGCCGACCATCGTGATCGTCATGCTGGTGGTGACCGTGCTGGCACAGCTGGGGCTGTCGCTCACCACTCATGGACGCCGGATGTACGCCATTGGCGGTAACCCGGAAGCGGCGCGTCTCTCCGGCATTCGCACCACCCGCTACAAGGTGGCGGCCTACGTGATTGCCTCCCTGCTGGCGGGCCTGGGCGGGATTTTGCTGGCCTCGCGCATTGGCTCGTCGCAGGTGAACGCAGGCGGCGGATATCTGATGGATGCGGTGGCGGCGGCGTGGATTGGCTTCTCGCTGGCCGGGTCCGGCAAGCCGAACGCGCTGGGGACCCTGGTCGGGGCGGTGATTCTCGGCGTGCTATCGAACGGGCTGGTGATGCTCTCCGTGCCGTATTACGCCATGGACATTATAAAAGGGCTGGTGCTCGCGGTAGCGCTGGCGATTACCTACATACAAAAACGCTGACAACACAACGGGATAAAAAATGAAAAAGATTGCACTCTCTTTGGTGGCATTAGGGTTATTAACCGCTCTGCCTGGCTTTGCGGCCACGCCTGCACCGCTTCCGGCGGCCATTGCCAACCATGACGGCCCGATCCGCATCGCGGTGATCCGTAACCTCGGCTCAGACGACAACACCACACAGTTTATTGCCGGGGCCATTCAGGAAGGGAAGAAGCTCGGCTTTAAGGTCAGCACCTTTTTAAGCAACGGCGACGACGCCAAATTCCAGGACTTCGTGAACCAGGCCATCAGCCAGAAGTACGACGGGATTATCCTTTCTCAGGGCCGCGATCCGTACTCCACCGCGCTGGTGAAGAAGGCGGTGGACGCCGGGATTAAGGTCGCGGTATTTGATACCGCCGTCAACGGCGAGATCCCGGGCGTGACCGTTACCCAGCAGGATGATGCCTCCCTGACGAACCTCTCCTTCGGCCAGCTGGCGAAAGATTTCAACGGCAAGGCCAATATCGTCAAGCTATGGGTGGCGGGCTTCCCGCCGATGGAGCGTCGTCAGGCGGCCTATAAAGAGCTGCAAAAACAGTATCCGGACATTAAAGAGCTGGAGTCTATCGGCGCGGTCTCTTCCGACGTGCAGGGCGACACCGCCAACAAGGTGGGCGCAATCCTCGCTAAATACCCGAAAGGCAAAATCGATGCCATCTGGGGAACCTGGGACGCCTTCAGCCAGGGCGCGTATAAGGCGCTGAAAGAGAACGGCCGCACCGAGATTAAGCTCTACAGCATCGACATCTCTAACCAGGATCTGCAACTGATGCGCGAGCCGGGCAGCCCGTGGAAAGTGAGCGTGGCGGTGGATCCGAAGCTGATTGGGGCGACCAACGTGCGTCTGGTGGCGAACAAGATTGCCGGGGAAGCGACGCCAGCGACCTACGATTTTAAGGCGGCGGCAATTCCGCAGGCGCTGCTGACCGCCCAGCCGGGTGCGGTGAACGTGGCGTCACTCGGGAAAATCATTCCGGGCTGGGGCCAGACGGAAGATTTCATTGCGCCGTGGTTTGCGACGCTGGAAGCGAAAAATAAATGAGCGAGCTCCCTACGCCCGAATACAGCCGCAATATGCGGCTGATTGGCCATAGCGATCAGGGTGGTCGCCCGGACGGCGTGCAGCTGATGGTGCATCGCGGTTTCGCCTATATCGGCCATATGGTGTCGCAGGGCTTTTCGATTGTCGACGTGCGCGACCCGAAAAACCCGAAAGCGGCAGGCTACGTGCCCGCGCCGCCGGGCACCTGGAACGTGCATCTGCAGGCGCATGACGATCTCCTGCTGGTCATCAACGCGCGGGATCTTTTTGCCGATGCGCGTTTTGCCGACGAGAAGGTCTACTACACCCGGCAGGTGGGCGAGACAGTCAGCGACGTGCAGGACAAAGGCTGGAGCGCGGGGCTTCGCGTTTTTGATATCTCCACGCCGGACAAGCCGCGCGAAATCGGTTTTCTGTCGCTGAGCGGTATCGGCATCCACCGCATCTGGTACGTCGGCGGACGCTGGGCGTACGTGTCGGCGCTGATCGACGGCTTTACCGACTACATCTTTTTGACGATCGACCTGGCCGACCCGCGTAAGCCTGAGGTGGCAGGGCGCTGGTGGCTGCCGGGGATGAATCAGGCAGAAGGGGAGAAGCCTAACTGGCCGGAGGGGAAACGCTACGCGCTGCACCATGCGATTATTGCCGGCGATACCGCGTATGGCAGCTGGCGCGACGGCGGCCTGACGCTGCTGGACGTGAAGGATCGCACTCAGCCTAAGCTCATTAGCCACCGTAACTGGAGCCCGCCGTTTGGCGGCGGCACGCACACCGCGCTGCCGCTGCCCGACCGCGATCTGCTGGTGGTGCTGGACGAAGCGGTGCTCGATAACCAGGAAGACGGTGAGAAGCTGATCTGGCTGTTTGATATCCGCGAGCCGTCGAATCCGGTAAGCATCTCGACCTTCCCGCAGCCGGATGAAACCGACTACGTGGCGAAAGGGGCGCATTTCGGGCCGCATAACCTGCACGAGAACCGGCCGGGGAGCTTCGTCAGCTCGACGCTGATTTTTGCGACGTATCAGAACGCAGGCGTGCGCGCGTATGACATTTCCAATCCGTATCGACCGGTTGAAACGGGGGCGCTGGTGCCTGCAGCACCGGAGAAAATGATGGATACCCGTCCGAATCGCCCGCAGGTGATCCAGTCGTGTGACGTGTTTGTGGATGCGCAGGGAATTATCTACAGCACGGATTATAACGGCGGGCTGTCGGTGATTGAGTATTTGGGGTAAGCGCGGTTTGATGCCCTCACCCCGGCCCTCTCCCACAGGGAGAGGGAGAAAATCAACTGTACTGCCGCACCCGCGCCACCAGATCTTCCACGCTGTCGATGCGGTCGGCAATCACAATCAGCGCTTTACCGAGCGTTATCGCGTGGCGCAGGCATTCGTGTCGCATGGCCTCGTCCTGAATGGTGTCGATATCCGCGACGTGGGAAAGCCCGACGCTGCGGCGAATGAGTTCGGTGCCGCAGAAGCCGATGGCGTCATGCCAGACTTTTTTCAGGAACGCGGAGGCGTAACCCGGCGCGCCGAGCGCGGCGTCGCGCGTTTTCTCGTATGCCAGCGCCTGGAAGCGTTCCGCGAAGGTGTTCCACAGCTCCTGAATATCGGTCAGGCGCTGCTCGCGCGCGGCGGCGGCATCGCGAATGCCCAGATGCCCCGGCAGGCCGCAGAAGTTCAGCAGCAGGTTGCCGATGGCGGTACCGACGTCAAAGCCAATCGGGCCAAAGTAGCCAAACTCGGCGTCGATGGCCTTCAGGCTGCCGTCCGCCACAAAAATCGACCCGCTGTGAATATCGCCGTGCAGGAGCGCTTCGGCGTGCGAGAAGAAGCGGTGCTTCAGGGAGGCCACGGCCATTTTCAGCTGAGCGTCGTCGCGCAGGGACGCGACGTCGTTTTCCAGCTCGGCCGGGTAGCTGTTGCGCTCGTGGATCTGGTACGGATCGTTGAAGAACAGATCTTCGGTGATCTCGCACATCTCCGGGTTGATGAATTTCGCCACCTGCGCTTTCTTCTCGTGCGGGTGCAGGTAGAAATCGCTGGTGTAGAACAGCGCGTGCGCGAGGTATTCACCCAGCTGACGCGCCGCCAGCGGGTAATAATTATTTTTGATCAGCTCGCCGCGCCAGATGCGATGGCTGGAGAGATCTTCCATCACCATCACCGCCAGCTCCGGATCGAAGTGGTGGATTTTCACGGTGTGCTGCGGGCTGTGCCGGTAGTGCTCGACCAGGGTTTGCGCCTCCAGACGGGCGCGGTCCAGCGTCAGCGGCCAGGACTCGCCGACGCAGCGCACGTAGGGTAGCGCCTGCTTAACGACGATGCGGCTCACGCCCGCGCTGTCGAAAATTTTAAAGACCAGATTGAGGTTGCCGTCGCCAATCTCCTGCGCCTCTACCAGCGATGAAGGATCGTCAAGTCCGCCAAACTGCCTGGCATACTCCACGGCGTCCTGAGCGGTAAAGGTACGGTATTGCGACATGGCCTGCTCCTCACGAGTTTTTAAATTAAGACATGTAGACGTCTATACATCTGGATTTCATCCTGACACAATGTGCTACAACAACGCAACAGGGAATTAACGACATGCAGACATTACAGACGACCAGCCTGCGGGTGGCGAATAATCAGCTCTTTATTCTCGACCAGCAGGCCCTCCCGCAGGAGATACGCTGGCTGGATGCCTCGACCGTAGAGGCGCTGGTTGGGCATATCCACGCCCTGCGCGTGCGCGGCGCGCCGCTGATTGGTCTCTCTGCAAGCCTGCTGCTGGCGCTGCTGGCGGAAAACGGCAAAAGCCGTGACGAGCTGGCGGTTGCGCTGGAAACCCTGCGCGCGTCCCGCCCGACGGCGGTGAACCTGATGAACAATCTCGACCGCATGAAGATTGCGCTGTGGCAGGAAGAGTATGTTCCGGCGCTGGTGTCGGAGGCGCTGCGCCTGATTGATGAAGATAAACGACTCTGTGATGCCATTGCGAAAGCGGGCAGCGCGCTGGTGAAGCCCGGCAGTCGCCTGCTGACCCACTGCAACACCGGCGGACTGGCAACGGCGGGGGTCGGTACGGCGCTTGGGGTCATTGCTCGCGCGCACCAGGAAGGCAACGTGAGCAACGTCTGGGTCGATGAAACCCGCCCGCTGCTACAGGGCGGTAGATTGACCGCGTGGGAGCTTGGCGAGCTGGGCGTGCCGTATCAGCTGATTACCGATTCCATGGCCGCCAGCCTGATGGCGAAAGGGCAGGTAGACGCCGTGTGGGTGGGCGCAGACCGCATTGCGGCTAACGGCGACGTGGCGAACAAAATCGGCACCTACTCCCTGGCGGTGCTGGCAAAATTCCACGGCATTCCGTTCTATGTGGCCGCGCCGCAAACGACCCTCGACCCTGAATGCCCGAACGGCGACGCGATCCCGATTGAGCAGCGTGCCGCCAGCGAGGTGACGGGCGTCGCCGGAAGCTTTGGCGCGGTTCAGTGGGCGCCGGAAAACGCGCAGGTCTACAACCCGGCGTTTGACGTTACGCCAGCCTCGCTGATTAGCGGCTGGGTGCTGGATACGGGCGTGGTCACGCCGGAAGAGGTTGCGGAAGGGAAATTTGCCTGAGTCCGGCTATCCTTTAAGGGGCTCCCTTAAGAGGACAACATCGTGACGCTCGATCCTGAAACTGACTTAAAACTGGAGCGCGTGGTGGATGCACCGCGCGACCTGCTTTGGCTCTGCTGGACTAGGCCGGAACACATCAAAAACTTCTTCATTCCTGCTCCCCATAAGGTGACCGAATGCGATCTCGACCTGCGCGTGGGCGGGCGGTTCAACACCGTATTTGAGGTGGACGGTCAGCGGATGGATAACCGGGGCGTCTTCCTGGAAATCGATCCCGGTAAAAAGCTGGTCTTTACCGACGGCTATACCGAAGGCTGGAAACCGGCCGAGAAGCCGTTTATGACGGCGATTTTATTGCTGGAAGATGTCGGGGAGGGGAAGACCCGCTATACGGCGATTGCGCGTCATCCGACGAAGGAGATCCGCGAGCAGCATGAACAGATGGGCTTCCACGAAGGATGGGGGATTGTGCTGGATCAGCTGGTGGGATATGTGAAGGGATTGAAGGTGTAACGCGCGCGGATGCCCTCACTCCTACCCTCTCCCACAGGGAGAGGGAGAAAAGATCATGCCAGGCGTGGATACGCATCCGCGATGGCATCACCGGTAAACTGGGCCACCCAGCCTTCCGGGTTATCGAAAATACGAATGGCGGTAAAGTTCGGCTCTGAGCCCATATCAAACCAGTGCGGCGTGCCCGCGGGGACGGAGATCAGGTCGTTTTTCTCGCACAGCACCTGATACACCTCATCGCCAATGTGCAGGCAGAACAGCCCCGCGCCTTCCACGAAAAAGCGTACCTCGTCTTCGCCGTGGGTGTGTTCGTTCAGGAACTTCGCGCGTAGCGCATCTTTCTGCGGATTGTCGGCGCGCAGGCTGATCACGTCCCAGCTCTGGTAACCCTTCTCTGCCACCAGTTTGTCGATCGCATGTTGATACGCCTCGATCACGGCTTCAGGCGCGGGATCGTGTCCTAAATCGCGATCCGCAGCCCAGCGTTCAAACCGAACGCCTTTCGCGTTGAGCTGTTGGGCAATCTCGGCGGCGTCGGTACTGTGCCACTGGTGTTGACTGGCGTCTTTGTCGGAATAAATGGTCAATGCGCTCATGAAGGGATCTGCTCCGGGTTAATCTCGTCAAACTGGTGGACCTGATGGTGGTGGCTTGCGCCGTCATCATCACCGCGAATCAGTTGCAGGGTACGAAAACCTGCCTGTTCAGCCGCATCCAGCTCCTGATGAATATCGGACAGGAACAGGATCTGCGACGGGGCAATGCCCGTTTGCGCCGCGATGTTCTGATAAGACTGCACCTCGCGCTTGGCGCCGATGTGGGTATCGAAATAGCCGCTGAACAGATGAGTAATATCACCTTCGTCGCTGTAGCCAAATAACAGTTTCTGCGCGGCGACGGAGCCAGAGGAATAAACATAGAGATCAATACCTTGCGCTTTCCACTTTTCCAGCGCAGGCAGCACGTCCGGGTAAAGGTGGCCGGTAAAGTCGCCGTTAACGTAGCCGTCGTGCCAGATGATCCCCTGCAGGGCTTTGAGCGCGGTCGATTTGCGGTCTTCGTCCATAAAGGCAAACAGAGCGTCGATAAGTTCGCTGACGCTGGCGTGAGGGTTATCGATTTCATCACGCAGGTTGTCCAGAATGGATTTGACCGGCTCGGCGTACTGCTGCGCGGTCACGAAGGCCGCCAGCCGCTCACGCGCGTAGGGGAACAAAACGTCATGGACAAAACGAATATCGCTGGTGGTCCCTTCAATATCCGTCACAATCGCGCGAATCATATTCTCTCCAGTTGTCGTAAACGCATTTCGCATTCAAATAAGAATTCTAGCCCTTCCAGATGACGGCGGGCCTCGGCCACGTCGCGTCCCCAGCAGGTTAAGCCATGACCGCGCAGAAGAAAACCATAATTAAGCGGGCGTTCCTCTGCGTAATGGGCGATTCGGGAGGCGAGGGCGTCGATATCCTGGTCGTTATCAAAGATCGGGATAGCCACCGTGTCCATATGCGTGGTCTGCCCTGTGAGGGATTTTTGCATCTCAAAGCCGCTGATGTTGAGCTCGGCTTCTTTGACCAGACGGGACAGCACCGTGGCGTTAACCGTGTGAACGTGAAGGACGGCGTTGGCGTCAGGGAACAGGCGATAGATGAGGGTATGCAGCCCGGTCTCCGCCGACGGTTTACGACCGGACGGGGCGCGATTGGTGGCAATCTCGACCTGGAGGAAGTCATCGGTGGTGAGGCTGCCTTTGTCCTTTCCGGATTCGCTGAGCCAGCACAGATGTTCGTCCTGACGCACCGACATGTTGCCGCCGGTGGCGGGGGCCCAGCCTTTGGCACCAATCCAGCGGCAGGCGTCGACCAGATGCGTGAGTTGCAGGTTATCTCTCATTTCCTTTTACCCTCTCGGCCAGGAATATTCATATGGTTTAGACGTCTAAGCGTCTTGATTGCCAAAGACTAACATCGTGTTATAGTGGCAGCAACATAAGTATTACAGGCAGGCACGACACAATGAGCAATAACGCATTGATTCCGCAGAGTAAACTTCCCAATCTCGGTACCACCATCTTTACGCAGATGAGCGCTCTGGCACAAAAGCACAACGCCATTAACCTTTCTCAGGGGTTCCCGGATTTCGATGGCCCGACGTATCTGCAGGAGCGTCTCGCGTACCACGTGGCGCAGGGGGCAAATCAGTATGCACCGATGACGGGCGTGCAGGCGCTGCGGGAAGCCATTGCGGATAAAACGGCGGAGCTGTATGGCTATAAGCCCGATGCGAACAGCGACATTACGGTGACGGCAGGGGCGACCGAAGCGCTGTATGCCGCCATCACCGCGCTGGTGCGTACGGGCGATGAAGTCATCTGCTTTGATCCGAGCTACGACAGCTATGCGCCTGCGGTTGAACTCTCCGGCGGCGTGGTGAAACGCGTGGCGCTCCAGCCGCCGCATTTCCGCCCTGACTGGCAGGCGTTTGCTGCGCTGCTGAGCGACAAAACCCGCCTGGTGATCCTGAATACCCCGCACAATCCGTCGGCGACGGTGTGGCAGAAAGCCGATTTCGCCGCGCTGTGGCAGGCAATTGCGGAACGCGAAATTTACGTGCTGAGCGATGAGGTCTATGAGCACATTTGCTTTGCTGAAGAGGGACACGCCAGCGTGCTGGCCCATCCGCAGCTTCGCGAGCGTGCTATCGCCGTCTCTTCGTTTGGTAAGACCTACCATATGACCGGCTGGAAAGTGGGCTACTGCGTCGCACCGGCGGCTATCAGCGCTGAGCTGCGCAAGGTGCACCAGTACCTGACCTTTGCCGTGAACACGCCGGCCCAGCTGGCGCTGGCGGATATGCTGCGCGCTGAGCCCGGACATTACCGCGAGCTGCCGCACTTCTATCGTGAACGTCGGGATCTGTTTGTGACGGCATTAAGCAAAAGCCGTCTGGAAATTTTGCCCTCAGAAGGGACCTATTTCCTGCTCGCCGACTACAGCGCGATATCGGAGCTGGACGACGTGAGTTTCTGCCAGTGGCTGACGAAAGAGGTCGGCGTGGCCGCAATTCCGCTGTCGGTGTTCTGCGCCGATCCCTTCCCGCATAAGCTGATCCGTCTTTGCTTTGCGAAGCAGGAATCGACGCTGCTGGCGGCGGCAGAGCGCCTGAACACGCTCTGATTATTTCACCGTCCAGGCTTCTGAGTAACGGCGGTCTGCAAACAGCTCCAGCAGGCCGTTGATTTGCTTGAGGCGCAAGACTTCATCGCTGTCCATGCCCAGCTCTTTGCCTATTCTCTCATCATTCCAGCCAAGCAGCGCCAGCTCGCGAACGATTTCCGACATGGCGTTAATCTGGTGTCGACCCCGCGCCCGATTGTGGCGAATGGTTGCGGCCATACGGTTATGTTTATCCTGCCGATCCCGACGCAGGCAGGTGACGGGGAGATAACCCTTAAGCTGACGCTTCAACGCCGCCCGATTTTTACCGATTTCATGGCGATGAAAACCATCCACGATTTCGTAGTGTTGCGGTTCACTTTCTGTCACAACGATAGGTTGGGTGAATCCATCGAGTTCCAGCGACTTACTGAGCAGTCGTTTTTCTGGTGGAGCAACGTTATTGGGGTTGTAATCGTTAGCGGTAATAGCGTCCTGTCTTATCCAGAGGACGCAGTCTATCGGTTGCTCGCGAAACGGACTGTGTTTATGGATCGCCTCACGAAAAGCATTTATTGCGTTAATGCGGTCCTCTTCTGAAAGTGACTGAAGGTACGTTTCCATCTCGGTGATTAGTCTTTGTCGCATAATATGCCCCACTCCTTGCGTTTAGCCTTCATTCTGTCGCTGTAGCGCTGATAATGTTTGGGTTTATTCGGGCTGAACGATAGCGCCCTGCACCAGTAGTCGTTATTCAGGAGAACCTTGCAAATACGGCGCCATGAGGGAATGTCTTTGGCTCCGATATCACCGTCCTGGGTATCGGGAATATCCTTCATGCCTCTCTTCTGATACCAGTGCAGATAAATGGCGATTTTATTGCGGTAATGCTCAGCCGTATTTTGCGGCATGCTTTCGAGGAGCAACATGGCATATTCGCGCCAGCAGAGGTGTTCGGGTTTCAAAATTTTTCGGTGACCATAAAAATGATTATCGTGTCCGGCGTACATTCCTCCGCTGCGTGCACCGCTCACGCGCTCGCACATGGCCGCCCAGCGATCGGGCTCAACAACGTGGTAGAGCCATAGTCCCTGGCGCTGTTCTGGGCCAAAGGGTTCACAAATACGCATGTAGCGTAGCGGCACGCCAGCCTGAAACATCAGGTCATAAAGTGGGTTATAGCAACAACCTGATTTGGCGAACCAGGTCCATATATCGGCGGTTTTCCAGTCGTAGAGAGGATAGATATACCAGGCATGTCCTCCCGGTGCGACGGTAGTCCAGGGTTTATCGTCGGCAAACCGCTGCTTACGCGCCGATGCAATAGCCAGGAAACGGTTGTAAGACTCATCGGCGCGGATGCCAATCAGTACCGCCGCCGGGCGATTGCGAGAGAACCAGTCGCAGAAACTGCGGACAAAGGTTTCAAACGTCATGCCAGGCTGGTAGAAAGGAAAAAAAGCGGGATCGGTTATCGCATCGCCGGGAGGCTGGCGGACCCATTGGGTGCCGGGTTCCCAGCATTGCCATTCCGGCTGGAATTGCGACAGTGAATTTTGCGTTGTCAGGGGAAGCGCGACCCACCAGAAATGGTTAATGACATCGCTGTACAATTCTCGCATATGTTGCACATGGTTAATGGTATGGGAAAACTGCGCCTCCCAGTCAATAAAGAGCACATCTATTTTGACTTTCATCTGTCGCGCCTGTTGGGCAACCAGATGCAGCATGACGGTGGAGTCTTTTCCACCTGAAAAAGAAACACAGGTTCTGGGAAAATTTTCGAGAGTCCATTTTATTCGTTCCCGAGCAGCAGTAAGAACATCCTGGTTTAAAGGGTATTTATAAATTGACATGTTTATTCTCATCCTGAGGAATAAATACCAGACTGTAGCGTCAAAACTAAAGAGAGGATTATATCAGTCAACAATTAAATGGATATATGACGGTCATGTCGCGTAGTTCTATAACGGTGGTGTATGTTTTGCAGTATGTTTCCCATTTGGTGCGAAAACTACATCAATATTCACGGTGATGATATTTCTCCAATAAAACTGGCGAATGCCGAGCTATTGAGTGCAGAACGATTATACATCATGTAAATATCAATGCTGGGGAAATGAATGTCTGTTTCCACTTTGCGCAGATTGAGGGCGGGCCCATATTGTTCGAAGGCCGACGTGGGTACTAAACCTATGAGATCGGATGAACCGATCATCGACAGAAGGGATATAAAAGAGTCGCTACGATAGACGATATTTCTTTCGAATAACAGGTTATCGGCCTTGTTCTGATAGCCTTTGAAGCTGTTCTCACCGTTCAGGCAGGCGGTGAAGTTTTCATTCAGAATTTCTTCACGTGTAGGATTTTCACCGAGACGGGGGTGACCCTCCCGACAAACGAGAACGAAAGGAAGTTTATGGTAGAGGCTACAGGCGACAGAATGACTGTTAGAAGAGGAATACGAGAATATCAAGTCCGCCCTTCTGTAGGCCAAGAGATCTTCCGCTGAATCAGGAGAAAGAAAAACATCATGTAATTCAATCGAATAGTTATGGTTATTCATGAGCAGTTTTATAGGATCAAGGGTTGCTTTCGTACTCATAAACTGCGGGCAATAAATGACAAAATTCTTCTTCAACCCGCTGCTGTGCATGATATTGATAGTCTGCTCTAGCTGGTTCAGGTTCTGTTCCAGATGATAATGCAAATTGACGCCGACGGTCGTGGGCGTGATCCCTTTTCCGGAACGGATAAACAGAGGATCGTTAAGTTGTCCTCTCAGGCGTTGCAGTGACTGGCTCACGGCAGAGGGCGTGATATACAGCGTCTCGGCGGCTTTACTGATACTAAGGTGTTGGTAAATACACTCAAAAATGACTAACAGATTAAGATCGAATTTTTTAAGGTCATAGAGGTTTGCCATGTTTCGTCCTGAGATGCTGCGTTTGCTTTGGTTATCATATAACTGATAACAATAGTTTGAAGCTAATCATTAACAATCCGTTCGGTTAACTTTCGTAGTTTTAAATTAAAATCATCTTAATATATCACGGTGCCAGATTATTGAAATAGCGCTTCGAAGACGATTAGGATAATTTTATCCTCGAGTAGGGAGTAAACGTATTAAATGACAATTGTCACTTATATATTGTGATGGTTTTATAATAAAAATAAATTTATAACGCTCCGCAATGATGTTCGACATAGCCTATCACAGCCATAGGCAGGAATGCCTCTCTTATGGATTGCTCAATCCCTGCGCGGGTGGTGTAATCAAACGGCTGTTACCGCCTTGATATAAAGGGTTGTAGAGCGCAACGCAACGCCAGTTTCGGCTGGCACTGAATGTACCTGCGGGGAATTCAGGTATCAGGGCCGCCCGTTGAGGCGGCCTTTTTACTTTCAGGCTTTCCTGTAAAAGGTTCACCTTGTTGTCTTGTCGACGTTGTAAGGTTTGGCTGATTGATTTGATAAAGCATACGCATTAGCCCCGATGAATAAAGTTGGTTACCTTACATCTCAACGAAAACACGGAGGAAGTACAGATGTCTTTGATTAATACCAAAATTAAACCTTTCAAAAACCAGGCGTTCAAAAACGGTGAGTTCATCGAAGTTACCGAGAAAGATACCGAAGGCCGCTGGAGCGTCTTCTTCTTCTATCCGGCTGACTTTACCTTCGTTTGCCCGACTGAACTGGGCGACGTGGCAGACCATTACGAAGAACTGCAGAAGCTGGGCGTAGACGTTTACTCTGTCTCTACCGATACCCACTTCACCCACAAAGCATGGCACAGCAGCTCTGAAACCATCGCCAAAATCAAATACGCGATGATCGGCGACCCGACTGGCGCCCTGACCCGTAACTTCGACAACATGCGTGAAGATGAAGGCCTGGCTGACCGCGCCACCTTCGTTGTTGATCCGCAGGGCATTATCCAGGCTATCGAAGTTACCGCTGAAGGTATCGGCCGTGATGCTTCTGACCTGCTGCGTAAAGTGAAAGCCGCTCAGTACGTGGCTTCTCACCCAGGCGAAGTGTGCCCGGCAAAATGGAAAGAAGGCGAAGCAACGCTGGCTCCATCCTTAGATCTGGTTGGTAAAATCTAAGTTTTGCCCATTCGGTAATCAATGGGCGCACCCGCGCCCATTTCATTCCAGCACCATGATGCAAGTTGCATTCAGGCCGCCCGTATAAGGCAGCTTGCATGATGACGTCTTAAGAGAGGGAAGAACAATGCTCGACACAAACATGAAAACCCAGCTCAAGGCCTACCTTGAGAAACTGACCAAACCCGTTGAGCTGATTGCTACGCTTGACGACAGCGCCAAATCGGCAGAGATCAAGGAACTGCTGGCGGAGATCGCCGAGCTGTCGCCGAAAGTGACCTTCAAAGAAGACAACGCGCTGCCGGTCCGTAAGCCCTCTTTCCTGATTACCAACCCAGGGTCCGATCGAGGACCACGCTTTGCCGGTTCTCCGCTGGGTCACGAGTTTACCTCACTGGTGCTGGCGCTGTTGTGGACCGGTGGTCATCCGTCAAAAGAAGCGCAGGCGCTTCTGGAGCAAATCCGCGATATCGACGGTGATTTCGAGTTTGAAACCTACTACTCGCTCTCCTGCCACAACTGCCCGGACGTGGTGCAGGCGCTGAACCTGATGTCGGTCCTGAACCCGCGCATCAAGCACACGGCGATTGATGGCGGTACCTTCCAGAATGAAATCACCGATCGCAACGTGATGGGCGTTCCGGCGGTCTACATGAACGGCAAAGAGTTCGGCCAGGGCCGCATGACGCTGACTGAAATCGTTGCCAAAGTGGATACCGGTGCTGAAAAACGTGCGGCGGAAGAGCTGAACAAACGCGATGCCTACGACGTGCTGATCGTCGGTTCCGGCCCTGCCGGCGCGGCAGCAGCGGTGTACTCCGCGCGTAAAGGTATTCGTACCGGCCTGATGGGCGAACGCTTTGGCGGCCAGGTGCTCGATACCGTGGACATCGAAAACTACATCTCCGTGCCGAAGACCGAAGGCCAGAAGCTGGCGGGGGCGCTGAAGGCGCACGTCAGCGACTATGACGTGGACGTGATCGACAGCCAGAGCGCCAGCAAGCTGGTTCCAGCAGCGGTCGAGGGTGGCTTACACCAGATTGAAACCGCTTCCGGCGCGGTGCTGAAAGCCCGCAGCATTATCATTGCCACCGGTGCGAAATGGCGCAACATGAACGTCCCGGGTGAAGATCAGTATCGCACCAAAGGCGTGACCTACTGTCCGCACTGCGACGGTCCACTCTTCAAAGGTAAACGCGTGGCGGTGATCGGCGGCGGTAACTCCGGCGTGGAAGCGGCCATTGACCTGGCGGGGATTGTTGAACACGTAACCCTTCTGGAGTTTGCTCCGGAGATGAAAGCCGACCAGGTTCTGCAGGATAAAGTTCGCAGCCTGAAAAACGTCGACATCGTACTGAACGCGCAGACGACGGAAGTGAAGGGCGACGGCAGCAAAGTGACCGGTCTGGAATATCGCGACCGCGTGAGCGGCGACGTGCACAGCGTTCAGCTGTCAGGGATCTTTGTGCAGATTGGTCTGCTGCCAAACACCACCTGGCTGGAAGGCGCGATTGAGCGCAACCGCATGGGCGAAATCATCATTGATGCGAAGTGTGAAACCAGCGTGAAAGGCGTGTTTGCGGCGGGCGACTGCACCACCGTGCCGTACAAACAGATCATTATCGCCACGGGCGAAGGGGCGAAGGCGTCTCTGAGTTCATTTGACTATCTGATTCGCACCAAAACCGCATAAGAAAAGAAAGTAAGGCTACACCTGCAATAGCGAGAGGCCACCGAAAGGTGGCCTCTTTTTTTTATCTGACGACCATCACAGGTATATGGGTGTGGCGGATGACGCTGGAGGCGTTAGAGCCCAGCAGATGCGTGGTTATTGACGGGTTACGCGAACCGATGACCACCACGTCTGCCTTCAGTTCGTTCGCCAGTTCGTTTACCGCATCGCGAACGCTGCCGAATCTGACGTGCGTTTTGATTCGTGAAGGGTCGATGCTGAAGTGGCTGACCATGGTTTGCAGGCGAGTTTCCGCTTCATGCTGCAAATGCTCCTCGAAGCGGCGTACATCGGCGGCAAAGCGGTGCAGGCTCAGGCTGGCGGAGCCTGGCAGTACGTGCAAAAGATGGATAACACCGTCCTGCTGCGCCAGGAACTCCGCATGGCGAACGGCCTTGTCGCTTAGCTCCATCTCAAAAACATCAACCGGCATAATAATTCTCTGATACATACCCGTTTCTCCTTGTTTATAAATGCTGTACTCATTCAACCATAAAATAGGAATGGTTTTTGTAAGCGCCCCGTCAGTTTTCTTATCTCACCAGGATAAATCTCAAAAGCCCCGTATTCACGGGCAGATCTTCAGGTGTAGCTACCCTTATACACTTACCTGAAGCCTTTCGGAGGTCGCATGAAAGCACTTACGTATCACGGTCCGCACCATGTTCGCGTCGAGAATGTCCCCGATCCCATCATCGAACAGCCTGACGATATCATTCTGCGCGTTACGGCCACGGCTATATGCGGCTCCGATTTGCATCTTTATCGCGGAAAGATCCCGAAGGTGCAGCACGGCGACATTTTTGGCCATGAGTTTATGGGGGAAATCGTCGAGTGCGGCACAGAGGTGAAGAATTTGCAAAAAGGCGATCGCGTGGTGATCCCCTTTGTCATCGCCTGCGGAGACTGTTTCTTCTGTCGTCTGCAGCAATACGCGGCCTGTGAGAATACCAATGCCGGGCAGGGTGCCGCGCTGAACAAAAAGCAAATTCCCGCACCGGCCGCGCTGTTTGGCTATAGCCATCTCTACGGCGGCGTGCCGGGGGGGCAGGCGGAATATGTCCGCGTCCCAAAAGGCAACGTCGGGCCGTTTAAGGTCCCGCAGCTTCTTTCCGATGATAAAGCGTTATTCCTTTCCGATATTTTGCCTACGGCCTGGCAGGCGGCAAAAAATGCGCAGATTGAAAAAGGCTCAAGCGTAGCGGTTTTCGGTGCCGGGCCGGTGGGGCTACTGACCATTGCCTGCGCGCGACTGCTGGGGGCTGAGCAGATCTTTGTTATCGATCATCATCCGTACCGGTTGCGATTTGCAGAGGCGCGTTACGGCGCAATCCCTATCAACTTTGATGATGATAACGACGCGGCGGAAAAAATCATCGAACAGACCGCGGGCCATCGCGGCGTTGACGCCGTGATTGATGCAGTCGGGTTTGAAGCGAAAGGTAGCACCACTGAAACGATCCTCAGCAATCTTAAAATTGAAGGTAGTAGCGGCAAAGCGTTGCGTCAGTGCATTGCTGCAGTTCGACGCGGTGGGGTGGTCAGCGTACCCGGCGTGTACGCTGGGTTTATTCATGGCTTCCTGTTTGGCGATGCCTTCGATAAGGGGCTGACGTTTAAGATGGGCCAGACGCATGTCCATGCCTGGCTGGGTGAACTGTTACCGCTGATCGAAAAAGGGCTGCTTACCCCGGAAGAGATCGTGACCCATTATCTTCCCCTTGCGGATGCGGAACGCGCCTATAAGGTATTCGAAAAACGGGAGGAAGAGTGCCGGAAGGTGATTCTGGTCCCTGGTGCGGAAACGCCCGAGGCCGCAGAGCAGAAAGTTAAGGGCCTGGTAAATGCTTTCCCGGGTGGGGTTGCATGAGTTCTCGCTTAACTGTGGCGTTCAAGATAAAGCACGGCCGCGACGATAATCGCCACAATAATGAAAAAAATAAGTGTGATAGCCAGTATCTCACTCATGACCGTCCCCGCGGCACCAAAACAGATTAAGCGTGGGTTAAGGGTCTTTTGCGCGATATAAGAAAATGGGGTGAATTTACGGAAAGAGGATGCGGCTGCATCCTCTGTGCAAAGCGGGTGGGCGCTTGTTCAGAAGTGTTTAACGCAGGTAATCGCCCGCAGCTTCTGGCTGGTAGAGCAACGCCAGTACTTCCAGATGGGCAGAGGCGCCGCCCGGCAATTCCCAGTGGATCGTATCTCCCGTACGCAGCCCCAGCAGTGCGGCACCCACAGGGGCCAGAACAGAAAGCTGTGTGCTGCTGTCGGTCATCTGAGCCGGATAAACCAGCGTACGGGTCAACTCTTCACCGGTGGTCAGGTTGCGGAATTTCACCTGGCTGTTCATAGTGACCACGTCATGCGGCATCGTCTCAGGCGTGCACATCTGTGCCCGGTCGAGCTCCTCATTAAGGGCGTCGGCCACGGGGAGCGAGGCGAACTCCGCTTTTTCCAGCAGTCTGTCGATACGTTCTGCGTCGAGCTCATTGATGATAATGGTAGGTCTGGACATTTTTTACTCCATGTCGTTAATGCTGCGTCTAACGCAGAAACTGATCCAAAAGAAAACCCTCGCCGTCTGGCAGCGAGGGTTTAACTCTCCCGATGATACTGGCTGAGCGCGCAAGTTTGAAGTGATGAAGGTCACATTCATGGTCCATATGAATTTTCGCTGAAATTTATTCAGTCTTCATTCCCGGCGGAATACGTTACGCTGAGTGTCCTGTATCCGGGCGTTGCCCACCAACGAGAGAGCACTATGTACTTCTATCAACCGTCCCAGGGGCACGGCCTGCCGCATGACCCGCTAAACGCCATTATTGGTCCACGTCCGATTGGCTGGATCTCCTCCTGCGATAAGGCCGGTCAGCTCAATCTCGCGCCGTATAGCTTCTTTAACTGCTTTAACTATCGCCCGCCAATCATCGGCTTTTCCAGCAACGGCTGGAAGGACAGCGTGCGTAATATTACCGAAACAAAGGAATTTGTCTGGAACCTGGCAACGCGCGATCTCGCACACGCGATGAATCAAACCTCTGCAATGCTTCCGCACGATCGGGATGAATTTAGCTTTGCCGGGCTCACGCCAGCGGCAAGTCAACTGGTTAACGCGCCCCGCGTCGCAGAAAGCCCGGTTAACTTTGAGTGCCGCCTGTCACAGTGCATTCAGCTTACCGGTGCCGACGGCACACCGGTCGATACCTGGCTGGTGTTGGGCGAGGTGGTCGGTATCCATATTGCCGAAACGCTGCTGGAAGAGGGGATATACCAGACGGCGAAAGCGCAGCCCATCCTGCGTGCGGGTGGGCCGACGGCGTATTATGGCATCAGTGACGAAAACCGGTTTGATATGGTGCGCCCGACTGTGGGTCAGTAACCGACTTTATCAATCACGAATTGATTTCCGCAGTTACCTGGATGTGGCTGCGGTGCAAATGACGCTGCAGAAAGTGGGTTGTTGATAGTGTCAGCCTTCAGCGAAATCTGCATCTCGGTCAGATACGCCGGGTTGCCGTTGCATGTCAGCTTGATCGCTTTGATGTTCTCCCTGCCCCAGCTTTTGGCAACGGCACTGTCAAAGTCGCTGCGATTGACGGGTTTTCCGTAGTTATCGGCAAGGAATTTACCGACCGCACTGTTTTTAACTTCCTGGTTCATTCGCACCATCGTGCCGAAATAGGCATCCGGATCGAAACCAAAGCAGACGCCATGTTTGGCGTATTCGTAGCGTTCCAGGCAGGAATTACCGCCTGCACCCGGCATCACGTCGTTGAGCTTTGCGGCAGCGGAAAGCGACAGCCCGGTTTCGGCGGCATCGCATTTGCGGCTGGCCTTCACTTCCGGCATGTTTGGAATGGGGCGCGTGGCGCAGCCAAAACGCATCCATCGACGCTCATCCACCCCGCGTGCGGCGATGGATTTTGGCAGGCCGGGCCATAGTCCGTGAACGGTCAGAAAATCGGCTTTATTATCACGCTCTTTTTGCAGGCGACATTCGTCAGGTTCATTGCGGTTGCGTTCGACCATGCTCTGGCAAAACCCGGTTTGCCAGGACAGAGCCAACACATAGCGATCGAAATCGCCGTACTGTGTTGCCTTCAGCGGTTCCGCCTGTGCGGAGAAGATACAGAGAGCAAGCGCCATTGCGCCAGACGGGACGACGATATCCTTCCTGAACATATGATTTCCTGATCGAATGAGCACGATTAATTTCTGGAAGTTATTAAAGCACAAAAAGCGCCCGCAGGCGCTTTTTGGATATCAGTAATTTAGCTTAGGCCGCGCCGGGAACCAGCACTTCCGTGGCGATAATCACGATAATCAGACCAACCAAAACGGGTACTGAGGTGCGCTTGACGACTTCAAATGGCGAGATTTTCGCCATTCCGGCAACGGCAACGACCACGCCCGACACCGGCGAAATGGTTCGGCCCAGGTTTGACGCCTGCAGCATAGGAATGGAGAGATAGGCTGGGTTAATACCGGACGAGTGAGCCAGCTTCGGGATCATCTCAACGAAAGCGTAGAAAGGGGCATTACCGGAACCGGTGGTCATCGCCGCCAGCATGGTTAGCACCACCAGAACCAGCATCAGGATAATACTGGCCGAGCCGAACGAGGTGGCGATAGAGATCAGGCTCTGGATAAAGCCGATCGTGCTCAGACCCTGGGCAAAAACGCCCGCTGCAACCAGCAGCATCACCACGCCAGCGAAGGCATCCGCCATACCGCGATACGCTACTTCCAGACCCGAGAAGACCTTTTGCGTGTTAAAACCGCGCACAAACTCCAGCGCGGCGGCAAGCAGCATACAGATAACCAGAATGGTGATGATGTGCAGCTGTGGACCCCATTTGCCGTCAAAAATCAGCACTCCGACGATCGGAGTGAACGGCAGAATGGCATAGAGCGCGGGAGCGGTGGTGGTGATTTCACTCACATCCATCATTTCATGGCTAATGTTTTCTTTCTTATCGAGATAGCGTTGCCAGAAGAAATGCGCGATCCCCATGCCCACTATGGCAACGATTGAGATCGGTAACGTGGTTTTAAAGGCGAAGTCGATGAGTGACATCTCCGCCGCCTTTGCCGCCAGCACAACGTCGCCGGATGTTGGGGAGAGAATAATGGCTGCCGGAGACGCACAAATTGCCGCGGCCGCGCCACGGCTAATGCCCACGTTCACCATAACCGGGAACAGCGTGGCCATCAGCAGTACGCCAAGTCCGGTAGCCGACGAAACGGCCAGCGACATCAGGCAGGCGAGGAAATAGGCCGCGACCATCAGCAGATATGGCGAATTGATGTATTGCAGAGGTTTGGAGGCAAGCTTAACGACCATATCGTTAGCGCCGATGTGGGTCATATAGGCCGCAAAACCACACAGCATCATGATCATCATGCCCAGATCGCCGCCGCGGCTCATGAGCAATATTTTAATGTATTCAACAATATCTGTAGCGCTGTAACCGGTGCTGGTCGCGCTGGCAGGTAACACCTGATGCCCCATTATTGCGCTGATAATCAGCAGTGTTAAACCGCCAACAAATAATACGCCCGTGGCCGAGTAACCTTTAATGATGTAGCGTGCGACGCCGACAATGACGACGACTCCAATAAGGAGTTCGAATAGCGTAAGCATGATTTCCCCTGTATCTCTGCTGCAATGGAGCACAAAAAATCAATAAAAAAAGAAGGATGAAAATGTGCCGAATAATTGGCCTGTTCTTGCTGATTAAAATCAATAAACAGACGACTAGAGAACAGAACAACCGTGTTTTTGCCATGGTTCATACATTTATGTCATGAGGCCCTTGACCGTCAGAAATAGCGCAACATGTCCCAATAATGATAACAAATTGTTAATGCTTTGTGTGGTTTTGCATGTCACTGATTAAGAAGGTTAAAGTATAAGCCCACACTCCGAATGGGTTTATTTGAGCGTGCTGCATGCTTTCTTTAAGAATATTCCCGGAAAGAGGCCGAATAATTAGGAATAACGCCGATGTCGTTAAGACTTGATTCAACTACTTTATGGTAAACTTTGCTTCGAATACTAAGAATGGTAATTGCATTGTGATCGTACGTAATACATTTTTCTCTATTTTGCTGTTTATTTTTGGGCAGTTAACGTTTTCTTCTGTTGCACAGGCAGAAGGCAAAGAGGCGGATAAAGGCTGGTTCTCAACCTTTACGGATAATGTTTCCCAGACATGGACTGCACCTGAACATTATGATCTCTATGTTCCGGCAATAACGTGGCATGCGCGGTTTGCTTATGACAAAGAGAAAACCGATAAATACAACGAGCGTCCATGGGGTGCGGGTTTTGGTCAGTCGCGCTGGGATGAAAAGGGAAACTGGCATGGCATCTATCTGATGGCCTTCAAAGACTCGTTTAATAAATGGGAGCCTATTGGGGGTTATGGTTGGGAGAAAACCTGGCGCCCGCTAGCGGACGAAAACTTCCACGTCGGTTTGGGCTATACCGCCGGGGTCACTGCACGTGACAACTGGAACTACATCCCGATCCCAGTGCTGCTGCCGTTGGCCTCTATTGGCTATGGCCCCGCAACGTTCCAGATGACCTACATTCCGGGTACGTACAACAACGGTAACGTTTACTTCGCCTGGATGCGTTTTCAGTTTTAACTGACAAAACGTTACATGCTGGTGAAAAAACGCGCAGGCGTTGATTCATAAGCGATAAAAATCTGTCAGTGAAAATTAACGCGACTTTAGTCACTTTTTATCAAAGATCCGCTGGACAAAAGGTCCCACAATTGATGTACTGATAACCGACACAGCATTTGTGTCGTTTTTTAATGTAAAGGTAATTTTGATGTCTAAGATTAAAGGTAACGTTAAGTGGTTTAATGAGTCCAAAGGATTCGGTTTCATTACTCCTGAAGATGGCAGCAAAGACGTGTTCGTACACTTCTCTGCAATCCAGTCTAATGGTTTCAAAACTCTGGCTGAAGGTCAGCGTGTAGAGTTCGAAATCACTAACGGTGCCAAAGGCCCTTCTGCTGCTAACGTAATCGCTCTGTAATTCAGACGCGTCAGCAAGAATTTCAAAACCCGCTCAACGAGCGGGTTTTTTTCGTGTTGAATCAGCCAAGCAGATACATTTTCAGGAAGCTGGCAACGATCAGCACGCTCAATAACACCATTCCTGCGCTCATCAGACTCTGTTTCATTCTGTCACCCTCGTTCAGTACTGCATTCAGAGTGACAGAGAAAAATTAAGCCAACATTAACGGTTCGGCTGTTAATGTGCGCTTGCGGAAGAAAATAGCCAAAATGCGATCCCCGTCATCGCAAAAGAGCCGAGCATATTGATCGCCATATTCATTAGCGCCCAGCCGATACGGCCTTCCTGAAAGAGAAAAACTGTCTCCGCAGAAAAGGTTGAGAAGGTGGTCAAACCGCCGCAAAATCCGGTGGTAATCAATACCTTCCACATTGGGTCGATGTGCGTCATTCGGTTAAACCAGGCCAGCCCCATTCCAATGATAAAAGCACCAATCAGGTTAGCGGCAAGCGTCCCCATGGGAATCGCCTGATGCAGGGGATTAAACCGCATACTCAGAAACCACCGCGCAACGCTACCCGTTCCCCCACCAATAAAAACGGCTAAAAGTAGTTGTAACACGCTAAATACCTGCTATTTGATGTGTAAGAGAAGCGAGTTTAACGCCGTTTATGATAAGGGGACAAATATGTATGTTGCGGTAGGGCAGTTTGTGGTCACGCCTGAGTGGCATAAAAATGCGCTCACGTGCGTCAACCTGATGAAGCAGGCCGGGCAGAAAGGGGCGTCGCTGCTGGTTCTCCCCGAGGCGCTGCTGGCCAGGGATGATAATGACCCGGATTTATCCGTGAAGTCCGCGCAGTCGCTGGACGGCGAATTTTTACAGCATTTGCTCGCCCAGAGCGCGGGCAATACGATGACGACAATCTTAACGATCCATGTCCCCTCCACGCCGGGTCGCGCAGTGAATACGCTGGTAGCGATTCGTGACGGGGCCATAGTCGCACATTACGCCAAGCTTCATCTCTATGACGCGTTCAGCATCCAGGAGTCGAGGCTCGTTGACCCCGGAGACAATATCCCACCGCTGCTGGAGATTGACGGATTCAGGATCGGGCTGATGACCTGCTATGACCTGCGTTTTCCCGAACTGGCGCTGCATCTGGCGCTGCAGGGTGCGGACTTACTGGTGCTGCCTGCCGCGTGGGTCAAAGGGCCGTTAAAAGAGCACCACTGGGCAACGCTGCTTGCGGCACGCGCGCTGGATACCACCTGCTATGTCGTTGCCGCAGGAGAATGTGGCACGAAAAACATCGGGCAAAGCAGGGTGGTTGATCCGCTGGGGGTGACGATAGCCGCCGCCGCTGAAGCCCCGGACTTGCTGGTTGCGGAGATAAAACCAGAGAGAATTGCGCTTGCGCGTCAGCAATTACCCGTTCTTCTTAATCGTCGGTTTGCGCCACCGCACTTATTGTGATGTTTTTTTCAACAATGCTTGATTCACCTTGTTACAGATTGCTATTGTGTGCACGCGCTAAATGACCGTTAATACAATCAGGTTTTGGCGCTGAATGCAGCCTGTTATAAGTAAAGAAGGTATCTATGGGTGAGATTAGTATTACCAAACTGCTGGTGGTTGCCGCACTGGTCGTCCTGCTGTTTGGTACCAAGAAGTTACGCACGCTGGGTGGTGACCTGGGGGCTGCCATCAAAGGCTTTAAGAAAGCGATGAACGATGATGATGCAGCGGCGAAGAAAAGCGCCGAGGATGACGTCCCGGCAGATAAGCTTTCTCACAAAGAGTGACAGCATCGCCCAAGGGCTTGCGAAAAAAAAACCGGCTCATGTGGCCGGTTTTTTTGTATTACTGTAAATGAATATTACAGCATTATTTCACTTCTTCGCCTTTAGCCTGCATATCGGCATGGTATGAAGAGCGAACAAATGGGCCGCATGCTGCGTGGGTGAAGCCCATCGCCATCGCTTCGGCTTTCATTTCATCGAACTCGTCCGGACTCACGTAGCGCTGTACCGGCAGGTGGTGACGGCTTGGCTGGAGATACTGTCCCAGGGTCAACATGGTCACACCGTGGCGGCGAAGATCGCGCATCACCTCGATGATTTCGTCGTTAGTTTCACCCAGACCCACCATCAGACCAGACTTAGTCGGAATATGTGGATGCGCTTCTTTGAAACGCTCCAGCAGTTTCAGAGACCAGTTATAGTCAGCACCCGGGCGTACCTGACGGTAGATACGCGGCACGTTCTCCAGATTGTGGTTAAACACATCTGGCGGCGTAGCGGTGAGGATATCCAGCGCGCGGTCCATACGGCCACGGAAGTCAGGCACCAGCGTCTCGATTTTGATGTTTGGACTTTTCTCGCGAATGGCCGTAATACAGTTGGCGAAGTGCTGCGCTCCGCCGTCACGCAGATCGTCACGGTCAACGGAGGTGATAACTACGTAACGCAGCGCCATGTCGGCGATAGTCTGCGCCAGCTTCTGGGGTTCGTTAGCATCAGGTGCGACTGGACGGCCATGAGCAACATCGCAGAACGGGCAGCGACGGGTACAGATAGCACCCAGAATCATAAACGTCGCGGTACCGTGATTGAAACATTCAGCAAGGTTCGGACAAGAGGCTTCTTCACAAACGGAGTGAAGGCCATTCTTGCGCATCGCCGCTTTGATCCCCTGGATACGCGAAGAGTCGGCCGGAAGTTTGATTTTCATCCATTCCGGTTTTCTTAACAGCGCCTCGCGCTCTGTAGCCACGTTTTTAACCGGGATAAGGGCCATTTTATCGGCATCGCGGTATTTAACACCGCGTTCCATCACAATGGGTTTACTCATAGCGTGCGTGTTCCAGTTGCGAATATCGAAGGAAAGCGTTTCAATTCAAGGGAATGTTGTATTTATCAACTATTTTTGAACGAACGACAGGCAGTATATCATTGAAACGGTCGTTAAAGCAGCCTGCCAGATCGCCAATTTGTAAAATAGTTGTTGTTTTGTGCCTTTTGCCCTGCCCGTTGCAGGGGCTTGTGCTGGGTAAACCTGTCAGAAGGCCTGACGGATAATGCGGATGACGTTTTCCAGGACCGGATCGCGCAAACTCAGCTTGTTATAATGCAGTGAAATCTCGATAGATTCCGCATTAAGCTGGCTGAGCGGAATGCTTTCCAGCGGCCAGCATTTTCGTAGCAGACCGTACAGGCGTGATGGCATAACGCACAGCATGTCGCTGCTACCGATCAGGGATGAGGTGGTAAACATATTGTAGCTGCTGAAGCTGATCTGTCGTTCAGGGAAAATTTCATCAATGCGCTGACGAAGTGCATGGTTAGACTGCCCTTCGGTCATGAAAGACGAATGGTCGTAGTTGCGAAGGTTTTCGATGGTCAACGGCTCGCTAAGAGCAGGATGCTGCTGGCGGCAAACCAGCACCAGATTATCTGCATAGAGCACATTTTGACCCAGCGCTCTGGCACTGAAGCTGCCGCTTTCTATAATCAGGTCCGTCTGGAACTGGGCAAGTTGAATGTCAGGTTCATTGAGAGGCACATTGCGAAGCAGGAGCTGCGGAGCATGCTCTTTCACGGCCTGAAAGATCGCAGGCATGACCAGTACACCCACAGAAGGGGAACAGCCAATGGTGATGGTTCTTTGCTTATCATAGCTCCCGGTTAAATCCAGTGCGCCCAGAATCGACTCCAGACCCTGGCTGATGTACTCATGCAGATGCGTGGCGTAAGCCGTCGGCGTTACCCCCTGGCCCTTACGGATAAATAACGGGTCAGGAAATATAGCGCGCAGCTTTTGGATTGACTGGCTTATTGCTGAAGGCGTGAGATTAAGAATTTTCGCAGCGTTAACGATACCTTTATGGACATATACTGCCTCAAAAATAGTCAATAAATTGAGATCAATATTACGTAAAGTCCGAAAAATTTGCGGCTTGTCTTCGCCACCAGGTTCATTCAGTCGTTTGGCTGGTAAATTATTATACTCCACGCTTTCACTCCGTATACATTCACAATATGAATGATAGTTGAATTTATTTATTATGCTTGTAGAGATTCGTAAAGTGTTGGTTTTGTTTCACTTGTTTATCAAAAGCAAACACTTGTGTGATAATTGCTCACGTTACTTATGCCGTGTTTGCCGTACTTGCTGGAGGCTAAATAATATGTAGCGGTAATATTCGGGCGCTTCGAAAATATAGAATCTGTGGATTATTGTAAAGCGCAAAAACGGTAAATAAACGGTGGCCCGCCAAATTAGCGAGCCATGTTGTATGATATATTAAGCAGCGATATATTCGTGTGGGGGATTGTTAAGTAGTGCTAAAACATTCTTCAAAAGCACGGGACGAATACTGTCTGGCGTAGCGGTTTCAACCCACTGACGCACTTGCGTCATTTCCATGCCGGCGTAGCCGCAGGGGTTTATGCGCTGGAAAGGGGCGAGATCCATATTAATGTTCAATGCCAGGCCGTGGAACGAACAGCCTTTACGAATACGCAGCCCCAGAGAGCAGATCTTCATTTCCCCAACGTACACCCCAGGCGCATCGGCTCGCGGATGCGCATCAATACCATATTCCGCCAGCGTGTTGACGACAGTTTGTTCCAGTAAGGTAACCAGCTCGCGGACGCCCAGCTTTCTGCGCTTCAGGTTGAGCAGGACGTACATCACCTGCTGCCCGGGTCCATGGTAAGTGACCTGACCGCCGCGATCGCTCTGAATAACCGGGATATCTCCCGTCATTAACAAATGTTCTGCTTTACCCGCCTGACCCTGAGTAAATACCGGCAGGTGTTCGACAAGCCAGATCTCATCCGGGGTGCTGTCATCGCGTGAATCGGTGAAGTCATGCATAGCCTGGGAGACAGGCTCATAAGGTTGCAGCCCGAGGTGACGGACCAGAATTTTATCCTGATACAAAACTGCGTCTCCGAAGACGAGGGACAAAAGGTGTGCGGGATTATATCACAGCGGGGAGAGGGGTTACCCGGCAAACCGGGTAACCGCGAAGGGGCTACAGCACCATACGAACAATTTCGATATTGCCGAGTTCTTCGTAAAGCGTTTCAACCTGCTCAATATGTGTCGCAGTGATGGTAATAGAAACCGAGTGGTAGTTGCCCTTGCTGCTTGGTTTTACTGACGGAGAGTAGTCACCGGGCGCATGGCGCTGTACCACTTCAACCACCTGATCAACCAGCTCAGGTTTCGCCAGACCCATTACTTTGTAGGTAAATGAGGTAGGGAATTCAAGCAGTTCGTTAAGTTTGGTTTTCATGTCAGCTCCGGCGTAACGTCAAAAAATAATAACTCCCACGTCAGGTGGGAGTTATCAGGATACTTAGTATATGGGGATCAAAATCACACTTTCAAGTGTTCAATTTTTAACCAAACCAGTGGTGGAACATCAATTTAATGTAATCAATGATTTTGCCGAAGAAATTGCCTTCAGGAATTTCTTGCAGGACCACCAGCGGACGCTGATCGATCGTTTTGCCATCCAGCTGGAAGTTGATGGTGCCCACAACCTGGTTCTTCTGCAGCGGGGCGTGCAACTCGGTGCTGTTCAGTACGTAGCTGGCTTTCAGATCCTTCATACGACCACGCGGAATGGTCAGGTACAGGTCTTTATCAACGCCGAGAGAAGCACGGTCGTTGTCGCCGAACCAGACGGGTTCAGACGCAAACTCTTTGCCTGCTTTCAGTGGATTCACGGTTTCGAAGAAACGGAAGCCCCAGGTCAGCAGTTTCTTGCTTTCTGTTTCACGACCTTTGAAGGTGCGTCCGCCCATCACGGCAGAGATCAGACGCATCTGACCTTCAGTGGCAGAGGCCACCAGGTTGTAGCCCGCTTTGTCGGTGTGGCCAGTTTTGATGCCGTCAACGTTCAGGCTGTTATCCCACAGCAGACCGTTACGGTTGGTCTGACGAATACCGTTGAAAGTGAACTCTTTCTCTTTATAGATAGAGTATTCATTGGGGACATCGCGGATCAGCGCCTGACCAATCAGCGCCATGTCACGCGCGGAGCTGTACTGGCCGTCTGCATCCAGGCCGTGTACGGTCTGGAAATGGCTATTTTTCAGACCCAGCGCGTTCACGTAGCTGTTCATCAGGCCCACGAAGGCGTCCTGGCTACCGGCGGCGAAATCGGCCATTGCCACGCAGGCGTCGTTACCCGACTGCAGGTTGATACCGCGAATCAGCTGGGAAACAGGAACCTGCATACCCGGCTTCAGGAACATCAGAGAGGAACCTTTGAAAACAGGGTTCCCGGTTGCCCACGCATCGTTACCGATGGTGACCAGATCCGATTCTTTGAATTTACCCGCCTTCATCGCCTGGCCAATAACGTAGCTGGTCATCATTTTGGTCAGGCTGGCTGGGTCACGGCGGGCATCGGCATTCTGTTCTGCCAGCACTTTGCCAGAGTTGTAATCGATCAGGATGTAGGATTCCGCGTCGATTTGCGGAACGCCAGGGATCATGGTCTTGATATTCAGGTCATCGGCATGAGCTGCAGAGAGCGCAGCCGCGCAAAGGGCCGTGGTCAGCGCCATGCGCTGCACAAAACGAGCAGAAAAAGTGGTCTTCATGGTCAGAACTACGACATCCGTGATGGAATTAAAAAAAGTGCCTTACTATAGCAAATGCTATTCAGGTAGGCATCCGACTTTAAGCATGAGTTTGTGAATGCGTTTTACACAAACTGACAATTCGGATACCGCCGGTTAATTATTTTGCAACAGCGATAAATGACTGAAGCTGAGCTTCATTCTGCAAACGCTGCTGCAGGGAGGCGGCCTGCGATTTGCTGGCAAACGGCCCCATCTGAATGCGCCAGACCGCACCGTTCTGCTCAACGCGTCCAGGTACGCCAAACTGCTGGCTCAGACGCTGCTGATACTGTTTGGCCCGGGCCTGATCGCTCACTGCACCGACCTGAACCACATAGCTGCCGCTGGCTGCTGTTGGAGCCGCCACCGCCGCACTTTGCGTGGCCGCGGGCGCCGTTACGGGAGCCGGCTGGGTTGCTGGCGCGGCAACGGGAGCAGGGGCTGGAGTAGGCTCACTGCCTTCCAGCACGCCCGAGGCTAAGGTCGTTGGGGCGCCAAGAAAACCGCTACTCTTTACCGGCGCGCCGGTAGAATCCTCGCTTTGCAGCGTATCATTACTGATCGGGCGTATTTCTCCCCCCGGCTGAGCAGGCTCTGCCGGAGACGAGACGCTTCCCATTCCGCCGTCAAGATTTGGGCGGTCAGGAAGGGCATAGGTCTGTTTTGCGACCGTCGTACACGCGGTTCCCGGCCCGGAGAGCGAACCATCCTGCGCGACGATAATCGGGTCAATACGGACCTTGGTGTTGTTCGAGGTGTTCAGGCGATCGGCAGACGCGCGCGACAGGGAAATCACCCGGTCATTCCCGTACGGGCCGCGGTCGTTGATGCGCACGACGATCATACGGCCGTTCGCCAGGTTGGTGATACGGGCGTAGCTCGGGATAGGCAGCGTCGGATGTGCTGCCGTCAGCTGCATTGGGTCGAACGCTTCCCCGGATGCCGTCAGGTTACTGCCTGGCTCGGCATCATAAATGGCGGCAAAGCCCGCCTGACTGAAACGGGAAGGGTCCTGAACAATTTTATAGCTTTTGCCGTCGCGCTCGTAATCCTGATTGGCACTGGCATTCAGCGGTTCATAAACGGGATCGGCACCGCTGATTTCAACGATCGGGCCATTACACACCGCAGGCTGCGGCGGCGCGACGGTTGCCTGTTGCTGACCATCATCACTTGTGCAGGCCGCAAGTAAACTTGCCGCAATGCAGATCCCCAGCCACTGCTTACGCATTCCGATCCCCTTATTTTTATACGCTTTTTGACAACATTTTTCTGTGGGTATGGATCGACATTACGATACCAAACCCGGCCATCAACACGATCAGTGCCGAGCCTCCGTAACTCACCAGCGGCAGCGGTACGCCTACCACCGGCAGAATACCACTCACCATACCAATATTTACGAAGACATAAACGAATAAAATCAGCATCAACCCGCCAGCCATGACGCGACCAAAGGTGGTTTGCGCGCGTGCTGCAATCCACAATCCACGCATGATCAGCAGTACATAAAGCGCCAGCAATATTAAGATGCCAACCAGTCCCAGTTCTTCCGCCAGTACGGCAAAGATAAAGTCGGTGTGGCGTTCCGGTAAAAATTCCAGCTGAGACTGCGTGCCGTGCAGCCAGCCTTTACCGCGCAGCCCGCCGGAGCCAATCGCAATCTTTGACTGAATAATATGATAGCCCGCGCCCAGCGGATCGGTTTCCGGATCGAGCAGCATCATAACGCGCTGGCGCTGGTAGTCATGCATCAGGAAGAACCACAGGATAGGAATGAAAGCCGCAATCAGCACCACCGCGATACCAATCAGGCGCCAGCTCAGTCCCGAGAGGAACAGGACAAATAGGCCGGAGAGGGCAATAAGGATTGAGGTGCCGAGGTCAGGCTGTGCCGCAACCAGCAGCGTTGGCAGGAAAATCAGCACCAGCGCGATAGCGGTATTCTTCAGAGACGGCGGACAGACGTCGCGGTTGATAAAGCGTGCCACCATCAGTGGAACGGCGATTTTGGCAATTTCAGAGGGCTGGAAGCGGACAACGCCCAGATCCAGCCAGCGCTGCGCCCCTTTTGAAATGGCGCCAAACGCATCGACCGCAACCAGCAGAATAATACAGAAGATGTAGAGATAGGGCGCCCAGCCTTCGTAGACGCGCGGCGGGATCTGCGCCATCACCACCATGATAATTAGACCCATGGCAATCTGGCCGATTTTGCGCTCCATCATCCCGATGTCCTGGCCGCTGGCGCTCCAGATAACCAGCGCGCTGTAAACCAGCAGAGCCAGTAGGATCAGCAGCATGGCTGGGTCGATGTGGATTTTGTCCCACAGCGATTTTTTATTTGGATTATCCGTCATGATTATTGGTCCTCCGCCGCAGCGGCGGCCGGGTTTTCAGCCGGCAGTTCGGTGTTGTTATCACCCAGCATAATGTGGTCAAGGATCTGGCGCATGATGGTCCCTACTGCAGGCCCGGCACCGCCGTTCTCGAGAATCATCGCCACCGCGACCTGCGGGTTGTCATAAGGAGCAAACGCCGTCATCAGCTTATGGTCACGCAGACGTTCAGCAATGCGGTGCGCGTTATAGGTTTCATTGGCCTTAAGACCAAACACCTGCGCAGTACCGGACTTCGCCGCCACTTTGTACGGCGTCCCGGCGAAATATTTGTGTGCGGTACCGTTCGGGCGGTTTGCCACGCCGTACATACCGTCTTTCGCAATTTCCCAGAAGCCTGAATGTATGTCACCCACCGGGGCTTCATGCGGCTGGTTCCACGGCACTTTTTTGCCGTCTTCAACCGTACTCTGCAGCAGATGCGGCACTTTCACCACGCCGTCATTGATGAGGATCATCATGGCTTTGTTCATCTGAAGCGGCGTTGCCGTCCAGTAGCCCTGACCGATACCCACCGGAATGGTGTCGCCCTGATACCACGGTTTTTTAAAGCGCTTCAGCTTCCATTCGCGCGTCGGCATGTTGCCGGAGCGTTCTTCTGCAAGGTCAACGCCGGTATAGTGTCCGTATCCGAATTTGCTCATCCATTCTGACAGGCGGTCGATCCCCATGTCATACGCCACCTGATAGAAGAAGGTATCCGCAGACTCCTCTAGCGATTTGGTGACGTTCAGATGACCGTGGCCCCATTTTTTCCAGTCACGATAGCGCTTATCTGAGCCAGGTAGCTGCCACCAGCCTGGGTCAAACAGGCTGGTATTACGGTTGATGACGCCGGCACTCAGCGCAGAAACCGCGACGTACGGTTTAACCGTTGATGCCGGCGGGTAAACCCCTTGCGTTGCACGGTTCACCAGAGGCGTGTTCGGATCGTTCAGCAGACCGGAATAGTCTTTACTGGATATGCCGTCAACGAAGAGGTTCGGGTCATAGCTAGGCATGGAGACCATCGCCAGGATGCCGCCGGTACGAGGATCGGTGACCACAACGGCTGCACGACTGCCCGCCAGCAGGGTTTCAATATACTGCTGAAGCTTGAGGTCGAGCGTCAGATAGACGTCATGCCCCGCCTGAGGCGGCACTTCTTTCAGCTGGCGGATCACGCGGCCACGGTTGTTAACCTCAACCTCTTCATAGCCGGTTTGCCCGTGCAGAACGTCTTCGTAGTAGCGTTCGATCCCCAGCTTACCGATATCGTGCGTTGCGGCGTAGTTGGCCAGCTTGCCGTCTTTATCAAGACGGTCAACGTCTTTGTCGTTAATTTTGGAAACGTAGCCAATCACATGCGTCAGGGCGGAGCCGTAGGGATAGTAGCGACGCTTATAGCCCTTCACTTCCACGCCGGGGAAACGGTACTGGTTCACCGCAAAGCGGGCCACCTGAACTTCCGTCAGATTGGTTTTAACCGGAATGGAGGTAAAACGGTGAGAGCGGGCGCGCTCTTTTTTGAAGGCGGCGATATCGTCATCGTTAAGGTCGACAACGCTCTTTAGCGCTTCCAGCGTATCCTGAACGTTATCGACTTTTTCCGGCATCATCTCGATTTGATAGATGGTGCGGTTTAGCGCCAGCGGGGTGCCGTTACGATCGTAAATAATACCGCGGCTGGGTGCGATAGGCACCAGCTTAATACGGTTTTCGTTTGAACGCGTCTGGTAGTCGGTAAAGCGGACAATTTGCAGATTATAAAGGTTGGCGATCAGCACGCCGGTAAGCAGCAAAATCCCGGTAAAGGCGACCAACGCCCGGCGCACAAACAGCGCGGACTCAGCCGTATAGTCGCGAAAAGAATTCTGTAGTTTCATCCGCTGCTTAATCTACCCTGGTCAGTCATTACTCGCGGTGATAGGGGTGGTTGGTAGTAATGCTCCACGCGCGATACAGGCTTTCAGCCACTAGTACCCGAACGAGCGGGTGGGGAAGCGTCAGCGCGGAGAGGGACCAACTTTGTTCAGCCGCCGCTTTGCAGGCAGGGGATAACCCTTCTGGCCCGCCAATCAACAGACTGACGTCACGGCCATCCTGCTTCCAGCGCTCCAGTTCTTGCGCCAGCTGCGGCGTATCCCAGGGCTTACCTGGAATATCGAGGGTGACGATGCGGTTCTTGCCTGCGGCAGCCAGCATCAGTTCGCCCTCTTTATCGAGAATACGTTTGATATCAGCGTTCTTGCCGCGCTTACCGGCGGGAATTTCCACCAGCTCGAACGGCATGTCTTTTGGAAAACGACGCAGATATTCAGTAAAACCGGTTTGTACCCAGTCCGGCATTTTGGTGCCGACGGCGACCAACTGCAACTTCACGCATTAACCCCAGAGTTTTTCCAGCTCATACAGGCGACGGCTCTCGTCCTGCATGACGTGGACAATCACATCGCCGAGGTCGACTACTACCCAGTCAGCCGTCGCTTCACCTTCAACGCCCAGCGGCAACAGCCCTGCTGCACGCGATTCCTGAACCACGTGATCGGCAATTGAAACAACATGACGCGTCGATGTACCGGTGCAGATGATCATGCAGTCGGTAATACTGGATTTACCCTTAACGTCGATAGCGATGATGTCCTGACCTTTCAGGTCATCAATTTTGTCAATAACAAAATCCTGGAGTGCTTTACCCTGCAAGTTTTCCCCCTGGGGTGAATGAGATTGTAAAACTTTGAATTCGTAGCCAGACAGTATACCTGAACTCACGCCTGTGTCGGGACAAATGTCTCCGGTCGGGCTTCAGAAGGCGGGTATCATCCCACCCTCCGCCTGAGATTGCATCGCCATTTTTGTAAAACAATTTCTGTAAAGCAATTATCGGCGGGAAAGTCTGGCAGCGGAGAATAACAGTATGGCTTACCCTGTCAAGGCAGGATAAACAATAAGCCCCTTTTTATGCCCTCCGGCTATTCATCTGCGCTTTTCTGATACAAACCGTGCGCATGGATATAGGCTAACACCGGTGCGGGGAGCAGATCGTCACAGGCTAAACCCTGCTGTAAACGCTCACGAATGAGGGTCGCAGAGATATCGAACCACGGCGTTTCCGCAAGATAGATCTTCCCGGCAGGCTGATTATGAAGATCTTCAACATTATCGGTGAGATGGTCTTCCAGCCACTGCTGGTACTGCGCTTCGCGCATGGTCAGCGGATAGCCCGGACGGCGGCAGACCAGCAAATGGCTGTTGTCCAGAATAGTTTCATACTGATGCCATGTGGGGAAATTCAGCAGGGAATCCTGGCCGATGATAAACGCCAGCGGCTGGTCTGGCCCTTGTTCGGCGCGCCACTCCTGAAGCGTCTGAGATGTCCAGGAGGGTGTGTCGCGACGCAGCTCACGCTCGTCAAGTCGGAAGAGGGGTTTATCCGCGATGGCAAGGGCAAGCATCTCTTTTCGCTGCTCGCTGGTCGCCTCGGGCTGTGGACGATGGGGCGGGACATTGTTGGGCATAATGGTGACGCGCTGAAGGCCGATCAGATTCGCCAGAATTTCAACCGGCTTCAGATGCCCGTAATGTACCGGGTCGAAGGTGCCGCCATATAAGGCCTGTAAAGAATGCATGCTATCCATCAATAAAAACGTCTGCCAGCGCCTTGTGGCAGAGCAGCAGAGAAAGGCTTTCCAGCTCCGCCCACACCGACTGGCCGTAATCTTGTTTTAACGTGAGCTCTGCGCACATCAGAAGCTGTACAGCCTGACGAAGCTGTTCATGACTCAGGCGGTTGACGGCCTCTGTGGTCAAAGCCCGGCGATTTTGCCACACGCGGTGTTTATCAAACAGCGAACGCAGCGGCGTATGGGCAGACTGACGCTTGAGCGTAATCAGCAGCAGTAATTCGCGCTGCAGCGTACGCAGCAGAATAACGGGTTCGCTCCCTTCGAGACGCAGCTGTTGCAGAATATGCAGGGCGCGTTTGCTTTTCGCCGACAGCAGCGCGTCCACCCAGTGGAACGGCGTGAAGTGTGCCGCGTCGTTAACGGCCTGCTCGACGCGCGGCAAGGTCAGCTTGCCATCCGGCCAGAGCAGGGAGAGTCTGTCCAGCGCCTGTGCCAGTGCAAGCAGATTGCCTTCATAGCAGTAGCAGAGCAGTTGGTTCGCCGCATCATCCAGCTGAAGGTTGTTCTGCTTCGCTCTCGCTGCGACCCATTTTGGCAGATGCGCCTGTTCAGGCGTCTGACAGGTGACCTGCACCGCGTGGGCTGCGAGTTGGGTGAACCACGCCGCGTTTTCCTGCGCTTTGGTGAGCTTGTTACCGCGCACAATCAGCAGCAGATCGCTGTGAAGCAGGCTGACTAGCGTGGCCAGCTGTTCATTGATGGCCGCGTTAGGGCCGTTCTCCGGCAGCAGGATCTGAATTGTCTGGCGCGACGCAAAAAGGCTCATCGCCTGACAGAGTGAGAAGAGGGCATTCCAGTCGGTGCTGTTATCCAGCTGGACGGTGTGGTGTTCATCGAAGCCCTGAGAAGCGGCCTCATGCCGCACGGCATCAAGGCTTTCCTGAAGTAATAACGGATCGTTTCCAAGAAGCAGATACGCCGCGCGCAGCCCTTCTTTGAGCTGCGCGCGGAGTTGTTCAGGATACAGCCTGATCATCATTTACCCAGAGAGTTAGCAGCAGGAAGCGTGCCAGCAACCGGTTTTTCAACAATGTCAGAGCCTTGTTTGGTAGACGCTGCAATACTTGGCAGTTTACGGATTAGCTGTTCCGCCGCCTTGTCGTACATTTCGTTGATGATAATCTGCTGTTCGGCATCTTTTGCCAGCGCCGTCTGCGGGTTATCGAAGAACGAACGGTACACTTTCGTGCTGATCGGATAGATGTCTTTACCCGGGATCAGGACCGCTGCGCTGACCGTCAGCACCATCTGATATTCAGCTGTACGGCCATCCTGGAAGATAGAAGCGGTATCTCTCGACAGACCTCCTCCTATAATACGCAGAGACGGTACATCCTGGCGCAGCGTTTGTTTTTCAACAAGCTCAACGCCGTTCAGACGTAGCTGATTACGAATTGCCCGGCTGAGTGGGCCATTCGGATCTGATGAGTCGAAAATCATCGTTTTCATCTCAGCAGGCACCGCCGTGGTATTGCGCAGGTGCCATCCGCAGCCAGCGGTGACAAGCACCGCCAGTGATAAGAGTATTGTTGCCAGTTGTCGCACGTTTCCTCCCGCGCTTAGCCAACGACCAGATTGAGCAGTTTACCCGGTACGTAGATCACTTTACGTACGGTAACGCCCTCAAGATATTTTGCGACCAGAGGTTCCTGACCCGCGCGCTCGCGAACCTGTTCTTCGGTTGCATCGACCGCCACGGTAATTTTACCGCGGACTTTGCCGTTCACCTGGACCACTACCAGCGTCGTGTTTTCCACCATCGCTGCTTCGTCAGCCTGCGGCCACGGCGCGTTGTCGATATCTCCTTCGCCTTTCAGCTCCTGCCACAGGGTGAAGCTAACGTGTGGAGTGAACGGGTTCAGCATGCGAACAACAGCCAGCAGTGCTTCACGCATTAAGGCGCGATCCTGCTCACCGTCCTGCGGGGCTTTCGCCAGCTTGTTCATCAGTTCCATAATAGCCGCAATTGCGGTATTGAAGGTCTGACGACGACCAATATCATCGGTTACTTTCGCAATCGTTTTATGAACATCACGACGCAGCGCCTGCTGATCTTCAGTCAGTGCGGCGGCGTTCAACGCTGGGGCATCACCCAGAGCAGTATGTTCGTAAACCAGTTTCCAGACGCGTTTCAGGAAACGGTTAGCGCCTTCAACGCCAGATTCCTGCCACTCCAGAGTCATATCAGCCGGAGAGGCAAACATCATGAACAGACGAACGGTGTCAGCACCGTAACGCTCAACCATCACCTGTGGGTCGATACCGTTGTTTTTCGACTTGGACATCTTGCTCATGCCGGTATAAACCAGTTCATGGCCTTCGGCGTCTTTCGCCTTCACGATACGGCCTTTCTCGTCGCGCTCGACAATGGCATCAACCGGAGAAACCCAGTTACGCTCGCCGTTGGCGCCGACGTAATAGAATGCATCTGCCAGCACCATGCCCTGACACAGCAGCTGTTTGGCCGGTTCGTCAGAGTTCACCATGCCCGCATCGCGCATCAGCTTGTGGAAGAAGCGGAAGTAAAGCAGGTGCATGATGGCGTGTTCAATGCCGCCGATGTAGATATCTACCGGCAGCCAGTAGTTTGCCGCTTTGGAATCCAGCATGCCTTCCTGATACTGCGGACAGGTGTAGCGAGCATAGTACCAGGATGACTCCATAAAGGTGTCAAAGGTGTCGGTTTCGCGCAGCGCAGGCTGACCGTTGACGGTGGTTTTTGCCCACTCAGGATCGGCTTTGATCGGGCTGGTGATGCCGTCCATGACGACGTCTTCCGGCAGGATCACCGGGAGCTGATCTTCCGGCGTTGGCATCACGGTGCCATCTTCCAGCGTCACCATTGGGATTGGTGCACCCCAGTAACGCTGACGGGATACGCCCCAGTCGCGCAGACGGAAGTTAACCTTACGCTCACCCACGCCCAGAGAGGCCAGCTTATCGGCGATGGCGTTGAAGCCCTCTTCGAAGCTCAGACCGCTGAACTCGCCGGAGTTGAACAAGGTACCTTTTTCGGTCAGCGCTTGTTCAGACAGGTCTGGTTCTGAACCGTCAGCCGCCAGGATAACAGGCTTGATGGTCAGGCCATATTTGGTGGCAAATTCGTAGTCGCGCTGATCGTGACCCGGAACGGCCATCACGGCGCCCGTGCCGTATTCCATCAGTACGAAGTTGGCGGCCCAGACAGGGATCGCTTCGCCAGTCAGCGGGTGAATGGCTTTAAAGCCGGTATCAACGCCTTTTTTCTCCATCGTTGCCATATCGGCTTCGGCCACTTTGGTGTTGCGGCATTCGTCGATGAATGTAGCCAGTTCCGGATTGTTTTCTGCCGCTTTCTGCGCCAGCGGGTGACCTGCGGCCACGGCCAGGTAGGTCGCGCCCATGAAGGTGTCCGGACGGGTGGTGTAGACGGTCAGGGTCTGGTCGTAGTTCTCAACGTTGAAGGTAATTTCTACGCCTTCAGAACGGCCGATCCAGTTGCGCTGCATGGTTTTAACGGTATCTGGCCAGTGGTCCAGGTTATCCAGATCGTTCAGCAGCTCATCAGCGTAAGCGGTGATTTTGATAAACCACTGCGGGATCTCTTTACGCTCTACTTTGGTGTCGCAGCGCCAGCAGCAGCCATCAATAACCTGTTCGTTCGCGAGAACGGTCTGGTCATTCGGACACCAGTTAACGGCAGAAGTCTTCTTATACACCAGCCCTTTTTTGTACAGCTCGGTGAAGAACTTCTGCTCCCAGCGATAGTATTCTGGCGTACAGGTTGCCAGCTCGCGGCTCCAGTCATAGCCAAAGCCCAGCATTTTGAGCTGGTTTTTCATGTACGCGATGTTGTCGTACGTCCACGGTGCCGGCGCCGTATTATTTTTTACCGCCGCGCCTTCCGCAGGAAGACCGAACGCATCCCAGCCGATAGGCTGGAGCACGTTTTTGCCGAGCATGCGCTGGTAACGCGCAATCACATCGCCGATGGTGTAGTTACGCACGTGGCCCATGTGTAGTCGACCAGAAGGATAGGGAAGCATCGACAGGCAGTAATACTTCTCTTTGCTCTCGTCTTCGGTTACTTCAAAGGTGCGCTTCTCGTCCCAGTGTTGCTGGACTTTTGATTCTATCTCTTCCGGGCGGTATTGCTCTTGCATGGCAGCCAGTGGTCCTGTTTTCAATACAGCTACAAATGTAGCCAATGGATGTGGTAATTCAGATCCGCATAGCATAGCCCAAACGCCCGCGTCAAAACAGCCTTTCGCACAAATGCGCTTTGCAGGAATTTACCGGGTCTGTGCTTCACCTGACAAAGCGGCGATGAAATAAGGTCTATTATTAGAAATAGTTACTTACCCGGGAGGCAAAATGATGAACAAGGTTGCTCAATTTTACCGCGAACTGGTGGCGACACTGACGGAACGGCTGCGTAACGGCGAGCGCGATATCGATGCGCTGGTGGAGCAGGCGCGTGCCCGCGTGTCGCAAACGGGTGAGTTAACGCGAACCGAAGTGGAAGAGGTGACGCGTGCCGTGCGTCGCGATCTGGAGGAGTTCGCGCGCAGCTACCAGGAGAGCCAGGAGGAGGTCACGGACAGCGTTTTCATGCGGGTGATCAAAGAGAGCCTGTGGCAAGAGCTGGCCGACATCACGGATAAAACGCAGCTGGAATGGCGCGAGGTCTTTCAGGATTTGAACCACCACGGTGTGTACCACAGCGGTGAGGTGGTCGGGCTGGGAAATCTGGTGTGCGAGAATTGCCACCACCATATTGCGGTCTATACGCCGGACGTGCTGCCGCTGTGTCCGAAATGCGGCCACGATCAGTTCCAGCGTCGGCCGTTTGAGCCCTAAGTAAAGCGCAGGTTTGCGCCCTCTCCCTGTGGGAGAGGGCCGGGGTGAGGGCATCAGGCCGCACTACGCACTATAGTAAGCCAGCCTCTCCGCCAGCAAATCCACAAACGCCTCCCGGTCAATATCCACCATCACCGTAGTATTCGGCTTATTTCCCGTCAGCGAGTAGTAGTCCACCACCGTCATGCCCTGGGTGTATTTCCCCTGCGTTTCGACGCCAACCCATCTGTGAACCGTAGTAAACATCTCCGGTTTTAACAGCCAGGCAATGGTGCACGGATCGTGCAGCGGCGCGCCGTGGAAGCCCCACTTCTCGGCTTTGTGATACTCCATAAAGAAGTCGAGCAGCTCAGCCACGGTTGTCGCGACCGGATTACCCACGGCACGGAAGCGCTCAATGTCGTCTGCCATAATCTGTGCGCGATGGGTCACGTCCAGCCCTGCCATCACAACTGGCAAGCCTGACTGGAACACAATCTCCGCCGCTTCCGGGTCGACAAAAATGTTGAATTCTGCGGACGGCGTCCAGTTTCCCAGCCCCATGGCTCCGCCCATGATGACGATACGGGCGATTTTACCGTGCAGTTCAGGATGGCAGTTCAGCAGCAGCGCGACGTTGGTTTGCGGTCCCGTTGCCACCAGCGTGACGGGCTCCGCGCTCTCGCGCAGCACCTTCGCCATCAGCTCCACGGCGGTACAGTTTTGCGGCGTAAAGCCCGGCTCCGGCAGTGCCGGACCGTCCAGCCCGCTTTCACCATGCACGTTATCCGCGATAATTAATTCACGCATCAGGGGCTTGAGGGCGCCACCGGCGACGGGAATATCGGTGCGCCCAAGCAGCGTCAGCATGCGCAAAACGTTACGCAAGGTTTTAACCGGCGTCTGGTTTCCGGCGGAAGAAGTGACGGCTTTGACGTCGAGTTCGGGGGAGGCAAGTGCAAGAACGAGCGCGATCGCGTCATCATGACCCGGATCGCAATCGAAAATGATGGGTTGTGCCATAGCGTTCTCCATTCATAGCGTTATTTTGTGACAAGGTTAACGCTGCAATGTGACGCCGAATAGATAAAGAGAGTTAAAGCGTGAAGCAGTGCGCAATCCGCAGATTGCGCACCGGGAAGATTAGTGCAGGATTTTGGCGAGGAAATCTTTCGCACGTTCAGATTTCGGGTTGGCGAAGAACTCCTCTTTCGGAGAATCTTCGACAATTTTCCCTTCGTCCATAAAGATCACGCGGTTGGCCACCTTACGGGCGAAGCCCATTTCGTGGGTCACAACCATCATGGTCATCCCTTCGTGCGCCAGCTCGACCATCACGTCCAGCACTTCGTTGATCATCTCTGGATCGAGCGCCGACGTGGGCTCATCAAACAGCATAGCCACCGGATCCATGCACAGCGCGCGGGCGATCGCCACACGCTGCTGTTGGCCGCCGGAGAGCTGCGCCGGGAACTTATCGGCATGCGCCGAGAGCCCAACGCGTTCCAGGAGCTTAAGGCCTTTCTCGCGCGACGCTTTTTTATCACGCTTAAGCACTTTCACCTGAGCCAGAGTCAGGTTCTCAATAATGGAGAGGTGTGGGAACAGCTCAAAATGCTGGAACACCATGCCAACGTGAGAGCGAAGCTGGGCGAGATTGGTTTTCTTGTCGTTGACTTTGGTGCCGTTGACGACGATCTCACCCTGCTGGACCGGCTCCAGTCCGTTAACGGTTTTGATCAGCGTCGATTTACCGGAACCGGACGGCCCGCACACCACTACCACGTCACCTTTTTTTACCTCGGTGGAGCAGTCGGTCAGCACCTGAAAGTGCCCATACCATTTAGAAACATTTTTCAGGGAAATCATTATACCGTCCTTTTCTTCAGCCAGCTGACCAACAGCGACGCGCTTAAACTAATCACAAAATAGACCGCACCCGCAAAGAGCACCATCTCAACCTGCGTACCATCACGTTCGCCGATGGTTGACGCGGTACGGAAAAAGTCTGCCAGGCTCAGCACGTAGACCAGCGAGGTATCCTGGAACAACACGATACCTTGGGTAAGCAGGAGCGGAACCATGGCGCGAAACGCCTGCGGCAGAATAATGAGCTGCATGGACTGCCAGTGCGTCATCCCCAGGGCCAGCGCGGCGCTGGATTGCCCACGGGAGATACTCTGAATGCCCGCTCGGATAATCTCAGAGTAGTAAGCGGCCTCAAACATTGAGAACGCCACCATGGCGGAGATCAGACGGATATCGGTTTTCGGCGACAGCCCCAGCACGTTTTGCAGGAAGCCGGGCACGATCAGGTAAAACCACAGCAGCACCATTACCAGCGGGATGGAGCGGAACACGTTAACGTAGGCGGTCGCAAACCATGCGAGCGGCTTAAAGCTCGACAGGCGCATGACGGCCAGCAGGGTGCCCCAGACGATACCGACGATGATGGCAATGACGGTGATTTTTAAGGTAATCATCAGTCCATCAAGCAGGTAAGGCATGGATGGAACGACAGAACTCCAGTCAAATTCGTACATTATTTGCCCCCCATGTTGCCCGGCAGGCGAATTTTGCGTTCAACCAGGTTCATCACCAGCATGATGAAAGCGTTAATCAGAACATACGCGAGCGTGATCGCGGTGAAGGATTCCCACGCGTGAGCGGAGTAATCCAGCAGTTTGCCCGCCTGCGCGGCCATATCGACCAGGCCGATAGTCGAGGCGATGGCCGAGTTTTTCACCAGGTTCATCATCTCTGAGGTCATCGGTGGAACGATAACGCGGTAGGCGTTTGGCAGCAGCACGTAGCGGTAGGTTTGGGGCAGCGTCAGGCCCATCGCCAGGCCCGCATTTTTTTGTCCGCGCGGCAATGACTGAATGGCGGCACGCACCTGCTCGCAAACGCGCGCAGCGGTAAACAGCCCCAGACACATCATGGAGGAGACAAAGAACTGCACGTTCGGATCCAGTTCCGACTTGAACCACATGCCAATATTTTCCGGCAGCAGTTCCGGGATAACCAGATACCAGGTAAAGAATTGCACGATCAGCGGAACGTTACGGAACAGTTCCACATACAGGGTGCCAAGTGTTGAAAGAAAGCGGTTAGGGACGGTGCGCAGAATACCGAACAAAGAACCGACAAGAAACGCGATAATCCACGCCGTTATCGATAATGCCACGGTGACCTGAAAGCCGCTCCACAGCCAGCCAAGATAGGTGGTGTTGCCGAACGGGGCTTGTTGCAGGAATATGCCCCAGTTCCAGTCGATTGACATAATAAACTCCAGAAAAAAAAGGGTAGCAGCGCTACCCTCGAAGATTGGTGAGAAGCTCATTTTTCGCGCTGAGTGGGGAACGACCACTCAACGTATAGTCTGTCCATGCTTCCCGACAATCGAGAGGGCAGGAGATCCCGCCCCTGTTGTTCTAATTAGTTAAGAGCCTTGTCATTTGGAGATTTGAACAGCGCTTTCATGTCGTCAGACAGTTCAAAATTCATGTTCAGGTTTTTCGGTGGAATCGGGTTCTTGAACCATTTGTCGAACCATTTTTCCGCTTCGCCGGAGGTCTGCACCTGAGCGATGGTGTCATCGATCAGCTTTTTAAACTGCGGATCGTCTTTACGCAGCATACAGCCGTAGGCTTCTTTCGACTGCGCGGTACCGACGATATCCCAGTTGTCTGGTTTTTTCGCTTTCGCACGCTCGCCCGCCAGCAGGGCGTCATCCATCATAAACGCGACGGCACGACCGCTTTCCAGGGTACGGAAGGAGTCGCCATGGTCTTTCGCGCTGATGATGCGCATGTCCATTTTCTTCTCGTCGTTCAGCTTGTGGAGCAGCACTTCTGACGTGGTACCGGAGGTCACGACAACCGCTTTACCTTTCAGGTCAGCGAAGTCTTTGATCTCACCGCCTTTCTTCGTCAGCAGGCGGGTACCCACGACAAAGATGGTGTCAGAGAAAGCAGCCTGTTTCTGACGCTCCAGGTTGTTAGTGGTGGAGCCACACTCGAAGTCAAAGGTGCCGTTTTGCAGCAGTGGAATACGGTTCTGTGAAGTGATTGGGATCAGCTTCACCTGCAGGTCAGGTTTGTTCAGCTTTTTCTTCACGGCTTCAACGATGGCGTTGGAGTAATCCTGTGAATAGCCCACGACTTTTTGCGTGTTGTCGTAGTAAGAGAACGGGACAGAAGATTCACGGTGGCCGACCACGATAACGCCGTTTTTGGCAATCTTGTCGAGAGTACTGCCTGCTGCAGGCGCATCTTCAGCGTGAACCACGCCTGCAGACATTCCCATAACCAGCATTGCTGTGGCCAGTTTACGTAATTGCATACCCAACTCCTTTTTATCAGCGCCAGTGACGCATTGATACCCATTGTGATGTTGTTATATCTCGCGCAATGCGAGTGCAGTGTTATGCAAGCTTGTTAACATTTAGTCTGGCTTAATGTAAAGATTTTGCTGCGTTATTGTTTATTTTTGCGAAGCGCGCCGCACCATTCAGAGGCAAATATCTCCCGTTGCACCGTTATGGTGCTAAAGGTGATCTACGCTGGTGCGACAAAGTTGCACGTTAAGCCAAACTGCGTTTACCTGAATAAACAAAGCAATAGGCGTGCCAGTTTTAAGATTTGGAAGGGATTGCCGGGTAAGGCGTAGCCGCCACCCGGCAACAGAAGGGAAGGTTATTTACGACGCTGGCGCAGGCTCATCAGCACCGCGCCAAAGCCGAATAGCGCGGTCAGGATCCACAGCGGCCAGTTGCCGGTGCGCGCATATGGCGTCAGGCCTGTGGTTGGCGTGACATTCGTGGTCAGCACCTCTCGGGTAAACTGCGGGATCATCGCCTGGATTTCACCCTGCGGACCAATCACAGCGGTGATGCCGTTGTTGGTGCTGCGCAGCAGCGGACGCGCCAGCTCCAGAGAGCGCATACGTGCCATCTGGAAGTGCTGCCACGGGCCGATAGACTTACCAAACCAGGCATCGTTGGAGATGGTCAGCAGATAGTCTGTATCAGGGCGGAAGTTATCGCGCACCTGCTCGCCGAGGATGATTTCGTAGCAGATAGCCGCCGTCAGGGCTGCGCCGTGCGCGTGCAGCTGAGGCTGTACGTACGGGCCGCGGCTGAAGGAGGACATCGGCAGGTCGAAGAACGGGGCCAGCGGGCGCAGAATCGACTCCAGCGGGACAAATTCACCGAACGGCACCAGATGGTTCTTGTTGTACCGGTCACTGGAGTGGTAGCTGTATTCGCTGTCTTTTCCGAGCGTAATGATGGTGTTGTAGGTGTCGTAGCGGTTCTGCTGATTCAGACGCGCATCGACAATCCCGGTGATTAGCGTGCTGCCACGAGAGAGCAGCAGGTCGTTCATCATGTTGAGGAACGGCTGCTGATTGATTTCCAGATCGGGAATGGCAGACTCCGGCCAGATAATCAGCTGCGATTTACCCATCACCTCTTCGGTGGCGTTGGCGTAGATCTTCAGCGTGTTCAGCAGCTCTTTCTCGTCCCACTTCATGGACTGCGGGATATTCCCCTGCACCATGGAAACCTGCATGGCGCGCGCGGGCTCAGGCGTGAACCACTGGATATAGCGCAGCGGGAAGGGAAGGGCGAACAGCACCAGCGCCATAACCAGCGGCTTCCAGCCGCGCGTGACCAGCGTCAGGACCAGCAGGCCGCTCACCACCATCAGCAGGAAGTTGATGGCCTCAACGCCCATTACCGGCGCCAGGCCTTTAAGCGGGCCGTCAATCTGACTGTAGCCGAACTGCAGCCACGGGAAGCCGGTCAGCACCCAGCCGCGCAGGAATTCCGTGATTTGCCAGACCACCGGTGCGGCAATGGCGACGCGCAGCCAGCTGGTTTTGGGCCACAGGCGAGAAAGGATGCCGGCGAACAGACCGGTATAGAGCGAGAGATACGCGGCGAGCAGTACCACCAGGAAGACGTTAACCGGGCCCGGCATACCGCCAAACTGGGCGATGCTGACGTAGACCCAGTTAATACCTGAGCCAAACAGCCCCAGTCCCCAGAAGTAGCCAATAGCGGCAGCCTGTACCGGACGACGATGCAGGGTCAGACCCTGAAGCCCCATCAGGGAGAGTATGGCCGCAGGCCAGATGTCGTAAGGAGAAAAAGCCAGCGTACCGCTGGCTCCGAGTAACAGCGCCAGCAGCAAACGGACGCGCTGGCGTTCAAGCAATGGGGCAAATGCCATTTACATTAATCTTCCAGTTTTGGCACCGGTGAGTCGTCCGGCGTTCTGACGTGAACCTGTATAATACGTCGGCTGTCGGCCATGGCTACTTTGAACTGGTAACCGTCGATGTCAACGGTCTCACCGCGCGCCGGGAGATGACCAAAGGCCTGCATCACCAGCCCGCCAATGGTATCGACCTCTTCATCGCTGAAGTGGGTCCCGAAGGCGTCGTTGAAGTCCTCAATGGAGGCCAGCGCGCGCACGGTCCAGGTGTGGCGGCTGAGCTGACGGAAGTCGATATCCTCTTCTTCGTCGTACTCGTCTTCGATTTCGCCCACGATCAGCTCAAGAATATCCTCGATCGTGACCAGACCGGAGACGCCACCAAATTCATCAATAACAATCGCCATGTGGTAACGCTGAGAGCGAAACTCTTTCAGCATCCGATCCACACGTTTACTTTCCGGCACAACCACGGCCTGGCGTAACACTTTTTCCATGCTGAAGGCTTCGGCATCGCTGCGCATAAACGGCAGCAGATCTTTCGCCATCAAAATCCCTTCGATGTGATCTTTATCTTCGCTGATGACCGGGAAACGCGAGTGGGCGGATTCGATGATCACATCGAGGCACTCGTCCAGGGTCTGGTTACGTTTCAGGGTGATCATCTGCGAGCGGGGGATCATGATATCGCGAACGCGCTGGTCGGCGATGTCCATAACCCCTTCGAGCATTTCGCGCGTATCTTCATCGATAAGGTCGTTCTGCCCGGAATCACGAATCAGCTCCAGCAGTTCATCACGGTTTTTGGGTTCGCCGTGGAAAAGCTGGTTCAGAATGAGGGAGAAAAATCCCTTTTTACTGGTTGTCGTGTCGCTACTGTGTGAATTGTCGTCGCTCATGGCGTTTGTTAAGGGTTCTCTTGTTAGTTCAACGTTTACCGCCACGCGATATCCTTTCGTGGCGGCAGGGGAGTCAGTCAGGTGACGGACTATTCTTTCTCGGCAATGTACGGATCCTCATAGCCCAGAGCAAGCATTATCTCTGTCTCGAGGGACTCCATCTCTTCCGCTTCGTCATCTTCAATGTGATCGTAGCCGAGCAGATGCAGGCTGCCGTGTACAACCATATGCGCCCAGTGGGACTCAAGTGGCTTTTGCTGCTCTTTGGCTTCCTGTTCAACCACCTGACGGCAGATGATCAGATCGCCCAGCAGCGGCATCTCAATGCCCGGCGGCGCTTCGAACGGGAAAGAGAGCACGTTGGTCGGCTTATCTTTCCCGCGATAGGTCAGGTTAAGCTCATGGCTTTCTGCTTCATCCACCAGGCGAATCGTAACTTCTGATTCTTCCTGAAACTGAGGAATAACGGCATCCAGCCATTTCTGAAACTGTGCCTCATCTGGCATGCCGGAATTGTCTTCACAGGCCAGCTGTAAATCGAGGATCACCTGACTCATTTCTGTTCTTGCTCCTGCGCTTCGCGCTTACGTTCTGCGGCCAGTTCGGCCTTACGCTTCTGATCCGCCTCTTCCCAGGCTTCATAGGCGTTTACGATACGCGCGACCACCGGGTGGCGTACCACGTCTTCACTGTGGAAGAAGTTAAAGCTGATTTCGTCGACCTCGGCCAGCACCTCGATGGCGTGGCGCAGGCCGGATTTGGTGCTGCGCGGCAGGTCGATCTGGGTGACGTCGCCGGTGATGACCGCTTTCGAGTTAAAGCCGATACGCGTCAGGAACATCTTCATCTGTTCGATGGTGGTGTTCTGGCTCTCATCGAGAATGATGAACGCATCGTTCAGCGTACGGCCGCGCATGTAGGCGAGCGGGGCAACTTCGATAACGTTACGCTCAATCAGCTTCTCGACCTTCTCAAAGCCCAGCATTTCGAACAGCGCATCGTATAAAGGACGCAGATACGGGTCGACCTTCTGGCTCAGATCGCCCGGCAGGAAGCCCAGCTTTTCGCCCGCTTCAACGGCCGGACGGGTCAGCAGAATTCGACGGATCTCCTGGCGTTCCAGCGCATCGACCGCCGCGGCAACGGCCAGATAGGTTTTACCCGTGCCCGCCGGACCCACCCCGAAGGTGATGTCGTGGTCGAGGATATTGGCGATGTACTGTGCCTGGTTTGGCGTACGCGGCTTAATGACGCCACGTTTCGTCTTGATATTAATTGCCTTACCGTAGTCCGGCACGCTTTCCGCGCTTTGCTCAAGCACGCGCGCCTCTTTAATAGCGAGGTGAATTTGTTCCGGTTCGATATCTTGAATTTCGCCGCGCATCGGGGAGGTATCGACATACAGGCTACGCAGAATGTCCGCAGCGGCATTGACGCAGATAGGGCGTCCGGTAAGTTTGAAATGATTATCGCGACGATTGATTTCGATACCCAGACGTCGCTCCAGTTGTTTGATGTTGTCATCAAACGGCCCGCACAGGCTCAGCAGGCGAGCGTTGTCTGCTGGCTCAAGGCTAATTTCACGCGTATCTATGTTCAAACTGTTCCTCTTTGATTGGTTAACTGACCCGCTGCCACACGGCGCAATAAAACGGTCATTACCGAAATTATTCACGCCACAGAATAAAGGCGCAAGCGTTGCGGAAGATATTGGGGACGATGAGAGGAAATACAAGGCCTGCCGGAAGGGCAGGCCAGAAGGATTATGGCTGGTAAATCCCAACGCCAGAATCGTTTTCTTTGCGAGTACGAGAGATGACGGATTCCGGTGACTCGGCAATACGCAGGCCCATTTCGTCCTCGGTGCGGACCACTTTCGCGCGCAGCGAGTTGGTCAGCACTTCGATAATTTCGACGTCCACGAATTTACCGATCATATCCGGAGTGCCTTCAAAGTTCACCACGCGGTTGTTTTCAGTACGACCGGACAGCTCCATAATGCTCTTACGGGAAGTGCCTTCCACCAGAATGCGCTGAACGGTGCCGAGCATGCGGCGGCTCCAGGCGTTGGCCTGCTGGTTAATACGCTCCTGCAGAATATACAGACGCTGCTTTTTCTCTTCTTCCGGCACATCGTCAACCATATCGGCCGCCGGTGTCCCGGGACGCGCAGAGAAGATGAAGCTGTAGCTGACGTCAAAATTCACTTCGCCGATGAGCTTCATGGTGCGCTCGAAGTCATCAGCGGTTTCGCCAGGGAAGCCGACGATAAAGTCAGAGCTAATCTGGATATCCGGACGCGCTTCACGCAGCTTGCGAATGGTGGACTTATATTCCAGCACCGTATGCGGGCGGCCCATCAGGTTCAGCACGCGGTCAGAGCCGCACTGAATCGGCAGGTGCAGGAAGCTCACCAGCTCTGGCGTATCGCGATAGACGTCAATGATGTCATCGGTAAACTCCATCGGATGGCTGGTGGTAAAGCGAATGCGGTCGATGCCGTCAATCGCGGCCACCAGGCGCAGCAGCTCAGCAAAGCTGCCGGTGGTACCGTCGTAGTTTTCCCCGCGCCAGGCGTTAACGTTCTGGCCCAGCAGGTTAACTTCGCGAACGCCCTGCGCGGCAAGCTGTGCGATTTCAAACAGAATATCGTCTGCCGGACGGCTGACTTCTTCACCACGGGTGTAAGGCACCACGCAGTACGTGCAGTATTTGTTGCAGCCCTCCATGATGGAGACGAAGGCGGTTGGGCCATCGGCTCGCGGCTCTGGCAGACGGTCGAATTTTTCGATTTCCGGGAAGCTGACGTCAACGACCGGGCTACGGTTGCCGCGAACCTGATTGATCATCTCCGGCAGGCGGTGCAGGGTCTGAGGACCAAAGACAATATCCACATACGGGGCTCTCTGGCGGATCAGCTTGCCTTCCTGCGACGCGACGCAGCCGCCCACCCCGATGATCAGGTCCGGATTTTTTCGTTTGAGAAGTTTCCAGCGCCCTAATACGTGAAAGACTTTTTCCTGCGCTTTTTCACGAATCGAACAGGTGTTCAGCAGCAGCACGTCCGCTTCTTTCGCATTTTCAGTCAGCTGGTATCCGTGGGTGGTATCCAGCAGATCGGCCATCTTGGATGAATCGTATTCGTTCATCTGACAGCCCCAGGTTTTTATATGGAGTTTTTTAGTCATCGACTTGCTCAGCTCAGGATTGCAAGCCGCGTATTGTAATGCTTTGGTGGGGTTGTGACCAGTATGAAGGTTGTGTGTCTCAGGACCGCAAAAATCCGGTAAACTTAAGGGATTCTCCAATAAGGAAAATTGACCATGACACTCCTACACACCGAAGTTGCCGTTGTCGGCGGCGGTATGGTCGGCGGCGCGCTGGCGCTGGGGCTGGCGAAGCAGGGATTTGAGGTAACGATAATTGAACAGGCTGCTCCGCCGGCCTTCGATCCCGCCAGCAAACCGGATGTGCGCATATCCGCGATCAGCGCGGCGTCGGTCGATCTGCTGCGCGGGCTGGGCGTCTGGGAGGCGGTGCTGGAAATGCGCGCGCACCCCTATAGCCGTCTTGAAACCTGGGAGTGGGAAAATGCCCACGTCGCGTTTGATGCCGCTGAGCTGAAGCTGCCGCGCCTGGGCTATATGGTGGAAAACAACGTGCTCCAGCGGGCGCTCTGGCAGTCGCTGGAGGCGCATCCGCAGGTGACGCTGCGCGTGCCTGCGTCGCTTAAGGCGCTGCATCCTCACGAGAGTGGGTATTTACTGACGCTCGACAACGGCGATGAGCTGGCCGTGAAGCTGGTCATTGGGGCGGACGGTGCTAACTCGCAGGTTAGACAGATGGCGGGAATTGGGATTCATGCCTGGCAGTATGAGCAGTCCTGCATGCTGATTACCGTCGAGTGCGAGAATGCACCGGGCGAGAGTACCTGGCAGCACTTTACCCCGAATGGCCCGCACGCCTTTTTACCGCTGTTCGATAACTGGGGATCGCTGGTGTGGTACGACAAACCGGCGCGCATTCGCCAGCTGCAGGGGCTTTCAATGGAGCAATTGCAGCGGGAAATCCGCCTGCACTTCCCGAGCCGTCTGGGCAACGTCACGCCGGTCGCTGCCGGGGCGTTCCCCCTCACGCGACGTCACGCTTTGCAGTATGCCCGTGAAGGGCTGGCGCTGGTGGGCGATGCGGCACACACCATTCATCCGCTGGCCGGGCAGGGTGTCAACCTGGGGTATCGTGATGTCGATGCGTTACTGGATGTGCTGGGCAGTGCCCGCGGACACGCGGAAAACTGGGCCAGCCATCAGGTCCTGAAGCGTTATCAGACGCGACGCATGGCGGATAACTTTATCATGCAGTCGGGGATGGATCTGTTCTATGCCGGGTTCAGCAATGATTTAGCCCCGGTGCGCATTCTGCGTAATCTTGGATTGATGGCAGCGGAGCGTGCCGGTGGTCTGAAGCGTCAGGCGCTGAAATACGCCCTGGGACTTTAATATTGATGCCCTCTCCCCGTGGGAGAGGGCATCAGGCTACTCGATTCTGAACAACAAAAACAAAAAAGCCCGCAGAGCGGGCTTTTTTGTTACTTAAGTGGCTGGGGTGCAGGGATTCGAACCCCGGAATGCTGGTATCAGAAACCAGAGCCTTACCGCTTGGCGACACCCCAATTGCGTTAAACAAACTGCTTAACGACTTTTTAAATTGGCTGGGGTACGAGGATTCGAACCTCGGAATGCCGGAATCAGAATCCGGTGCCTTACCGCTTGGCGATACCCCAACAATTTGTTTTGATTACCGAAAAATCGACAATCTTAATTTGGTGGCTACGACGGGATTCGAACCTGTGACCCCATCATTATGAGTGATGTGCTCTAACCAACTGAGCTACGTAGCCAGTACTGCAATCTTCGATGGCTGGGGTACCTGGATTCGAACCAGGGAATGCCGGTATCAAAAACCGGTGCCTTACCGCTTGGCGATACCCCATCCGTGCAACGCTTACCCGGGAATGGTGCGGGAGGCGAGACTTGAACTCGCACACCTTGCGGCGCCAGAACCTAAATCTGGTGCGTCTACCAATTTCGCCACTCCCGCAAAAAAGATGGTGGCTACGACGGGATTCGAACCTGTGACCCCATCATTATGAGTGATGTGCTCTAACCAACTGAGCTACGTAGCCATCTTTTTTTTCGCGTTACCTTATCGGCGTTGCGGGGCGCATTATGCGTATAGACCCTTGCAGCGTCAACACCTTTTTCAACGAAAATAGCCGGAATGTGACTGTTTGGTTAGGTTGCGAACAGCGTGACCGAATATTCGGCAATTATTGGTTATTAATCAGATTTAGGCGGTGAAATGTGAGGCAAAAAAAACAGGCCCCTGAGGGGCCTGATTGCGATCTAGGTGATTATTTGTAGGCTGACTGGTGAACGCCTACCGCGCGTCCTGATGGATCGTTCATGGATTTGAACGATTCATCCCATTCAATCGCTTTGGCAGAAGAGCAGGCGACGGAAGGGCCACCCGGTACGCACTCCGCAGCACTCGGCACCGGGAACAATTCTTCAAAAATTTCACGGTAGAGATACGCTTCTTTCGAGCCCGGCGTGTTGTACGGGAAGCGGAAGCTTGCGGTTTCCAGCTGTTGATCAGAAACCTGTTTCGCCGCGACCTCTTTCAGGGTGTCGATCCAGCTATAGCCTACACCATCGGAGAACTGCTCTTTCTGACGCCATGCGACGCTCGCCGGCAGGTAGGATTCAAAACATTCGCGCAGGATATGTTTTTCCATTTTGCCGTTGCCGCACATCTTGTCCTGCGGGTTGATGCGCATTGCCACGTCGAGGAATTTCTTATCCAGGAACGGCACGCGTGCTTCTACGCCCCACGCCGACATTGCTTTGTTGGCACGCGCGCAGTCGAACATGTGCAACGCCTGCAGCTTACGCACGGTCTCTTCATGCAGCTCTTTAGCGTTTGGCGCTTTGTGGAAGTACAGGTAGCCGCCAAACACTTCGTCAGAACCTTCACCGGAGAGCACCATCTTGATGCCCATCGCCTTGATCTTACGCGACATCAGGTACATCGGCGTTGAGGCGCGGATGGTGGTCACGTCATAGGTTTCAATGTGATAGATCACATCGCGGATCGCATCCAGACCTTCCTGCACGGTGAAATGAATTTCGTGGTGCACGGTGCCGAGGTGGTTTGCCACTTCCTGCGCTGCTTTAAGGTCAGGAGCACCTTCCAGGCCCACGGCAAAAGAGTGCAGCTGTGGCCACCAGGCTTCTGAGCGCTCCTGATCCTCCACGCGACGAGCCGCAAATTTCTTGGTGATTGCCGAGATCACGGAGGAGTCCAGGCCGCCTGAGAGCAGCACGCCGTAAGGTACGTCTGACATCAGGTGGCTTTTCACGGAATCTTCCAGGGCCTGACGCAGCTCGGCTTTGTCCGTGACGTTGTCTTTTACCGCGTCGTAGTCGAACCAGTCACGCTGGTAATACTGACGGATCTCGCCGTCTTTGCTCCACAGATAGCTGCCTGCCGGGAACTCTTTAATGGTGCGGCAGACCGGTACCAGGGCTTTCATTTCAGAGGCAACGTAGAAGTTGCCGTGCTCATCGTGACCCATGTACAGCGGGATAATACCGATATGGTCACGGCCAATCAGGTAAGCGTCTTTTTCGCTGTCGTACAGGGCAAAGGCAAACATGCCCTGCAGGTCGTCCAGGAACTCGGGACCTTTCTCCTGATACAGCGCCAGGATCACTTCACAGTCAGAGCCGGTCTGGAATGCGTAGCGGTCGCCGTATTCGGCGCGCAGTGCCTGGTGGTTATAGATCTCACCGTTGACAGCCAGCGCGTGCGTTTTTTTCTCGTTATACAGCGGCTGTGCACCGGCGTTGACGTCAACAATAGACAGACGTTCGTGAGCCAGAATTGCTTTGTCACTGGCGTAAACGCCTGACCAGTCCGGGCCGCGATGGCGCATCAGGCGGGACAGTTCGAGTGCCTTTTTACGCAGTTCGCCCGCGTCAGTTTTAATATCCAGTACGCCAAAAATTGAACACATAACCTTCTCCGTTAACCCTGTTGCTTTGTAATGTTGCTTGCTTATGAAAATGCCGCAAAGGGGCAGGGCGCGCAAGCGTTTTACGGGTGAAAACGGAAATAGTGCAATAGTGATTGCAGAATAGTGAAAAAAGAGTACGCCATGAGTTCTTTTATTGATGATTATGCAATGAAATGTGCTTTTTGTTAGATGGAGTTTTATTTGTGTAGGCCATAAATGAAAAACCACGCCCTGAGGCGTGGTTCGGTATCAGATGATGTCAATTTCATCGACGGAGGGGTAAATCCAGCTCGGCCGGAACGGCATCGAATCAATGTCATCAAGTTGAGAGACGCCGGACAGGACCAGAATCGTCTCCAGACCCGCCTGGAAACCGGCCAGAATATCGGTGCGCAGGTTGTCGCCGACAATAACGGTTTCTTCAGAGTGGGCCTGCATCTTGTTGAGCGCGGCACGAATAATCCACGGGCTCGGTTTACCGACCACGAACGGCTGACGACCTGAGATTTTCTCGATACCGGCGCAGAGCGCGCCGCAGGCCGGATAAAAACCACGGCCATGCGTATCCGGGTTGGTGGCGATAAAGCGCGCACCGCTGGCGACAAAGTATGCTGCTTTATGCATCATCTCCCAGTTAAAGGAACGCGTCTCGCCTACAATCACAAAGTCCGGGTTCACGTCAGTGATGGTAAAGCCCGCTTTGTAGAGCTCGTGTATCAGCGCACCTTCACCCACCACGTAGGCTTTCTTTCCTTCCTGACGCTTCAGAAAATCCGCCGTGGCCATCGCCGAGGTATAAAACACGCTGTCCGGGACGTCGACGCCTGCGGTGGCAAAGCGGTTTGCCAGATCCTGACCGGTTTGAGAAGGGTAGTTCGTGAGCAGAACCAGTGGCATTCCTTTGTCGATGATGCGGTGAAGAAACTCCGCAGCACCCGGCACGGCAACGTTGTCGTGCATCAGCACGCCGTCGATATCACAAATTACGTTCTTAATGGTCATGGATATTCCGACATCAAAAAAAGAAGGCGTTACTATAAGGTTCGATCAGCTTTCCAGCAAATGCTGGAGCAGAATTCCGTTGAGCATGGCGCGTTTGACCAACGCGAACGCGCCAATCGCCGAGCGATGGTCAAGCTTTGAACGAACCACCGGAAGATTCTGGCGGAATGCTTTCAGCGCCTGGGTGTTAATACAGCCTTCAATCGCAGGGAGCAGAACCTTTTCCGCTTCCACAATTTCACCGGCGATCACCACTTTTTGTGGGTTAAACAGGTTAATGGCAATGGCGATGGTTTTCCCCAGATGACGTCCAACCTGCTCGATCACTTCGCAGGCCAGCGCGTCGCCTTTATTAGCGGCTTTGCAGATGGTGCCTATCTTGCAGTCGTCCAGCGTGACGCGGCTTTGATAACCCTGTTCAAGCAGATGGCGAACGCGCTGCTCGATGGCCGTGTTGGCGGCGATGGTTTCAAGGCAGCCAAAGTTGCCGCAGTGGCAGCGCTCCCCGAGAGGTTCAACCTGAATGTGGCCGATCTCTCCGACGTTACCGTTGCGCCCAATAAAAATCCGGCCGTTAGAGATAATGCCTGCACCCGTACCGCGGTGGACGCGCACCAGAATAGAGTCTTCACAGTCCTGGCTCGCACCAAAGTAGTGCTCCGCCAGCGCCAGAGAGCGGATGTCGTGACCCACAAAGCAGGTCACTTTAAAACGCTTTTCCAGCGCGTCGACCAGCCCCCAGTTTTCAACCTGAATGTGCGGCATATAGCGGATCACGCCGCTTTCCGGGTCGACCAGACCGGGCAGGATCACGGAGATGGCAATGAGTTCGCGGATCTTGCGCTGACAGCTTTCAATAAACTGCGCGATGGTATTGAGCAGCGCATGTTCCAGCGTCTCCTGGGTGCGTTCCGGAAGAGGGTAGTGTTCTTCCGCAATGGCTTTACTGCTCAGATCGTACAGCGTGAGGGTGGTATCATGGCGCCCCAGACGGACGCCAATTGCCTGAAAATTGCGGGTTTCGGTAATAATAGAGATGGCGCGGCGGCCCCCGGTGGAGGCCTGCTGATCGACTTCTTTGATCAGACCGCGCTCAATGAGCTGGCGGGTAATTTTTGTCACGCTGGCGGGAGCAAGCTGGCTTTGTTCGGCTATCTGAATCCGCGAGATGGGGCCGTGCTGGTCAATCAGGCGGTATACCGCCGCACTGTTAAGTTGTTTAACGAGATCGACATTACCGATTTGAGCTTGTCCGCCAGGTGTCATACTTTTACTTACTCAGTGACGACCTCGTTACCATTAACGATGGTCTTAATAATTTTATAATCGTGTGTGAATGCCGTCAGGTTTGCAACCATACCTGGTGCAATTCCGCCGAGCTGTTTATCCACGCCCATTGCGCGAGCCGGATACAGGGTTGCCATGCGCAGGACTTCATCAAGCGCAATCCCGCAATGTTCTACCAGGTTACGCACCCCTTCAATCATGGTCAAAGAGGAACCGCTCAGCGTACCGTTTTCATCCACACACAGTCCATTGCGGTAGTATATTGTTTTACCGGCAAAAATGAACTGCTCAATATTTGCACCTGCCGGTGCGGTGGCATCCGTCACCAGACAAAGCTTGTCACCTTTCAGCCGCTTAGCGTTGCGAATGTTGGTGTAATCGACGTGTAAGCCGTCAGCAATAATGCCGCAGTAGACGTCTGGCTCATCCAGAATCGCCCCGACCAGACCCGGTTCACGGCCTGTGATATACGGCATGGCGTTGTAAAGGTGAGTTGCGAAAGTAATTCCCGCGCGGAAACCGGCTTTCGCTTCTTTCAGCGTTGCGTTTGAGTGGCCTGCTGAAACGATAATCCCGGCGGCGGCCAGCTTGCTGATGACATCCGTACCCGTCATTTCAGGCGCCAGCGTCACTTTGGTGATCACATCGGCGTTGGCACACATGTAGTCAACCAGCTCTGCATCAGGTTTACGCACGTAGTCCGGGTTATGCGTTCCTTTCTTGACCATATTCAGCCATGGCCCTTCAAGGTGCAGACCCAGCGCCTGGTTAGGATGTTTGGCCAGGTATTCTCGCATCACGCGGATACCCTGCTTCATAAGGTCATCACTGCTGGTGATGAGCGTTGGCAGATAGCTGGTGCAGCCCGATTTCTCGTTGGCTTTCTGCATGATCTCCAGCGTTTCTACCGTCACCGCATCCGCGGTGTCATTGAATTGCACACCGCCGCAGCCGTTGAGCTGCACGTCGATGAAACCGGGGGAGATTACTGCTCCATTGAGTGAGCGCTGTTCAATCTCCGGCGGCAGTTCTGCCAGCGGGCAAACACGTTCAATCAGGCCATCAGCGATAACAATCGCATGGTCATCCAGAATTTCATGGCCGGTATAAATCCGACCGTGGGTTAAAGCGTACATAACGACCCCCGGTTAAAAAAAGCGGCCGCCTCTTGATGAAGAGGCGGTTATTCAATTACAGACCTTTGATGTTCTCAGCTTCTAACTCGTTGAAGTACTTCAGCGTTTTAACCTTCAGCTCCATCGTGGACGGCTCGTCGCAGACGATGACTGATTTCGGATGCAGCTGCAGGCAGCTTATGGTCCACATATGGTTTACGTTGCCTTCAACGGCAGCCTGGAGCGCCTGGGCTTTCACGCTGCCCAGCACCAGAATCATCACTTCTTCAGCATCCAGCAGGGTGCCTACGCCTACGGTCAGGGCGTATTTTGGAACCTGGTTAACATCGCCGTCAAAGAAGCGGGAGTTTGCCACGCGCGTGTCATGGGTCAGCGTTTTAATACGGGTGCGGGAAGCCAGAGATGACGCCGGTTCGTTAAACGCGATGTGACCATCATTACCTACACCACCCATAAACAGGTGGATCTTACCGTAAGAACGGATTTTTTCTTCATACTGACGGCATTCTGCGTCAATATCAGGCGCGTTTCCATTCAGCAGGTTAATATTTTCAGCTGGAATATCAACGTGATCAAAGAAATTACGGTGCATAAAGCTATGGTAGCTTTCCGGGTGATCTTTCGGTAAGCCAACGTATTCATCCATGTTGAATGTCACAACATGCTTGAAGCTAACCTGGCCTGCTTTATGCATCTCAACCAGCGCCTTGTAGGCAGTCAGCGGTGTGCCGCCTGTCGGAAGTCCAAGAACGAAAGGACGATCGGCAGTTGGTTTAAAGGCGTTGATACGGTTAACGATATGGCGAGCGGCCCATTTACCAACTTGTTCAGCAGTTGCCAGGGGAATCAGTCTCATTGTTCACCTCAAGAGTTAAAGTAGAAGAGTGGGCGGATAGCTATCGGAACCTGATACTTAAGCGTAACCTGGAAACTTTCAGGCCGGATCAATCCGTCTTGATTTTTTGAATGATAAAATAAGTTTTCACTGTTAGCCAGTGTAAGGGAGGGTTAATAACGATATTTGGTGACAAAAATCACAAAAAGTACGCGTTTAATTTGCGATACGAATTAATTTTTCACACACTCACAATGCCAGTGAAGCATCAACTGTATCTATAGTTCGTGACACAATAAAAAACAGAGCTGAGAACATGCCTTAAACGGGGTCTCATAGGGGGAAGAAAGTGAGTATTCTAGGTTATTTACAAAAGGTTGGCCGCGCACTTATGGTGCCGGTCGCCACGCTGCCTGCCGCAGCCATCCTGATGGGTGTCGGCTACTGGATCGACCCCAACGGCTGGGGTAATACCAGCGCGCTGGCGGCGTTCTTTATCAAGTCAGGTTCCGCCATTATCGACAATATGTCCGTGTTGTTCGCGATTGGTGTGGCTTACGGTATGTCCAAAGACAAAGACGGTGCCGCTGCGCTGACCGGTTTTGTCGGTTTCCTCGTCTTAACCACTCTCTGCTCACCTGCAGCAGTGGCCATGATCCAAAAAATTCCGGCGGACCAGGTTCCGGCGGCATTCGGTAAGATCAGCAACCAGTTTGTCGGTATCCTTGTGGGTATCATCTCTGCCGAACTGTATAACCGCTTCAGCAGCGTAGAGCTGCCAAAAGCGCTCTCCTTCTTTAGCGGCCGCCGTCTGGTCCCTATCCTGACCTCGTTTGTGATGATCGTTGTCGCGTTCATCATGATGTACGTCTGGCCGATGATTTTCGACGGTCTGGTGAACTTCGGTGAGCACATCCAGAAACTGGGTTCTGTCGGTGCGGGCGTGTACGCGTTCTTCAACCGTCTGCTGATCCCGGTTGGTCTGCACCACGCGCTGAACTCCGTGTTCTGGTTCGACGTTGCCGGTATTAACGATATCCCTAACTTCCTGGGTGGCGCACAGTCCATCGAAGCAGGTAAAGCGGTTGTCGGTATCACCGGTCGTTACCAGGCGGGCTTCTTCCCGATCATGATGTTTGGTCTGCCGGGTGCTGCGCTGGCTATCTACCACTGCGCGCGTCCAGAGAACAAAGCGAAAGTGCTGGGTATCATGATGGCGGGCGCGTTCGCGGCCTTCTTCACCGGTATCACCGAGCCGCTGGAGTTCTCCTTCATGTTCGTGGCGCCGGTTCTGTATGTGATCCACGCCGTGCTGACCGGTATCTCCGTGTTCATCGCTGCCAGCATGCAGTGGATTGCCGGTTTCGGCTTCAGCGCCGGTCTGGTGGATATGGTGCTTTCGTCCCGTAACCCGCTGGCGACCCACTGGTGGATGCTGATCCCGCAAGGTCTGGTGTTCTTCGCGATCTACTACGTAGTGTTCCGTTTCACTATCACCAAATTTAACCTCATGACACCGGGTCGTGAACTGGCCGTGGCCGGTAGCGAAGCGGATGGTCAGGATGTGAACGTGAGCGGTGCTCAGGACCAGGACGTTTCAGGTCTGGCGCGTCAGTACATCGCCGCAGTAGGCGGTTCTGACAACCTGACCGGTATCGATGCCTGTATCACTCGCCTGCGTCTGAACGTCAAAGACTCTTCCCTGGTGAACGAAGCGCTGGCCAAACGTCTGGGCGCGTCCGGTGTTATCCGCCTGAACAAAACCAGCGTGCAGATTATCGTTGGCTTTGTGGCAGAGAAAATTGCTAATGCCATGAAAACTACCGGCCCGGTAGCCGCAGCAGAAGCTTCTGTCGCACCTGCCGCCGCGCCAGCGGCTGCAAAACCGCAGGCGGTACCCAACGCCAAAACGATAGCCGCGCTGGTTTCACCGGTAACCGGTGAAGTCGTTGCGATTGAGCAGGTGCCTGACGAAGCCTTCGCCAGCAAAGCGGTCGGTGACGGTGTGGCGGTGAAACCAACGGACAAAACCGTTGTGTCTCCGGCTGCCGGTACCATCGTGAAAATCTTCAACACCAACCATGCGTTCTGCCTCGAAACCGAAAATGGCGCGGAGATCGTTGTCCATATGGGTATCGATACCGTTGCGCTGAACGGCCAGGGCTTTACTCGTCTGGTGGAAGAGGGCGCTGAAGTGGTGGCTGGGCAGCCGATTCTGGAAATGGATCTGGACTTCCTGAACGCCAACGCGCGCTCCATGATAAGTCCGGTCGTTTGCAGCAACATCGACGACTTCAGCGGCCTGGTCATTCAGGCGAAAGGTCAGGTTGTTGCGGGTCAAACACCGCTGTACGAGATTAAAGGCAAGTAATCGCTCCTGAGTAGAGTCATGCCTTAAGCGGCGGGGGAGATCCTCCGCCGCTTTTTTTTGCAGCAAATGCCCCCATTATTTTCTTCAGAGACGTTTTAAGGGTTGTCACTACGTCCGGCTTATAAGATCATATGCCGTTATACGTCGTTTACGCTTTGAGGAATCCACGATGAGTGAGGCTGAAGCCCGCCCGAGTAACTTTATTCGTCAGATCATCGATGAAGATCTGGCCAGTGGTAAGCACACCACAATTCATACCCGCTTTCCGCCGGAGCCGAACGGCTACCTGCATATCGGGCATGCGAAGTCCATCTGCCTGAACTTTGGCATTGCGCAAGACTACCAGGGACAGTGCAACCTGCGTTTCGATGACACCAACCCAGTAAAAGAAGACATCGAATACGTTGAGTCCATTAAGAACGACGTGCAATGGCTGGGCTTCAACTGGTCTGGCGATATCTGCTACTCTTCTGACTATTTTGATCAGCTGTACGCCTATGCGGTAGAGCTTATCAACAAGGGTCTGGCGTATGTCGACGAGCTGTCTGCTGACGAGATCCGTGAGTATCGCGGTACGCTGACCGCACCGGGCAAAAACAGCCCGTTCCGCGACCGCAGCGTGGAAGAGAACCTGGCGCTGTTTGAAAAAATGCGTGCCGGTGGCTTCGAAGAAGGCAAAGCGTGCCTGCGTGCCAAAATCGACATGGCGTCTCCGTTCATCGTGATGCGCGATCCGGTGCTGTACCGCATTAAGTTTGCGGAACACCACCAGACCGGCAACAAGTGGTGCATCTACCCGATGTACGACTTTACCCACTGCATCAGCGATGCGCTGGAAGGCATTACGCACTCCCTGTGTACGCTGGAGTTCCAGGACAACCGTCGTCTGTACGACTGGGTTCTGGATAACATCACCATTCCTGTGCATCCGCGCCAGTACGAGTTCTCTCGCCTGAACCTGGAATACACCGTGATGTCCAAGCGTAAGCTGAACCTGCTGGTGACCGACAAGCACGTTGAGGGCTGGGATGATCCACGTATGCCTACCATTTCTGGTCTGCGTCGCCGTGGTTACACTGCCGCCTCTATTCGTGAGTTCTGCAAACGTATCGGCGTGACCAAGCAGGACAACACCATCGAGATGGCGTCCCTTGAATCATGCATTCGCGAAGATCTCAACGAAAACGCTCCGCGCGCGATGGCGGTTATCGATCCGGTGAAACTGGTTATCGAAAATTATCCGCAGGGTGAAAGCGAGCTGGTCGCCATGCCTAACCATCCGAACAAACCGGAAATGGGAAGCCGTGACGTGCCGTTCAGCGGCGAGATCTGGATTGACCGCGCTGACTTCCGCGAAGAAGCCAACAAACAGTACAAGCGTCTGGTGCTGGGTAAAGAAGTGCGTCTGCGTAATGCCTACGTCATCAAAGCCGAGCGCGTAGAGAAAGATGCAGAAGGGAATATCACCACCATCTTCTGTTCTTATGATGCTGAAACGCTGAGCAAAGATCCTGCGGATGGCCGCAAGGTGAAAGGCGTTATCCACTGGGTGAGCGCATCCCACGCGCTGCCGGTAGAAATTCGTCTGTACGATCGTCTGTTCAGCGTGCCTAACCCTGGTGCTGCGGAAGACTTCCTGGCGACCATCAACCCGGAATCTCTGGTGATCAAGCAGGGTTATGCGGAGCCTTCTCTGAAAAACGCTGAAGCAGGCAAAGCGTTCCAGTTCGAACGTGAAGGTTACTTCTGCCTGGACAGCCGTCACAGCACGGCAGAAAAACCGGTATTTAACCGTACCGTAGGTCTGCGTGATACCTGGACGAAGATCGGCGAATAATATTGCTGGTCTGGTCAATGAGAGACAAACGCCGCACTATGCGGCGTTTTTTTATTTAACGATCAGGGTATTAAGCCAGGGCCTAAAAAGGTGTGATAAAAATATCAGGTCAATGAGGTGCTACTTATTTTTCAAAAAAAAAGTTTGTGTCATTAGGAAAAACAAAAAGGTTATAAGAAAGGGAAGATGTTTCTCGTCTAGCCACTGAAATACTTGAAAATTCCCCGCCATTCCTCGCCTCCCTGCAAATGTTACAAAGCACTACTAATTATGTGCACTTCGTCATAATCCTGACTTTTGTCCGCTAAAAAGCATTGATAATTCGCGTCGCGAAAAATAACCTAACGACGGTAGTTAATTCGAGGGTATTTAAAACTACCCCTGACCATTTGGTCTTTTTTATTTACGCCGTTTCAGGCGTTTTAATTCGTCAAAGAGGAATAATCTATGCGTACGTTCAGTGGCAAACGTAGTGCGCTGGCGCTGGCTATTGCCGGTGTGACAGCAATGTCGGGCCTGGTGGTGACACCAGAGGCGAAAGCGGCGGGCTTCATCGACGATTCTACCCTCACGGGCGGTATCTATTACTGGCAGCGTGAACGTGACCGTAAAGACGTCACCGAAGACAAATACAAAACCAACCTTTCTCATTCCACCTGGAACGCCAACCTGGACTTCCAGTCAGGCTATGCCGCGGATATGTTCGGTCTGGATATTGCTGCGTTTACCGCGATTGAAATGGCGGAAAACGGCGACAGCGCCCACCCGAACGAAATTGCCTTCTCCTCCAGCAATAAAGCGTATAAAGAAGACTGGTCCGGGGATAAGAGCGGCATCAGCCTTTACAAAGCCGCTGCAAAATTTAAATACGGTCCGGTATGGGCGCGCGGTGGTTATATTCAGCCAACTGGCCAGACCCTGTTAGCACCGCACTGGAGTTTTATGCCGGGTACCTATCAGGGTGCGGAAGCCGGGGCGAACTTTGACTACGGTGATGCGGGTGCGTTGAGCTTCTCCTATATGTGGACCAACGAGTACAAAGCACCCTGGCACATCGAGATGGACAAGTTCTACCAGAACGATAAGAAAACCAAAGTCGATTATCTCCACTCGCTGGGGGCGAAATACGACTTCAAAAACGATCTGGTTCTCGAAGCAGCATTTGGCCAGGCGCAAGGGTATATCGATCAGTACTTTGCCAAGGCCAGCTATAAGTTTGATGTCGCGGGTAGCCCGCTGAGTACCAGCTATCAGTTCTACGGTACGCGCGACAAAGTCAGCAACGGTGGCATCAATGACATTTATGATGGCACCGCGTGGCTGCAGGCGCTAACCTTCGGCTATAAGGTCGGTCAGGTTGATTTACGTCTGGAAGGAACATGGGTGAAGGCGGAAGGGCAGCAGGGCTACTTCCTGCAGCGTATGACCCCGACCTATGCCTCATCCAACGGTCGTCTTGATATCTGGTGGGATAACCGCTCAGACTTCAACGCCGACGGCGAGAAAGCGGTCTTCTTCGGCGCAATGTACGACCTGAAAAACTGGAACCTGCCTGGCTGGGCGGTGGGCGCTTCTTACGCTTACGCCTGGGATGCAAAACCAGCCGATATGGCAACTCCGGACGCATACTACGATCCCAACTATCGCCTGAAAGAGTCTTCCTACAGCCTCGATGCTATCTATACCCTGCAGGATGGCCGCGCGAAAGGCACAATGTTCAAACTGCACTTCACTCAGTATGACAACCACTCCGATATCCCGAGCTACGCGGGCGGTTACGGCAACATCTTCCAGGATGAACGTGACGTGAAATTCATGGTTATCGCACCGTTCACTATCTTCTGATGAATCTTCCGGCGGGTTAGATCCCGCCGGACCGGAGACTGCATATGATGAAAAAAATCGTAATCGTCGCGTTGCTGGCATCAGGGCTGGTGGCGTGTGCTCAGAGTGAGGCACCGAAAGAAGATTCCCGGCTGAAGGAGGCCTATAGCGCCTGTATTAATACAGCAGAAGGATCGCCGGAGAAAATTGAAGCCTGTCAGAGCGTTTTGAACGTGCTGAAGAAAGAGAAAGCGCATGAGCAGTTTGCGACGCGGGAGAATGTCCGCGTGATGGATTACCAGGCCTGTATCCAGGCGCGTAAAACCGGTAACGATCAGGAAGTGACCAAGCGTTGCGATAAGATCTGGAACGAGATACGCAACAATAATAAATAAGTTGCTTTACGCCCGGTGGCGCTGCGCTTACCGGGCTTTTTTCTGGCAAAAAAAAGCCAACCTTTCGGCTGGCTCAGAGTATGAACACTTGATTATTTTGCGTCGTGCGCGTGGTCATCTTCGCGGCAGTCGCCTTCAGCACAGTGACCGTAAAGATACAGGCTGTGGTTGGTCAGGCGGATACCGTGACGCGCGGCGATTTCACGCTGGCGCGCTTCGATGGAATCATCGCTGAATTCAATGACCTTGCCGCAGTCGAGGCAGATCAGATGATCGTGGTGCTGCTGCTGGGTCAGTTCGAAAACAGATTTACCGCCTTCGAAATTATGACGGGTGACAATGCCCGCGTCATCAAACTGGTTCAGCACGCGATAGACGGTAGCCAGCCCAATCTCTTCACCCATGTCGATAAGACGTTTATAAAGGTCTTCCGCACTGACATGGTGATTGTCTGGACCCTGAAGCACTTCGAGGATTTTTAACCGAGGAAGCGTAACTTTCAGGCCAGCCTTCTTTAATGCGGTATTGTTGTCAGTCATGCGGAATCTGTCCTGTTGCTAAACGATTCACTTCTGTAGGAAGTGACAGAAAATGCACCTGGGATAATGCGTCTCATTATAGAACTGCCATGGCTAAATGAAAACTGCAAGTCTCAGGCAAAATATGCTTATAAAAATGGGGTATCACCAACAAACTTGCTCTATGGAAAACCACATTTTATCAGGGAGACATTGTACAGGTCTGGGCGAAAAAGTTAAAAGATTGTAGCGATTAATTTAATCGGTTTGACCTGGGGCATGGGCGCAACCGCAGTTGCGCCGCGATAAAATCAGGCGTTCAGAATATCATCAAGGTGCAGTTCTTCACGGATCTGCTTCACCCACTTCTCAACGCGCTCGGCGGTCAGTTCTGGCTGACGGTCTTCGTCGATGGCCAGACCCACGAAATGATCGTCATCGGCCAGGCCTTTAGACGCTTCGAAGTGGTAACCAGCGGTCGGCCAGTGGCCTACGATAACCGCGCCATTCGGCTCAATGATGTCGCGGATGGTACCCAGCGCGTCACAGAAATACTCAGCGTAGTCTTCCTGGTCACCGCAGCCAAACAGGGCAACCAGCTTACCGTTGAAGTCCACTTCTTCCAGCGTCGGGAAGAAATCATCCCAGTCGCATTGGGCTTCACCGTAGTACCAGGTTGGGATACCCAGCAGCAGAATGTCATAGCCTTCCAGATCTTCTTTGCTGCTCTTGGCAATGTCATGCACATCAGCAACGTCTTTACCGAGCTGTTTTTGAATGTTTTTTGCGATATTTTCGGTATTGCCGGTATCACTGCCAAAGAAAATGCCGATGATTGCCATGAGTAAAATAACCTCTTGAAACTTAATAGTATGGTGGCGCAATTCGGCCACGGATAAGGGCAATAATAGCAGAACTGGCAACCCTGCGGAAACAGCTATCGCGCAGGACTGCACTCTGTGCTACATGAAAAGGGTAATAAAGGGGATTTTCAGACTTATGCCTGGCTGCGTAACGCCTCAAGCTGGGCGATTAACATCTCTTCAATGAGCTCGCTTCGGCTGATATTTCGCGCGTCAGCCAGCTCGTTCAGCGCATCGACGGCGTCGGCGTTAAGCTTCAGTTCGACACGCTTAAGCCCGCGATTTTTATCGCGTTTAAGCTGATTGCGTTTATTGATACGCAGCTGTTCATCGCGCGAAAGCGGATTCGTCTTCGGTCGTCCCGGGCGACGCTCATTCGCGAACAGATCTAGTGTCGTACGGTCCGTTTGTTCTTTGGCCATGATTCTGAGACTTCGGGGGAAACACGCCGCCCTGCTAATGCCCGGGCGATAAGCGCGCCATCATACATCACCAAAAACGGCACGCCAACGACTGGAAGCCCGCAGCCTTCCAGTCGCTTTCTTTTTAATCAATTTGTCGTATCAGCGAGATAGCGGCGAATGGCGCGCAGCACAGCATCGGGTTTTTCTGCATGCACCCAGTGTCCGGCACCGGCAATCACGTGGGCGCGAGCCTGCGGGAATTGGGCCAGCAGCGTGTCGCGGTACGCGTCGGTAACGTAAGGAGAGTTACCGCCGCGAATAAAGAGGGTAGGGTGTGGCCAGGCGGGGACGGTTTCCCAGCCCACGATGTTATTGTACTGATTCCAGAGCACCGGCACGTTAAAACGCCATTGGCCGTCAACAAACGACTTCAGCAGGAACTGGACGACGCCTTCTTCATCAAGATGCTCACGCATGACGGCAGCCGCCTGTTGGCGAGTCGCGACGCCCGCTTCGGTGACCGCATTGATGGCGGCAAAAATTTCGTCGTGGCGGCGGACGTCGTAATCCACGGGCGCAACATCAATTACAACCAGGCCGTTAATACGCTCCGGGGCCAGTGCCGTCAGGGCCATCACCGCTTTGCCACCCATTGAATGCCCGATGAGGGTCACCTTTTGCAGGTCGTTGGCATCCAGCGTATCCAGCAGATCCTGCGCCATCGCCGCGTAGGTCATCTCGTCGGATCGGCCGGAAAGACCGTGATTGCGCATATCGACCTGTAAAATATCGTGGTCAGTAACCAGATCGCGCGCCAGCACGCCCAGGTTATCCAGGCTGCCAAAAAGCCCGTGAACCAGTACGATGGGAGAATTATTGTTCGGCGATTGTGCAGTTTGCGCTCGGGTATTCAATTTCATGGCAAAGTTCTTTTTTTACGTATGTCAGGTTAGGGTATCATGTTGACCATTCTGCCGCCCGGCTGCAAGGTTCCAGTTTAATCTGACTTTTGCCGCCAACCTGGTTTGACGCTATCCGCTGTTGGGATTTGACCCTATAATCCCAATGACTTGTATTCAGATAAGATATCGCACTGGATTAAGATGAAAACAATCGAAGTTGATGACGAACTCTATCAGTATATTGCCAGCCAGACGCGGCATATCGGGGAGAGCGCGTCCGACATTTTACGGCGCATGCTTAAAATTTCCGCCGCTTCACAGCCTGCTACCCCAGTCACCAAAGATGTCGTGTCTCAGCCAAGCGTTGTTGCACAAGCAAAACCTGCCGTGACGCCGGCAAAAGATAAAGTGCGTGCGATGCGCGAGCTGCTGCTCTCCGATGAATACGCGGAGCAGAAAAAGGCGGTTAACCGCTTTATGCTGGTGCTGTCTACACTTTACTCACTGGATAACAAAGCGTTTGCTGAAGCGACCGAGTCGCTGCACGGTCGTACTCGCGTCTATTTCGCGGGCGACGAGCAAACGCTGCTGCAAAATGGCAATCAAACCAAACCCAAACATGTTCCTGGCACCCCATACTGGGTGATCACCAATACCAATACGGGCCGTAAGTGCAGCATGATTGAACACATCATGCAGTCCATGCAGTTCCCGGCGGAATTGATTGAAAAGGTTTGCGGTACAATTTAACCCTTGCATCAGAAGGACCCGGTAATGGCAAATCACAGCCGTGCAGGCCAACCTGCACAACAAAGCGATTTGATTAACGTCGCTCAGCTGACCGCGCAGTATTACGTGCTGAAGCCGGTCGTGGGCAACGCAGAACACGCAGTGAAGTTTGGTACATCTGGTCACCGCGGCAGCGCGGCGCGCCACAGCTTTAACGAACCGCACATTCTGGCCATTGCTCAGGCCATTGCGGAAGAGCGCGCTAAAAACGGCGTTACCGGTCCGTGCTACGTGGGGAAAGATACCCATGCCCTGTCTGAACCGGCGTTCATCTCTGTTGTGGAAGTGCTGGCGGCAAACGGCGTTGATGTGATTGTTCAGGAGAACAACGGCTTCACCCCAACGCCTGCGGTCTCTAACGCCATCCTGGTGCACAACAAAAAAGGTGGTGCGCTGGCTGACGGTATCGTCATCACGCCATCCCACAACCCGCCGGAAGACGGTGGTATCAAATATAACCCGCCTAACGGTGGCCCGGCAGATACCAACGTCACCAAAGTGGTGGAGGATCGCGCGAACGCGCTGCTGGCTGATGACCTGAAAGGCGTGAAGCGTATCTCTCTGGATGCGGCCATGGCGTCCGGTCACGTGAAAGAGCTGGATCTGGTTCAGCCGTTCGTGGAAGGCCTGGCGGATATCGTCGATATGGCGGCCATCCAGAAAGCCGGCCTCAAGCTGGGCGTGGATCCGCTGGGCGGCTCCGGTATCGAATACTGGAAACGTATCGCCGAGCACTACAAGCTGGATCTGACCATCGTGAACGATCACGTCGATCAGACCTTCCGCTTTATGCACCTGGACAAAGACGGCGCGATCCGCATGGACTGCTCCTCCGAGTGCGCGATGGCGGGCCTGCTGGCGCTGCGTGATAAATTCGATCTGGCGTTTGCTAACGACCCGGATTACGACCGCCACGGTATCGTCACCCCTGCCGGGCTGATGAACCCGAACCACTATCTGGCAGTCGCGATTAACTACCTGTTCCAGCACCGTCCGCAGTGGGGCAAAGAGGTGGCCGTCGGTAAAACGCTGGTTTCCTCCGCGATGATCGACCGCGTGGTTGAGGCACTGGGCCGCAAGCTGGTGGAAGTGCCGGTGGGCTTCAAATGGTTTGTTGACGGTCTGCACGACGGCAGCTTCGGCTTCGGCGGTGAAGAGAGTGCGGGCGCATCTTTCCTGCGTTTCGACGGCACGCCATGGTCAACCGATAAAGACGGCATCATCATGTGCCTGCTGGCGGCGGAAATCACCGCGGTCACCGGTAAGAACCCGCAGGAACATTACAACGAGCTGGCGGCACGCTTTGGTGCACCAAGCTATAACCGTATTCAGGCCAGCGCGACGTCAGCCCAGAAAGCGGCCCTCTCCAAACTCTCACCGGAGATGGTCAGCGCAAGCACCCTGGCGGGCGACCCGATCACCGCACGTCTGACGGCGGCACCGGGTAACGGCGCCTCCATTGGTGGACTGAAAGTGATGACTGAAAACGGCTGGTTCGCCGCTCGCCCATCCGGCACGGAAGATGCGTATAAAATCTATTGCGAAAGCTTCCTCGGCGCTGAGCATCGTCAGCAGATTGAGAAAGAAGCGGTAGAGATTGTCAGCGAAGTGCTGAAAAACGCGTAAGTGCGGTTTGGGTGTGGACTGATGCCCTCATCCTGACCCTCTCCCTTCGGGAGAGGGAGAAAACAATAAAACGGCAACCCTTGGGTTGCCGTTTTGCTTTGACCTAACTGTGCTTGTTCTTCAATTCAAACCGTGGTGACACCAGACCGTACAGCGTCCAGCCCATAAAGGTTACCATTGCCCCGTAGAGCATCGCTTCCTGGCCCGATGAGTAGAGCGCATAGAAGCTGTAAATCGCGCCAATCAGCGCCACGATATTGGCCGCGCGCGCTTTGCGCGGATCCACCTTCGCCACCTTCTGAATGATCACCAGCGCCGCCATCGACAGAATATACGGAATGATGTTCGTCACGACCGCCAGGTTGACCAGCACGTTGAACTGGCTGTTCAGCGACGGGCTAATGGTCATCAGCGACAATCCGCTCTGGAAGATGACAATCGCCAGCATGCCCTGCACCGGCGCATCGGCTTTGGTCACGCGGGAGAAGATTTTTGGGAAGTACCCTTCATCAGCCGAGGATTTAAACACCTGCGCGATGGTGAACTGCCAGCCAAGGAGTGAACCGCAGCACGACATGACCATCAAACCCATAATCACTTTCCCGACTTCCGGCGTGAACATCTGCGCGAAGGCCAGTCCGAACGGCGCCGTAGAGTTAGCAAGATCCATGTTTGGCACAATCCCGGCAATCACGTTAGTCGAGACGATATAGATCACCGCCGCGCCCAGCGTACCGCCGAGGACCGCAATCGGCACGTTCTTTTCAGGGTTATCAACCACTTCTGCGTTGGCGCAGGCGGATTCCAGACCGAGGAAGGCCCAGAGCGTCATGGCGATAGAAGAGCCGACTGCGCTGAAGAACGGCACATGGTGCGGGTTCCAGGAGTTGGCGTACAGGGTCGGGCTGAACCAGAACCAGCCGATGATGCACAGGCCGACAACCGGGATAATCACGCCCCAGACGGTGATGCTGGAGAGCTGTCCGGTGATACGCGCCCCGCCAAAGTTAGCCACGGTGCAGATCCACAGCACGCCGATGGTGGCCAGGCCAATCTGTACCGGGCTGAGCGTCGCGCCAAACAGCTCCGTACCGTAGCCCACGGCGGAGATGGCAATCGCCACGTTGGCGATCAGCAGTGACACCCCGTAGGTATAGTTGGCCATAAAGTTGCCAGACTTACCAAAGGCATACTCGGCGTAGCCCCCCATGCCGCCTGACTTGCGGCTGAACATCCCGCACTTGGCAAACGCCCACGCCAGCGCCATTGAGCCTACGGCGGTCACCAGCCAGGAGATGATAGAGATGGTACCCACCTCAGCCAGTTTGGTTGGCAGCATGATAATCCCGGAGCCCATCATGTTCACCATGGTGAGGATAGTTAGCTGCACCACGCCCATCTTATTGGACTTACTCATAATTTCTCTCCTTTCAGCAGCGCGGGCTGAGCGGCGGGTTGTTTGATGACGTTACAGCGAACCTGTTTGCGGCCCTCGCACTCTTCGACGTACACACCCTGCAGCTCCGGCGCGAAGCCCGGCAGCAGGTTGATGCCTTCTTCCAGCGCGGCGAAGTAGCGCAGCACGGAGCCGCCCCAGACCTCCCCTGGAACCACGCACAATACCCCCGGCGGATAAGGAAGGGCGCCTTCCGCGGCGATGCGGCCTTCCGCGTCGCGCAGTGAAACCAGTTCAACTTCACCGCGCAGATAGGCGTAGTTGGCGTCCTGCGGGCTCATCATCACGCGTGGGAAATGGGACTTGCGGAACATCTCTTTCTGCAGCTGCTTCACGTTGTGGCGGGCATACAGGTCATGCATCTCCTGGCAGATCTGGCGCAGGGTGTAATCCGCGTAACGTTCCGGATGCTGTTTGTAGAGAGAAGGCAGGACGTCTTTCAGCGGAACATCGCTCTCGAGCAGTTTTTCGAAGCGCACCAGCTGCGCCACCAGCTGCTGCAGTTTGCCCATATCTTCCGCAGGCGTGAGCAGGAACAGGATCGAGTTGAGATCGCATTTTTCCGGCACGATGCCGTTTTCACGCAGGAAGTTAGCGAGGATAGTGGCGGGCACGCCGAAGTCGTCATACTCCCCGGTGCGGGCGTTAATGCCCGGCGTGGTTAGCAGGAGCTTGCACGGGTCGATAAAATACTGATGCTCGGCGTAGCCTTCAAAGGCGTGCCAGTTTTCACCCGGTACGAAGTGGAAGAAGCGCAGATCGGTCGCAATTTCCGCCGTGTCCCAGCTTTCCCACGGACGGCCATCCACCGTCTCCGGCACGAAGGGGCGCAGATACCGGCAGTTCTCCAGGATTAGCTTACGCGCTTCAATACCGTTCACCACGCAGTCCATCCACATGTTGCGGCCGCTCTGGCCTTCATGCATCTTGGCGTTAATGTCCAGCGCTGCGAACAGCGGATAAAACGGGCTGGTGGAGGCGTGCATCATAAAGGCATTATTCAGCCGCTTGTGCGGGACATAGCGCTGCTGTCCTTTGATGTGGCTATCTTTTTTATGGATTTGCGAGGTCTGGGAGAAGCCTGCCTGCTGTTTATGCACGGACTGGGTAACCAAAATCCCCGGGTCGTTTTCGTTCAGCTCCAGCAGCAGCGGAGAGCAGTCGGCCATCATCGGGATAAACTGCTCGTAACCCACCCAGGCGGAGTCAAACAGGATGTAATCACACAGATGCCCAATCTTATCCACCACCTGACGGGCGTTGTAGATGGTGCCATCGTAAGTACCGAGCTGGATCACCGCCAGACGGAACGGACGCGCATCGCGCGCACGGCCCGGTGCAACTTCGGCCACCAGCTCGCGCAGGTACTGTTCTTCAAAACAGTGGGCGTCAATGCCGCCGATAAAGCCGTACGGGTTGCGCGCGGTTTCCAGATAGACTGGCGTTGCGCCTGCCTGGAGTAGGGCACCGTGATGGTTGGATTTGTGGTTGTTGCGGTCGAACAGCACCAGGTCGCCCGGCGTGAGCAGGGCGTTAAGTACCACTTTGTTGGATGACGAGGTGCCGTTCAGCACGAAGTAGGTCTTATCGGCATTAAAGACCTTCGCCGCATGTTGCTGCGCAATGCACGGCGCGCCTTCGTGAATCAGCAGATCGCCCATCGCCACGTCGGCGTTACACAGGTCGGAGCGGAAAAGCGTCTCGCCAAAGAAATCCACAAACTGATTGCCGGCAGGATGGCGGCGGAAGAACTGGCCGCCCTGATGGCCCGGGCAGTCGAACGCACTGTTGCCTTGCTTCACGTAGTCGACCAGTGCGCGGAAAAACGGCGGGCGCAGCTGGGTTTCATACTTTTGGGCTGCCGCTTCCAGCTGGCGTCCATAAAAGTCGTTGCTGGTGTCTGAATACTCAAATACGCCATGAATGCGCGATAAATAGTCTGCCGGAATGAACTCTTCTTTCTGCGTCGCGACAAATACGGGAATGCCAAAACCGGTGGCTTCTATTTCGTCCAGTATCCCGCCGGTAATATCACTGACCGCCAGAACAATAGCGGCGACATCGATATAATCAGAAGCTCTGACATCCACCAGTTCACGCAGGGTGGTAAAGCAATCAGGACAGGCACGGCTGGCTGCGATTTTTAAACTTTTCATCTTTCTCTCTTTATTTTAGGTAATAAGCGTCCCTCGATTTCTTGCAAGAAAGAAATCGATAATTTTCCGGAAAAAAAGCAAAGGATGGCCGCTGATTAAAATCAGTACATTGCTTTTTTGATGATTGAAATTCAGTCCGCCCGGTGCGGATGAGTCTGAATCAAAATGAATGAGCGCACGAGTTCACAGGCAATTGCCTGTAAAATAAGATTTTTCAGGATAACCTGTAAGCGAATGCGCCAGAAGTCGAAGGACTACCGGGCATTAAAGAGATGAAAGTCAAAGCAGTTTCGGTGGGCAAACATCATGATATGTGTTGTCCGCCTTATATGGGGCATTAAACGATTGTTGTTTTCCATGATTCATTTTCCTTTCAGTAATTGAAAGCATGGTCATTTTATCCAGGAAAAAGCGATTAACTGTGAACAAGATCACCGTTAACCGATCAAATCAGAAATAAATATTCGTTTTGGATGAATATCGCAGATCAAAATTCTGATTTGTTGGTGTTGCGTTAACAGGTTGTATTATCAATGTTTTAAATGAGCAAAAATAGCCCGTAAAAATAACGTATGGGTTATTTATGAAATATTGTCTGAGGTATTTCGGTTTTATTTAAAAATAAAATGAATAGTTATTCAAAGCATAAACCGATAACCGATACCGGTTTCAGTTAATAAATGGCGAGGGCGAGCGGGGTCGACTTCGAGTTTCTGACGAAGATGTCCCATATATATGCGTAAATAGTGACTATGCTCCACGGCGTTGGGTCCCCACACCTGACTTAACAGCTGGCGCTGGGTGAGAACCTTGCCGTGGTTGTTGAGCAGCACGGCGAGCAGGCGAAACTCAATGGGCGTAAGATGAATTTCCTCTTCGCCGCGCAAAATGCGCCGCGCGGCCAGGTCAACCCGGATATCCCCAAACGCGTAGGTTGGATCGGCAGGCGTGGTGGCGCTGTGGCGACGCAGCGCCACGCGAAGGCGAGCCTGAAGCTCGCCGATACCAAACGGTTTAATCAGATAGTCATCCGCCCCGGCATCCAGCGCGGCGATTTTATCCGTCTCTTCAGTACGGGCGGAGAGCACGAGGATCGGCATCTGGCTCCACTGGCGGACTTCACGAATAAAATCGATGCCGTCGCCGTCCGGGAGTCCAAGATCGAGGATCACCAGGTCCGGCTTGCGGGTGGCGGCCTCAATTAAACCCCGCTGAAGCGTACCCGCATCATGAACGCGCAGACCGTCTCCTTCCAGCGCAGCGCGCAGAAAACGGCTAATGGCGATCTCATCTTCAACAATCAGAACGTTGATCACAAATCCTCTGGTAATTCATTAAGTTCTGGCGGGGTTTCCAGAGGAAGTGTAACACAAAAACGCGCACCGCCTTCCGGACGATTCTCCGCGGAAATGGAGCCGCCATGCACGTCAATGATCGCCTGGCAAATCGCCAGCCCCAGCCCCACGCCCGGAATGGCCGACTCCTTATTGCCGCGTGCGAATTTCTCGAAAATAGCCAACTCCTGCCCGGCGGGAATGCCGGGGCCGGTATCCCAGACGTTAAGGCGAAGCGTGCCATCTTCCACCGTTGCATCCACGCCAATTTGAGCACTGGCGCCCGCATATTTGCCGGCATTTTCCAGCAGGTTGATCAGCACCCGTTCAAACAGCGGACCATCAACGTGAATTAACGTCAGGGGCTCGGGCATGTTCAGCGCGATATGTCGCCCACCCAGGCCGGGTTCGAGCATTTTCAGCGCGCTGCCCACCACCTCTTCAAGCGTGAGCCACTCTTTTTTGAGGTTAAAACCGCCTGACTGGATACGCGCCATGTCGAGCAGGTTATTCACCAGGCGCGTGGTATTCAGCACGTGCTGGCGGATCTCGCTGGCCTGAAGGGCATGCTTCGAGCCTTCCGCCGCCAGGTCCAGCGTCAGAATTTCTGACTGACCGAACAGGACGGTGAGCGGGGTACGCAGATCGTGAGACAGCGCCGCCAGCAGCGAGTTACGAATGCTTTCACGCTCGCTCGCCAGACGGGCCTGTTCCTCGCTGGCGGTGAGGGCCAGTCGTTCCAGCGCGCTGGCAACCAGCAGCGTAAACGTCTCCAGTAAACGCTGCTGTTCGGGGATCATCAGCTGGCGCAGGTTGGAAGGCTCCACGATGACCAGCCCCTGATTTTTATCGGCACTGCGCAGGGGCAGAATTTGATAGGGCACGCCGGGGAGGGTGTCGGTCCCTGCGCCCGCCGGTAAGCCTTTGTCAAAGCTCCAGCGCGCGATGGCTTCGTCCCAGGGCGTCATGCCTGTGGCCGACGTCAGTGGGCGCAGCTTGCCGTGTTCGTCCGGAAGTAAAATCAGGTTGCTGGCATGAAACGTCGAGCGGATAAACTGCTCGCTGGTCTGTACGATATCCAGCGGCGTGCGGCCCACCGCCAGCGATTTCGACATCTCATAGAGATGGCGCGTGCGCTGTTCGCGATAGCGGGCGATACGCGCCTGATAGCGCACGCCCGCCGTCAGATTGCCGATCACCAGCCCGACGGTGAGCATCACGGCAAAGGTGAGGATGTACTGCACGTCCGAGACGGCGAGCGTCCCGCGGGGAGCAATAAAGAACAGATCGAAGCTGATGACGTTAATCACCGTCGCCAGGACCGACGGCCAGCGCCCGTAAAAGAGCGCCACCACCACCACGCCCAGAAGGTAGATCATCACCAGGTTGGCGGCATCAAACGCAATCAGCCACTGGCTGGCAATCACGGTAATCAGGGCGCAGAGCACGACGGCGACAAGACAGCCGCGAAGCTGAATGCGCCATTTATCGCTGAAGGTGCGGCTGTCCGGCGCGCGATTGGGTAAGGGGGTAGGTTTGTCGTCCAGCGCCACGATCACCAGATCCAGATCCGGCGCGCGACGGGCCAGCTTGTCGGCAAAGGATTCGCGGCTAAACCAGCGGCGATGCTGACGACGGCCAATGACGATTTTCCCCAGGTTATGCTCGCGCGCGTAGCGCAAAATGGCTTTATCTTCCTGAGGATCGGAAAGGGTGGCGGTTTCCGCACCCAGCTCCTGCGCAAGGCGCAGCGAACTCAGGATCGCGCGACGCTGGTTTTCGGGCAGCGCGTGCAGCTGCGGCGTTTCGACATACACCGCATGCCAGACGCTGCCAAATTTGGCCGCCAGGCGCGCGGCGGTGCGGACAAGCTTTTCATTGCCGCTGCCGTGGCCCACGCACAGCAGGATGGCATCCCGCGTGTGCCAGACGCGTTCCTGGCCCTGCAGGTCGCGCCAGGCGCGCATCTGATCGTCCACCCGGTCGGCGGTTCGGCGCAGGGCCAGCTCGCGCAGGGCTATCAGGTTGCCTTTACGGAAGAAATGTTCGATGGCGCGCTCGGCCTGGCCGGCGATATAGACTTTGCCTTCGTGCAGGCGCTGGCGCAAATCATCGGGCGGCAGGTCGACCAGCACCACCTCATCCGCGGAATCAAAGAAGGGATCGGGCACCGTTTCGCGCACCTGAATGCCGGTCACGCCGCTGACCACGTCGTTCAGGCTTTCGAGATGCTGAACGTTAACCGTCGTGAACACATCGATACCGGCTTCAAGTAACTCTTCAACATCCTGCCAGCGTTTGGGGTGGCGCGAGCCTGGCGCATTGCTGTGCGCCAGCTCGTCCATCAGGATAAGCGCGGGGCGGCGGGCGAGGGCGGCATCGAGATCGAATTCGGTGACTAACCGACCGCGATGGCTGATGCGGCGGGGCGGCTGGGTTGCCAGCCCCTTCAGCAGTGATGCCGTCTCTTTACGTCCGTGGGTTTCAACCACGCCGATCAGAATATCGAGCCCCTGCGCCCGAAGCCGCTGGGCTTCCGTCAGCATGGCGAAGGTTTTCCCGACGCCCGCGCAGGCGCCGAAGAAAATTTTCAGTTTGCCGCGATGGGCTTCAGCTGTTTGTTCGAGCAGCCTGTCCGGATCCGGGCGCATGGGCTCGTCGGTCATTTAGTTTTTCCTTAGCGCGTCCAGCGCCAGATTCAGCTCAACAATATTTACCACGGGCATGCCGATGAAGCTGACCAGCGGCTTTTGCGTGTGCTCGGCAACCAGCTGGCTCACCTGTTCGACGGTCAGCTGACGGGCGGCGGCGACGCGCGGGATCTGCCATGCCACGGCTGCTGGCGTCAGGCTGTAGTCCAGCCCGCTGGCCGAGGCGGTCACCAGCTCCACGGGAACGTCACGGCTGGCCTGTGGATTCGCGGCACGCAGGGCAGCCACGCGCTCAGTAACGGCTTTATCCAGCTCGGGGTTGCTGCCCGCCAGGTTACTGCCGCCGGATGCCATCGGATTATACGGGCTTTCGGCAGTGGCGGAAGGGCGTCCCTGGAAGTAGCGGGCATCCGCAAAGTTCTGACCAATCAGGCGAGACCCGCGGTTTTCACCGTTTTGCATAATCAGCGAGCCGTTAGCCTGATCCTTAAACCACCACTGGCCCAGCGCGGTGGTCACCAGCGGGTACAGTCCGCCGGTAATGAGAGACAGCAGAATAAACAGAAGTATAGCGGGGCGTAACATCGTCATTTGATTCACCTTTTAAACCAGGCCGAATAGCGTCAACAGCAGGTCGATAACCTTGATGCCGACGAAGGGCACCACCAGCCCGCCCAGGCCGTAAATCCACAGGTTGCGGCGCAGCATGGCGGCCGCCGTGAGCGGCTTATAGCTCACGCCCTTCAGCGCCAGCGGGATCAGGAAGACAATAATCAGGGCGTTAAAGATCACTGCGCTCAGAATGGCCGAGGCCGGAGAGTGCAGGTGCATTACGTTCAGGGCGTTTAATTGCGGATAGGTCGCAGCAAACGCGGCTGGAATGATGGCGAAATACTTCGCCACGTCGTTGGCGATACTGAACGTGGTCAGCGAGCCGCGCGTCATCAGCATCTGCTTGCCGATGTGCACCACTTCAATCAGCTTGGTCGGGTTAGAGTCGAGGTCGACCATGTTGCCCGCCTCTTTGGCTGCCTGCGTACCGGAGTTCATCGCCACCGCCACGTCGGCCTGCGCGAGGGCAGGGGCATCGTTGGTTCCGTCGCCCGTCATCGCCACCAGACGGCCTTCCGCCTGATACTGACGAATCAGTGCCAGCTTGGCTTCCGGTGTGGCTTCGGAAAGGAAATCATCCACGCCCGCTTCGGCAGCAATGGCCGCAGCGGTAAGACGGTTATCCCCGGTGATCATCACCGTTTTGATCCCCATCTTACGCAGCTGGGCAAAGCGCTCCTTGATGCCGCCTTTGACGATATCCTTCAGGGCAATCACCCCGAGCACATGGGCCCCTTCGGCCACCACCAGCGGCGTTGCCCCCTGACGGGCCACGCTTTCGACCAGGCTGTCCACTTCAGGCGGGAAGTGGCCGTTGTTGGCCTCAATGTGGCGGCGGATCGCGTCAACCGAGCCTTTACGGATCATGCGATCCTGAATGTTAATTCCGCTCATGCGGGTTTGCGCCGTAAAGGGCACGAAAGTGGCGTGCAGGCTCTGGACGTCGCGCTGGCGCAGGTTAAAGCGCTGCTTGGCGAGGATCACAATACTGCGGCCTTCCGGGGTTTCATCAGCAAGCGAGGAGAGCTGCGCGGCATCCGCCAGCGTTTTTTCATCCACGCCCGGTGCGGGTAGGAAATCTGACGCCTGACGGTTACCGAGGGTAATGGTCCCGGTTTTATCCAGCAGCAACACATCCACGTCACCGGCGGCTTCTACAGCACGCCCGCTGGTGGCGATGACGTTGGCACCGAGCATGCGGCTCATGCCGGCCACACCGATGGCCGACAGCAGGCCGCCGATGGTGGTGGGGATCAGACAAACCAGCAGCGCCACCAGCACCGTGACGGTGACCGCGGTACCGCCATAGGCGGAGAACGGCCACAGCGTCGCGGTTGCCAGCAGGAAGACAATGGTCAAGGCCACCAGCAGGATGGTCAGGGCAATTTCGTTTGGCGTTTTACGGCGCTGTGCGCCTTCCACCATGGCGATCATCCTGTCGAGGAAGGTTTCACCCGGGTTAACGCTGCACTGGATCACCAGCCAGTCGGAGAGAATGCGCGTCCCGCCCGTCACGGAGGCGAAATCACCGCCGGATTCACGGATAACCGGCGCGGATTCCCCTGTGATGGCGCTTTCATCCACCGATGCGCCCCCTTCAATGACTTCGCCGTCGCAAGGGATGATGTCACCGGCTTCCACTAGCACCACATCGCCTTTACGCAGTTCATCTGCCGGAACGTGGTCCATCTGTGCACCGTATTTCGGTTCACGTAGCTTGCGCGCGAAGGCGGTTTTTTTCACCCCTTTCAGGCTGTTGGCTTGGGCTTTGCTCCTGCCTTCCGCCAGCGCTTCCGCAAAGTTGGCGAACAGCACGGTAAACCACAGCCACAGGCTGATGGCGCCGGTAAACATCGCATTTCCCGGCATATGGCCCGTTCCCATGGCAATCGCCAGGGCGGTGGTCAGGACGCTTCCCGCCCAGACGATAAACATCACCGGGTTGTGCCACTGCACGCGCGGGCTCAGCTTTTTCACCGCATCCATGAGCGCCTGGCGAACTAATGACGGTTCGAACAGGGCCAGTTGTTTACGACTCATGACAATTTCTCCGCAAAATCAGCGTAAAGAGAGGTATTCCGCGACCGGGCCTAACGCGAGGGCGGGGATAAAGGTCAGGGCGCCGACCAGCAACACGGTGCCCGTGAGCAGGCCGATAAACAGCGCGCCGTGGGTTGGTAATGTCCCGGTGGTGGTCGGTTGGATTTTTTTATTCACCAGCGATCCGGCAATCGCCATGACCGGCACAATGATCCCGAAGCGGCCCACAAACATGAAGAACGCCAGCAGACAGTTCCAGAACGGTGAGTTGGCGCTTAAGCCCGCAAAGGCGCTGCCGTTGTTGTTGGCGGCCGAGGAGACGGCATACAGCACTTCACTAAAACCGTGAATGCCAGGGTTAAAGATGCCGCTGCGTCCGGCCTCGGTCATCAGCGCCAGCGCGGTGCCGAGCAGCACGAGAGCCGGGGTGACCAGAATCGCCAGCGCGGTTAATTTCATCTCGCGAACGTCGATTTTTTTACCCAGATATTCCGGCGTGCGGCCAATCATCAGACCGGCAATAAACACCGCCAGCAGCACGAACAGCAGCATGCCGTAAAGACCGGAGCCCACGCCGCCAAACACCACCTCGCCAATCTGCATCAGCCACATCGGGATCATGCCACCCAGCGCCGTAAAGGAATCATGCATGGCATTGACGGCCCCGCACGAAGCTGCCGTGGTGACCACCGCATACAGGCTGCTGGCGAGAATGCCAAAGCGGCTTTCTTTACCTTCCATGTTGATTGCGCTATCGGCACCGAGTGAGAGGAAGTGCGGGTTACCCTGCCATTCGGCCCACATCACCAGCGCAACACAGACCACAAAGATCAGCGACATGGTCCAGAGCACGGTGCGGCCCTGACGGCGATCGTTAACCACGTCACCAAAAGCAAAGCAGAGCGCGGCGGGGATCAGGAAAATCGCCAGCATCTGCACAAAATTAGTCAGGGCGGTCGGGTTTTCAAACGGGTGCGAGGAGTTGGCGTTGAAGAAGCCCCCGCCGTTCGTCCCGAGCATTTTGATGGCTTCCTGCGACGCCACTGGCCCCATAGGCAGGAGCTGTTTTGCGCCTTCCAGCGAGGTATATGGCGCGTAAGGCAGCAGGTTTTGCAGGCTGCCCTGCTGAATGAAGAACAGCGCGAGCAGCAGCGCAATCGGCAGCAGGATCCACAGCGTAATGCGCGTCAGGTCTACCCACGCGTTACCCAGCGTACTCACTTTCTGACGCGCAAACGCACGCGTCAGCGCGAAGATCACCGCAATTCCGCTGGCGGCAGAGAGGAAGTTCTGCACGGTTAACCCGACCATCTGGCTGAAGTAGCTGAGCGTGGTTTCACCAGCATAGGACTGCCAGTTGGTGTTGGTGACAAAACTGACAGCCGTGTTTAGCGCGAGATGCCAGGACAGGCCCGGTAACTGTTGCGGATTCAAAGGCAGGATACCTTGCAACATCAGCATGGCAAAAAGCGCAATGAGCCCGACGATATTCAGCAGCAGAATGGCGATCAAATATTCACGCCAGTTCATCTCCCGATCGTCTATACCCAGTACGCGCCAGATCCCTTTTTCAACGCTTCCCGTTCCGGGCAGGGGAACGTTATTGATTAGCCGTGCCAGCCCAGAGCCCAGTGGCCTTGCCAGAACGAACAACACCACTAAGAAACTGGCAATAAGCAAAAACGCCTGAGCAGCCATCAGAATGCCTCCGCGTTAATCAGGGCATAAACCAGATAACCCAATAACAGGAACACCAGCACGATGCCGGTAATAAGACCTGCACTCACAATCCACCTCCGGGTGACTTTTGTTGTTGTGCTAACGGTAGGATTTATGGCGCAAAGATTTCGCAAAAATGAGAAGGGCGGGTGTAAAAAAAGTATAAAAATGGCAAAGCCCGCAATTTAACTATTGATAAGTAAATCGTTAACTTTTTTGTAACTTAATTACGGCTTGAATGTAAATTTTCGCTAAACGGACGAAAATAAGTGGTCGGATGAGTAGTAAAGTTACAAACAAAGCGATATTATTTTAGCCAGGTCACAGATTTTGAATTTTCCGGATGACGTTTCCGGCCAACTATAGGGGAGAAAAATATGGATCTTTATAAAGAGTTTCCGGCTCATATCGTGTTCATGCGCCGCGCTTTCGCCGTAGTGGCTGGCGTGCTGGCTCTGCCGGTGATGCTGTTCTGGAAAGATCGTGCACGTTTTTATAGCTATCTGCACCGCGTCTGGGCGAAAACCAGCGAGAAGCCGGTGTGGATGGATCAGGCCGAGAAAGCGACCTGCGACTTTTACTAAGACTACACACAGCAATAAAAAAACCGCCAACAGCAATGTGGCGGTTTTTTTGTCCCTCCGGATTCGCGGTCCGTTGGGTGGTTTTCAAGCCCTCGTCAGAGACTTAAAAGAATATCTCGGGTCCTTAAGTAATCAAACTGCAACTCCCTAAATATATTCTTAAAAACCTTTTCAGTGGATTACGTTTTACGCCAGGGCCAACTACTATGCAGCGTCCCTTTCCGCCATCTCGCACATGGGCACCGGTCCCGGGAAAGGTGTGACCACAACCGTAAGTCAGGCTCTCGTCAGAGCTTGTGTCCACCGACTTATCACCGGTGGTGAACGGTGGAGCGGTTAGCAGCAGGGACCGCATAATGAAACGCTATTTTTGCATCGCGTTCATTGTCGCCAGCGTACTCGTTGTTAAAAGTGATGAACCGATCGGGTTTGTTGCATTTACCACGATAGCGCAGGACAAGTAGCGTTAAGGCCGCCTTGGGCGGCCTTTTTTATTTCATCCGGTCTACACTTCATGGCAAAGTACAGTAAAAGCGCGCCGCTTTTTCCTTTGGTGGCGTGCCCTTACGGACATAATGGATATTTGCCTGGAGTTTTATGCCCACCCATCTGGTTTGGTTTCGCGCGGACCTGCGCGTACATGACAACTTCGCACTCGCGGCAGCCTGCCGTTCCGATGACGCCAGCGTGCTGGCGCTATTTATCGCTACGCCTGAACAGTGGCAGCAGCATGATATGGCCCCGCGTCAGGCCGCTTACCTCAAATCGCATCTGAACGATCTGCAACACTCACTTGCTGAAAAAGGTATCCCCCTGATCTACAAAGAGGTCAGTGACTTTGCCGCGCAGCTTAAGATGTTGCGGGAGGTATGTCAGCAGAACGGCGTCACACATCTTTTTTATAACTACCAGTACGAGCTGAACGAACGGCTGCGGGATCGCCAACTGGAGAACATTCTGGGCGAGGTGGTTTGTGAAGGATTTGATGACAGCGTAATGCTGGCACCGGGCAGCGTCATGACCGGCGGCAATGAAATGTATAAAGTGTTCACGCCGTTTAAAAATGCTTTTGTTAAACGTCTGAAAGAGGCGCTGCCGGAGTGCGTACCCGCACCCGCAGCCAGAGAGGAAGCCATAACCACGCTGCCTGAATTAACGTTTAACTATCCCCAACAGACATTCGATGAGCTTCTGTTCCCCGCAAACGAGAAGGCAGCAATTGCGAAGCTGCGCCAGTTTTGCAAACAGGGCGCGGGAGAGTACGAGGCGCGCAGGGATTTCCCGGCGATTGAAGGGACAAGCCGCTTATCGGCAAGCCTGGCGCTGGGCGTGCTCTCTCCTCGTCAGTGTCTACACCGTCTTCTGGCCGAGCAGCCGCAGGCGATGGACGGTGGGGCGGGTTCGGTGTGGCTGAACGAACTCATCTGGCGTGAATTTTATCGGCATCTGATGACGTATCATCCCGCTCTCTGTAAGCATCGTCCGTTCATTCCCTGGACCGACAACGTAAAATGGCAGCACGATGAGGCACTTTTACAGGCCTGGCAAAAAGGGGAGACGGGCTATCCGATTGTTGATGCCGCCATGCGCCAACTGAATGAGACGGGGTGGATGCACAACCGCCTGCGAATGATTACCGCCAGCTTTCTGGTGAAGGATCTGCTTATCGACTGGCGTATCGGAGAGCGCTATTTTATCTCTCAGCTGATCGACGGCGATCTCGCTGCGAATAACGGCGGCTGGCAGTGGGCGGCCTCTACCGGCACCGATGCGGCTCCCTATTTCAGGATTTTTAATCCGACCACTCAGGGACAAAAATTTGATGCCAACGGCGACTTTATCCGCCGCTGGTTGCCCGCGCTCAGGAACGTTCCTGCGAAAGCGATCCACGACCCGTGGGCATGGGCGGATAAACAGGGCGTAAAGCTCGATTATCCCCGCCCGATTGTTGACCATAAACAGGCGCGTGCCGCCACGCTGGCGGCGTACGAAGCCGCCAGAAAAGTTTGAGAGCATAAAGATGAAAAACAGCGAACTGGAACGCCTGATTAACGAAAAACTCAATACCGCCTCCTTTAGCGACTACGGTCCTAATGGCCTGCAGGTAGAAGGGCGCGAAACGGTGCAGAAAATTATCACCGGCGTCACGGCAAGCCAGGCGCTGCTGGATGAGGCTGTCCGTCAGGAGGCCGATGCGGTGATTGTCCATCACGGTTACTTCTGGAAAAACGAATCACCGATTATTCGCGGCATGAAGCGCAACCGCCTGAAAACGTTGCTGGCAAATGACATCAACCTGTACGGTTACCACCTGCCGCTGGACGCACATCCGGAGCTTGGTAACAACGTTCAGCTTGCCCGACTGTTGGGGATTACCGTAATGGGCGAAATCGAGCCGCTGGTGCCGTGGGGCGAGCTGGCGATGCCGGTTCCGGGGCTGGAACTGGCTTCCTGGATTGAAGCGCGCCTGGGGCGTCGTCCGCTGTGGAGCGGCGATACCGGTCCGGATACGGTGAAGCGTGTTGCCTGGTGCACCGGAGGCGGGCAGGGCTTTATCGACAGCGCCGCGCGCTTCGGTGTCGATGCCTTTATCACCGGCGAGGTTTCCGAGCAGACCATTCATTCGGCGCGTGAACAGGGGCTGCATTTCTACGCGGCCGGGCATCATGCCACCGAGCGCGGCGGCATTCGCGCCCTCAGCGAGTGGCTGACGGAAAATACCGATCTGGATGTGACCTTTATTGATATTCCTAACCCGGCCTGATGAGAGGTGCCTGAGTGCAGCGAGCGCGTTGTTATCTTCTGGGAGAAACGGCAGTGGTTCTGGAGCTCGAGCCGCCGGTGACCCTTGCCACGCAAAAGCGTATCTGGCGGCTAACCCAGCGTCTGGTCGATCTGCCGGATGTGGTTGAAGCCATTCCGGGGATGAATAACATCACGGTGGTGCTGCGTAGTCCGCATACGCTGGCGCTGGATGCCATCGAACGTTTGCAGCGCTGGTGGGAAGAGAGCGAGGCGCTGGAGCCGGAATCGCGTGCCATTGAGATCCCGGTCGTTTATGGCGGTACGGGGGGACCGGATCTTGGTGTGGTCGCAGACCACTGCGGACTCACAGAAAAGCAGGTTGTTGAGTTGCACAGTTCGGTTGACTACGTCGTCTGGTTCCTGGGATTCCAGCCCGGATTCCCGTATCTGGGGGGATTATCTCCCCGTTTGCATACGCCGCGCCGCGCTGAGCCGCGCCTGAGCGTACCGGCGGGGACGGTGGCTATCGGCGGCGAGCAGACCGGCGTCTATCCGCTAACATCGCCCGGTGGATGGCAGCTTATCGGACATACCGCTATGCCTTTATTTGACCCTGGGCTGGAGACGCCAATACTCCTGCGTCCTGGCGATACCCTTCGCTTTATCCCGCAGAAGGAGGGGGTATGTTAACGCTTATTCGCGCCGGGCTTTATACCTCCGTACAGGATGCCGGCCGCTTTGGTATGCGCCAGTCCGGCGTGAGCTATTGTGGCGCTCTGGACCGTCCAGCGCTGGAGATCGCTAACGTGCTGGTGGGCAACCCCGGCAGCACGGCGGCGCTCGAAATTACGCTCGGCCAGTGTGTCATTGAGTTTGGTCAGGAGACCTGGTTCGCGCTCACCGGCGCAGGCTGTGATGCCACGCTGGACGGCAAAGCGGTGTGGACCGGCTGGCGTCTGCGGGCTAAAGCCGGACAGCGTCTGACCTTAAAGCGCCCTTTACACGGCGTGCGTAGCTATCTTGCGGTGGCTGGCGGCATTGATGTGCCTGACGTGCTGGGCTCATCCAGTACCGATCAGAAAGCCGGGATTGGCGGTCACGAAGGACGTTTGTTGCGCGACGGCGATCGCCTGGCGATTAAGCCCTCTTCGCGTCACTTCTCGACGGCTCAGGGGGTAAAACAACTCCTCTGGGGAAACCAGATCCGCGCCTTACCGGGGCCGGAATATCATGAGTTCGACGAGGCCTCAAAAGAGTCCTTTTGGCGCTCGCCGTGGAAGCTCAGTCCGCAGAGTAACCGTATGGGTTATCGTCTGCAGGGGCAGCCGCTGATCCGGACGACCGACAGAGAACTGCTCTCCCACGGTTTACTGCCAGGGGTTATTCAGGTTCCGGGCAACGGGCAACCGATCGTGTTAATGAACGACGCGCAGACGACGGGGGGCTATCCGCGAATTGCCTGCATCATTGAAGCCGATCGCTACCATCTGGCGCAAATTCCCCTCGGACAGCCTATTCACTTCGTTCAATGTTCGCTGGAGGAGGCGCTAAAGGCGCGGCAGGATCAGCAGCGCTATCTCGAACAGCTGGCGTGGAGGCTCGATGGTAAAGATTGATTTGAATGCCGATCTGGGCGAGGGCGGCAGCGCCGATGCGGCGCTGATGACGCTGGTCTCCTCGGTCAATATCGCCTGCGGCTTTCACGCGGGCGATGCGCAAACCATGCTGGAGAGCGTGCGTAACGCCATCAAAAACGGCGTCGCGATAGGCGCACATCCGAGCTTCCCTGACCGGGAAAACTTTGGCCGCACCGCGATGGACCTGCCGCCTGAAACGGTCTACGCACAGGTGCTCTACCAGATCGGCGCGCTGGAGGCGATGGTGCGCGCTGAGAACGGTGTGCTGCGCCACGTGAAGCCGCACGGCATGCTCTATAACCAGGCGGCAAAAGATCCGGCGCTGGCGGACGCTATAGCCCGTGCGGTGCGGGACTCTAATCCGCAGCTGATTCTGATCGGCCTGGCGGGCAGCGAGCTTATTCGTGCCGGAGAACGGCTGGGGCTGACCACGCGGCAGGAAGTGTTTGCCGATCGGGGATACATGCCTGATGGCAGCCTTGTACCGCGTACGCAGGCCGGTGCGCTGATTACCGACGAAGCTAAAGCGCTGGCCCAGACGCTGGATATGGTGCGCGCCGGGCGGGTGACCGCCGTGGACGGCACGTCGGCAAACGTTCAGGCTGATACCGTATGTTTACATGGTGATGGCGAGCATGCGCTCCAGTTCGCGCGCCGCCTGCGGGCTGCGTTCTCTGAAGAGGGTATTCTTGTCAGCGCAGATTAATCATGAAAGGACAGAAAAATGCCAGAAGGCCCGGAGATCCGCCGCGCGGCGGATAGCCTCGAGGCGGCGATAAAGGGCAAACCGCTGACGGAGGTCTGGTTTGCTTTTCCTCAACTGAAACCGTTTGAATCACAGCTGGTGGGGCAGTCGGTAACGCATATTGAAACGCGCGGCAAAGCGCTGCTCACGCATTTCTCTCATAACCTGACGTTATACAGCCATAACCAGCTTTACGGCGTCTGGCGCGTGGTGGAGGCGGGTGAACAGCCGCAAACGACCCGCGTGCTGCGCGTCAGGCTGCAAACGGCCGATAAGGCGATACTGCTCTTTAGCGCCTCTGATATCGAAATGTTAACGCCGGAGCAGTTGCTCACGCACCCATTCTTACAGCGGGTTGGGCCGGACGTGCTGGATATGCGCCTGACGGCGAGCGATGTGAAGGCCCGGCTGTTATCGCCTGCATTCCGCAACCGGCAGTTTTCCGGCCTGTTTCTTGACCAGGCCTTTCTGGCCGGGCTTGGCAACTACCTGCGGGTGGAAATCCTCTGGGAAGTCGGGCTGGCGCCGCAGCATAAAGCCTCTCAGCTGAGCGATGAACAGCTAGAGGCGCTGTCCCACGCGCTGCTGGACATCCCGCGGCTGTCGTACAACACGCGTGGCGTAGTGGATGAAAACAAGCATCACGGGGCGCTGTTCCGCTTTAAGGTGTTTCATCGGGCAGGGAAAAAGTGCGAGCGGTGCGGAGGGATTATCGACAGGATGATGCTCTCTTCAAGACCCTTTTACTGGTGCCCGCACTGCCAAAAATAAAAGTAAAACGGTAACCCTTGGGTTACCGTTTTTAATGTTTTCCCCCTCACCCTGTGGGAGAGGGCCGGGGTGAGGGCATCAGGCCGCACCCAACGTCTTTTAGCGCTTCAGGTCAGACTTAAAATCACGCTGCTCGTAGCCGGTATACAGCTGACGAGGACGGGCGATCTTCATGCCTTCGCTGTGCATTTCGTTCCAGTGCGCAATCCAGCCTACGGTACGGGCCATGGCGAAGATCACGGTGAACATGGAAGACGGAATGCCCATCGCTTTCAGAATAATGCCAGAGTAGAAATCGACGTTCGGGTAGAGTTTCTTCTCGATGAAGTACGGGTCGTTCAGCGCGATGTGTTCCAGCTCCATTGCCACTTCCAGCAGGTCATCTTTGGTACCCAGCTCTTTCAGCACTTCGTGGCAGGTTTCACGCATCACGGTGGCGCGCGGGTCATAGTTTTTGTAAACACGGTGACCGAAGCCCATCAGGCGGAAGGAGTCATTCTTGTCTTTCGCGCGACGCACGAACTCAGGAATGTGCTCAACGGTGCTGATCTCTTCCAGCATCTTCAGCGCCGCTTCGTTGGCGCCGCCGTGCGCCGGTCCCCACAGGGAGGCAATGCCCGCAGCGATACAGGCGAACGGGTTCGCGCCTGAAGAGCCTGCGGTACGAACGGTTGAGGTCGAGGCGTTCTGTTCGTGGTCAGCATGCAGGATCAGAATACGATCCATCGCGCGTTCCAGAACCGGGTTCACTTCGTACTCTTCGCACGGCGTGGAGAACATCATGCGCAGGAAGTTGCCCGCGTAGGAGAGGTCGTTACGCGGATACACAAACGGCTGGCCGATGGAGTATTTGTAACACATCGCCGCCATGGTAGGCATTTTGGACAGCAGACGGTAAGCGGCGATTTCACGGTGACGCGGGTTATTCACGTCAAGGGAGTCGTGGTAGAACGCGGCCAGCGCACCGGTAATACCGCACATCACCGCCATTGGGTGAGAGTCACGACGGAACGCATGGAACAGACGGGTAATCTGCTCATGGATCATGGTGTGACGGGTCACGGTGGTTTTAAATTCATCGAACTGGGCCTGCGTCGGTTTTTCGCCGTTCAGCAGGATGTAGCACACTTCCAGATAGTTGGATTCGGTGGCTAACTGATCGATAGGGAAGCCGCGATGGAGCAGGATACCTTCGTCACCGTCGATAAAGGTGATTTTGGATTCGCAAGATGCGGTAGAGGTAAATCCAGGGTCAAAGGTGAATACCCCTTTGGAACCCAGCGTACGGATATCAATAACATCCTGACCGAGCGTGCCTTTTAGCACATCCAGTTCAATAGCAGTGTCACCATTTAGGGTGAGCGTTGCCTTTGTATCAGCCATTTACGGTCTCCTTAGCGCCTTATGCTTAAGACTGCGCTTTACCGGATTTGCTTTCAGCTGTTAATCACCGTTACCAGATTGTTATTTGGCTTACCGCTCAGCTCACGAGGACAAACCAGGGTACAGAGCTATGGCGCCTTGCAGGTAAACGAATGAAATATCAGTGAAACAACAGCAAATCAGCGTTTTTGCAGTCCGAATTATTCAAACCTGTATATCACTAATAACTGTCCTGATAACTTCGGTCAATACCATCACACTGTTACATAACTATTTGTCAGGTGAAAGAGAGACCTCATAACTTTTGCGCATTATATGCCTTTTCTGATGACGTTTGTAACAATATTGTTTAACATTTGTCAAATCAGATGATTAAAAATTAAAAAGATGTTGTTATCGTGACCCTGATCACTGTTCCAGAGAAAACCCGACAAACTGTATGTAGGTTAATTGTAATGATTTTGTGAACGGCCTATACTGCCGCCAGGTCTCCGGAACACCCTGCAATCCCGAGCCACCCAGCGTTGTAATGTGTCGTTTAAGCATCTGGAAGCACTGTTTTGCATGACGCGCAGTTATAGAAAAGGAACGCTGTCTGACCCGCATCGCAGTCCGGAGGAAGGAAACAATAAGAACAGCATGTGGGCGTTATTCATGATAAGAAATGTGAAAAAACAAAGACCTGTCAATCTGGATCTCAAAACGATCCGGTTCCCCGTAACAGCAATAGCGTCCATTCTGCACCGTGTTTCTGGTGTGATTACGTTTGTGGCGGTCGGTATTCTGCTGTGGTTACTGGGCACCAGCCTCTCTTCCCCTGAAGGATTCCTCCAGGCCTCTGCCATCATGAACAGCTTCTTCGTGAAATTCATCATGTGGGGCATTCTGACCGCGCTGGCGTACCACGTTGTGGTGGGTGTTCGCCATATGCTGATGGACTTTGGCTATCTGGAAGAGACCTTCGAAGCCGGGAAACGCTCCGCTAACATTTCATTTGTGATTACAGTCGTGCTTTCACTTCTCGCAGGAGTTCTCGTATGGTAAGCAACGCCTCCGCATTAGGACGCAACGGCGTACATGACTTCATTCTGGTCCGTGCTACCGCCATCGTTCTCACCCTCTACATCATCTATATGATCGGTTTCTTCGCGACCAGCGGCACGCTGACGTGGGAAATCTGGAGTGGGTTCTTCGGATCCGCCTTCACCAAAGTGTTCACCCTGCTGGCCCTTTTCTCCATCCTTATTCATGCCTGGATTGGCATGTGGCAGGTGTTGACCGATTACGTTAAACCGCTGGCGATTCGCCTTCCACTGCAGCTGGCCATTGTGGTTGCACTGGTGGTTTACGTTATTTATGGATTCGTTGTGGTGTGGGGTGTGTAATGAAACTGCCAGTCAGAGAATTTGATGCTGTTGTGATTGGTGCCGGTGGCGCAGGTATGCGTGCCGCACTGCAAATTTCCCAGAGTGGCCAGAGCTGTGCGCTGCTCTCTAAAGTCTTCCCAACCCGTTCCCATACTGTGTCTGCGCAGGGCGGTATTACCGTTGCGCTGGGTAACTCCCATGAAGATAACTGGGAATGGCACATGTATGACACGGTAAAAGGTTCCGATTACATCGGTGACCAGGATGCCATCGAATATATGTGTAAAACCGGCCCGGAAGCGATTCTGGAGCTGGACCACATGGGTCTGCCGTTCTCCCGTCTGGAAAATGGCACCATCTATCAGCGTCCGTTTGGCGGCCAGTCGAAAAACTTCGGCGGCGAGCAGGCGGCACGCACCGCGGCGGCGGCTGACCGTACCGGTCACGCGCTGCTGCACACCCTGTATCAGCAGAACCTGAAAAACCACACCACCATCTTCTCCGAATGGTATGCGCTGGATCTGGTGAAAAACGCCGATGGCGCCATCGTTGGTTGTACCGCGCTGTGCATCGAAACCGGTGAAGTGGTCTACTTCAAAGCCCGTGCAACCGTGCTGGCGACCGGCGGTGCAGGCCGTATTTACCAGTCCACTACCAACGCCCACATCAACACCGGTGACGGTGTCGGTATGGCTATCCGCGCGGGCGTGCCGGTGCAGGATATGGAGATGTGGCAGTTCCACCCAACCGGTATCGCCGGTGCAGGCGTGCTGGTAACAGAAGGCTGCCGTGGTGAAGGTGGCTACCTGCTGAATAAACACGGCGAGCGCTTCATGGAGCGTTATGCCCCGAATGCGAAAGACCTGGCGGGTCGTGACGTGGTGGCGCGTTCCATCATGATCGAAATTCGTGAAGGCCGCGGCTGTGACGGCCCTTGGGGTCCACACGCCAAGCTGAAGCTCGACCACCTGGGTAAAGAAGTGCTGGAATCCCGTCTGCCGGGCATCCTTGAACTGTCCCGCACCTTCGCGCACGTCGATCCGGTGAAAGAGCCGATTCCGGTTATCCCAACCTGCCACTACATGATGGGCGGTATTCCGACCAAAGTGACCGGTCAGGCGCTGACCGTGAACGAGCAGGGCGAAGACGTGGTTATTCCTGGCCTGTTCGCGGTGGGCGAAATTGCCTGCGTATCCGTACACGGCGCAAACCGTCTGGGCGGCAACTCCCTGCTGGACCTGGTGGTGTTTGGTCGTGCAGTGGGTCTGCATCTGCAGGAATCCATTGCCGAGCAGGGCGCGCTGCGTGACGCGACCGACGACGAAATTGATGCCTCTCTTGAGCGCCTCAACCGCTGGAACGGCAACCGTAACGGCGAAGATCCGGTGGAAATCCGTAAAGCGCTGCAGGAATGCATGCAGCACAACTTCTCGGTATTCCGCGAAGGCGACGCGATGGCCAAAGGTCTTGAGCAGCTGAAAGCGATCCGCGAGCGTCTGAAAAATGCCCGTCTGGACGACACCTCCAGCGAGTTCAACACCCAGCGCGTTGAGTGCCTGGAGCTGGATAACCTGATGGAAACCGCGTTCGCGACCGCGATGTCGGCAAACTTCCGTACCGAAAGCCGTGGCGCGCATAGCCGCTTCGACTTCCCGGAGCGTGATGACGAAAACTGGCTGTGCCATTCCCTGTATCTGCCAGAGTCGGAAACCATGACGCGTCGTAGCGTCAACATGGAACCGAAACTGCGTCCGGCGTTCCCGCCGAAGATTCGTACTTACTAATGCGGAGACAGGATAATGAAACTCGAATTCTCAGTTTATCGTTATAACCCGGATGTAGACGACGCTCCGCGCATGCAGGATTACACGCTTGAAGCGGAAGAAGGTCGCGACATGATGCTGCTGGATGCCTTAATCCAGCTGAAAGAAAAAGATCCAACCCTGTCGTTCCGCCGCTCCTGCCGTGAAGGGGTGTGTGGCTCTGACGGTGTGAACATGAACGGCAAAAATGGCCTGGCCTGCATCACGCCAATTTCAGCGTTGCAGCGTCCTGGTCAGAAAATTGTTATCCGTCCTCTGCCAGGCCTGCCGGTCGTGCGTGATTTGGTGGTAGACATGGGGCAATTCTATGCACAATATGAGAAGATTAAGCCTTACTTATTGAATAATGGGCAAAATCCACCGGCTCGTGAGCACTTACAGTCTCCTGAGCAGCGTGAAAAACTCGATGGTCTGTACGAGTGTATTCTCTGCGCATGTTGTTCAACGTCCTGCCCGTCGTTCTGGTGGAACCCGGACAAGTTTATCGGTCCGGCCGGTCTGCTGGCTGCCTATCGCTTCCTGATCGACAGCCGCGACACCGAAACCGACAGCCGTCTGGAAGGACTGAGCGACGCTTTCAGCGTATTCCGCTGCCATAGCATCATGAACTGCGTCAGTGTGTGTCCGAAGGGTCTGAACCCGACGCGCGCCATCGGCCATATTAAGTCGATGCTGCTGCAGCGCAGTGCGTAAGTAGTGAGAGGGGAGCGCTGTTCCCCTCACCTTAACCCTCTCCCACAGGGAGAGGGGATAGATTGCAGAAACCTTTAAAAACTGCCCTGAAGTCTAGACAGTTTCTAAAGGTTCCTTCGCGGGCCACAAAGAGCTCGCAGGTGAACCCCGGCACGTACACGTGGTGTGCGTGGTAGTTTCTACGGCGAAAGTAAGCATAAAAATGCTTAAGGGATCACGATGCAGAACGGCGCAATGAAAGCCTGGCTGGACTCTTCTTACCTCTCTGGTGCCAACCAGAGCTGGATAGAACAGCTCTATGAAGACTTCTTAACCGATCCTGGCTCAGTGGACGCAAACTGGCGTTCCATGTTCCAGCAGTTGCCTGGTACAGGGGTCAAACCGGATCAATTCCATTCCAAAACACGTGATTATTTCCGTCGTCTGGCGAAGGATGCCTCACGTTACTCTTCTGCGATTTCCGACCCTGACACCAATGCGAAGCAGGTTAAAGTCCTGCAGCTTATCAACGCTTATCGCTTCCGTGGTCACCAGCATGCGAATCTCGATCCGCTGGGACTGTGGAAACAAGACCGTGTGGCCGATCTCGATCCGGCGTATCACGATCTGACCGAGGCCGATTTCCAGGAAAGCTTTAACGTAGGTTCCTTTGCCATCGGCAAAGACACGATGAAGCTGGGCGATCTGATTGACGCGCTCAAGCAAACCTACTGCGGCTCCATCGGCGCGGAATACATGCACATTACCTCTACCGAAGAGAAGCGCTGGATCCAGCAGCGCATCGAATCCGTAGCGGGCCAAGCGACCTTCTCGGCTGACGAGAAAAAACGCTTCCTCAGCGAACTGACCGCAGCGGAAGGCCTTGAGCGCTATCTGGGCGCGAAGTTCCCGGGCGCAAAACGCTTCTCGCTGGAAGGCGGTGACGCCCTGGTGCCGATGCTGAAAGAGCTGATTCGTCATGCAGGCAAGAGCGGCACCCGTGAAGTGGTGCTGGGCATGGCGCACCGTGGTCGTCTGAACGTGCTGGTCAACGTGCTGGGTAAAAAACCGCAGGACCTGTTCGACGAATTCGCGGGCAAACATAAAGAACACCTCGGCACCGGCGACGTGAAGTACCACATGGGCTTCTCGTCTGATATCGAAACCGAAGGCGGTCTGGTTCACCTGGCGCTGGCGTTTAACCCGTCACACCTGGAAATCGTCAGCCCGGTGGTTATCGGTTCCGTGCGCGCGCGTCTGGATCGTCTGGACGAGCCGAGCAGCAACAAAGTACTGCCAATCACCATCCACGGCGATGCGGCGGTAACAGGGCAGGGCGTGGTTCAGGAAACCCTGAACATGTCGAAAGCGCGTGGTTATGAAGTGGGCGGTACCGTTCGCATCGTGATCAACAACCAGGTGGGCTTCACCACCTCTAACCCGCTGGACGCGCGTTCTACCCCGTACTGCACCGACATCGGTAAGATGGTGCAGGCGCCGATCTTCCACGTTAACGCGGATGACCCGGAAGCCGTGGCTTTCGTTACCCGTCTGGCGCTGGACTTCCGTAATACCTTCAAACGCGATGTGTTCATTGACCTCTTCTGCTACCGCCGTCACGGCCACAACGAAGCGGATGAGCCAAGTGCAACCCAGCCGCTGATGTATCAGAAAATCAAAAAACACCCGACTCCGCGCAAAATCTATGCTGACAAGCTGGAAGGCGACAAAGTGGCGACGCTGGAAGATGCGACCGAAATGGTCAACCTCTACCGCGACGCGCTGGATGCGGGCGAATGCGTAGTGAAAGAACTGCGTCCGATGAACATGCACTCCTTTACCTGGTCGCCATACCTCAACCACGAGTGGGATGAGAGCTACCCGAATAAGGTTGAGATGAAGCGCCTGCAGGAGCTGGCTAAACGCATCAGCACCGTGCCGGACGCTATCGAGATGCAGTCGCGCGTGGCGAAAATTTATGCTGACCGTCAGTCCATGGCGGCAGGCGAGAAGCTCTTCGACTGGGGCGGTGCGGAAACGCTGGCCTACGCAACGCTGGTTGACGAAGGCATTCCTGTTCGTCTGTCCGGTGAAGATGCGGGCCGTGGAACCTTCTTCCACCGTCACGCGGTTGTTCACAACCAGTCCAACGGTTCAACCTACACCCCGCTGCAGCACGTGCACAACGGTCAGGGCCAGTTCAAGGTCTGGGACTCCGTGCTGTCTGAAGAAGCGGTTCTGGCCTTCGAATACGGTTATGCCACCGCTGAACCACGAACCCTGACCATCTGGGAAGCGCAGTTCGGTGACTTCGCTAACGGTGCGCAGGTGGTTATCGACCAGTTCATCTCCTCCGGCGAGCAGAAGTGGGGCCGTATGTGTGGCCTGGTAATGCTGCTGCCGCACGGTTATGAAGGTCAGGGTCCGGAGCACTCTTCCGCGCGTCTGGAACGTTATCTGCAGCTCTGCGCCGAGCAGAACATGCAGGTCTGTGTACCGTCTACTCCGGCTCAGGTGTACCACATGCTGCGTCGTCAGGCGCTGCGCGGTATGCGTCGTCCGCTGGTGGTGATGTCGCCGAAGTCCCTGCTGCGTCACCCGCTGGCGGTGTCGAGCCTGGATGAACTGGCAAATGGCACCTTCCTGCCGGCCATCGGTGAAATTGACGAGCTGGATCCGCAGGCCGTGAAGCGTGTGGTGATGTGTTCTGGTAAGGTTTATTACGACCTGCTGGAACAGCGCCGTAAGAACGATCAGAAAGATGTCGCCATCGTGCGTATCGAACAGCTTTATCCGTTCCCGCACCAGGCGGTGCAGGAAGCGCTGAAACCGTACGCTCACGTTCATGATTTTGTCTGGTGCCAGGAAGAGCCGCTTAACCAGGGCGCATGGTACTGCAGCCAGCATCATTTCCGTGAAGTGATTCCATTTGGGTCAGCCCTGCGCTATGCAGGTCGCCCGGCCTCCGCCTCTCCGGCGGTAGGGTATATGTCCGTTCACCAGAAGCAGCAACAAGATCTGGTCAATGACGCGCTGAACGTCGATTAATTAAAGGATACATAATGAGTAGCGTAGATATTCTTGTTCCCGACCTGCCTGAATCCGTAGCAGATGCGACCGTCGCTACCTGGCACAAAAAACCAGGCGATGCCGTTAAGCGCGATGAAGTGCTGGTAGAAATCGAAACTGACAAAGTGGTACTGGAAGTACCGGCTTCGGCGGATGGCGTTCTGGACGCGGTGCTGGAAGATGAAGGTACTACCGTCACGTCTCGTCAGATCCTGGGTCGCCTGCGTGAAGGCAACAGCGCGGGCAAAGAGTCCAGCGCAAAATCTGAAGAGAAAGCCTCTACGCCGGCTCAGCGCCAGCAGGCTTCTCTGGAAGAACAGTCTAACGATGCCCTCAGCCCGGCGATCCGTCGCCTGCTGGCGGAACACAGCCTCGACCCGGCAGCCATTAAAGGCACCGGCGTTGGCGGTCGTCTGACCCGTGAAGACATCGACAAGCATCTGGCGAAAGCGCCTGCTCAGGCCGAAGCGAAAGCTCCTGCGGCGGCGCCAGCAGCTCAGCCTGCGCTGGGTGCCCGCAGCGAAAAACGCGTGCCGATGACCCGCCTGCGTAAGCGCGTTGCCGAGCGTCTGCTGGAAGCGAAAAACTCTACCGCGATGCTGACCACCTTCAACGAAGTGAACATGAAGCCAATCATGGACCTGCGCAAGCAGTACGGTGACGCGTTTGAAAAACGTCACGGTATCCGTCTGGGCTTTATGTCCTTCTACGTGAAGGCGGTGGTTGAAGCGCTGAAACGCTATCCGGAAGTGAACGCGTCCATCGATGGCGATGACGTGGTTTACCACAACTATTTCGACGTCAGCATGGCGGTTTCTACTCCACGCGGCCTGGTAACGCCGGTTCTGCGTGATGTGGATACCCTGGGTATGGCTGACATCGAGAAAAACATTAAAGAGCTGGCCGTGAAAGGCCGCGACGGCAAGCTGACCGTAGATGACCTGACCGGCGGTAACTTCACCATTACCAACGGCGGCGTATTCGGCTCGCTGATGTCTACCCCGATCATTAACCCGCCGCAGAGCGCGATCCTGGGTATGCATGCCATCAAAGATCGCCCTATGGCGGTAGACGGTAAAGTTGAGATCCTGCCAATGATGTACCTGGCGCTCTCTTACGATCACCGCCTGATCGACGGCCGCGAGTCCGTGGGCTTCCTGGTTGCGATTAAAGAGCTGCTGGAAGATCCAACCCGTCTGCTGCTGGACGTCTAGTTTTGCAGTCTTGCCCGGCGGCGTATGGCTGCCGGGCCAATAAAAGCACGACCTAACGATTACCTGAAGGATGGATAGAACACATGAACTTACATGAATATCAGGCCAAACAGCTGTTTGCCCGGTATGGCTTACCGGCTCCGGTGGGTTATGCCTGTACTACCCCGCGTGAAGCAGAAGAAGCCGCATCTAAAATCGGTTCCGGCCCTTGGGTAGTTAAGTGTCAGGTTCACGCTGGTGGCCGTGGTAAAGCGGGCGGTGTGAAGGTTGTTAAGAGCAAAGAAGAGATTCGTGCGTTTGCTGAACATTGGCTCGGCAAGCGTCTGGTAACGTACCAGACAGATGCGAACGGCCAGCCGGTTAACCAGATCCTGGTGGAAGCGGCGACCGATATCGCGAAAGAACTTTATCTGGGCGCGGTTGTTGACCGTAGCTCCCGTCGCGTGGTGTTCATGGCGTCTACCGAAGGCGGCGTGGAAATCGAAAAAGTGGCGGAAGAAACCCCGCACCTGATCCACAAAGTGGCTATCGATCCGCTGGCAGGCCCAATGCCTTACCAGGGTCGCGAGCTGGCGTTCAAGCTGGGCCTGGAAGGTAAACTGGTTCAGCAGTTCACCAAGATCTTCATGGGTCTGGCAACTATCTTCCTGGAGCGCGATCTGGCGCTGATCGAGATCAACCCACTGGTGATCACCACCCAGGGCGATTTGATCTGCCTCGACGGCAAGCTGGGCGCTGACGGCAACGCGCTGTTCCGCCAGCCGGATCTGCGCGAAATGCGCGACCAGTCTCAGGAAGACCCGCGTGAAGCACAGGCTGCGCAGTGGGAACTGAACTACGTGGCGCTGGACGGCAACATCGGCTGCATGGTTAACGGTGCGGGCCTGGCAATGGGCACCATGGACATCGTTAAGCTGCACGGCGGTGAGCCAGCAAACTTCCTCGACGTGGGCGGTGGCGCAACCAAAGAGCGCGTAACCGAAGCGTTCAAAATCATTCTCTCTGACGACAACGTGAAGGCCGTTCTGGTTAACATCTTCGGCGGTATCGTCCGTTGCGACCTGATCGCCGACGGTATCATCGGTGCGGTAGAAGAAGTGGGTGTTAACGTTCCGGTGGTTGTGCGTCTGGAAGGTAACAACGCTGAACTCGGCGCGAAAAAACTGGCTGACAGCGGCCTGAATATTATTGCAGCGAAAAGTCTGACGGATGCAGCTCAGCAGGTTGTTGCCGCAGTGGAGGGGAAATAATGTCAGTTTTAATTAATAAAGATACCAAGGTTATCTGCCAGGGCTTCACCGGTAGCCAGGGGACTTTCCACTCCGAACAGGCAATTGCCTACGGTACGCAGATGGTTGGCGGTGTTACGCCAGGTAAAGGCGGCACCACCCACCTGGGCCTGCCGGTGTTCAATACCGTGCGTGAAGCCGTAGAAGCGACGGGCGCCACCGCGACCGTGATCTACGTTCCGGCACCGTTCTGCAAAGACTCTATTCTGGAAGCGATCGACGCAGGCATCAAACTGATCATCACCATCACCGAAGGCATCCCGACGCTGGATATGCTGACCGTGAAGGTGAAGCTGGATGAAGCTGGCGTGCGTATGATTGGCCCGAACTGCCCAGGCGTTATCACCCCGGGCGAATGCAAAATCGGCATCATGCCGGGCCACATTCACAAACCGGGTAAAGTGGGCATCGTGTCCCGTTCCGGTACCCTGACCTATGAAGCGGTTAAGCAGACCACCGACTACGGTTTCGGCCAGTCCACCTGCGTGGGCATCGGCGGTGACCCGATCCCGGGCTCTAACTTCATCGACATCCTGAAGCTGTTCCAGGAAGATCCACAGACCGAAGCGATCGTGATGATCGGTGAGATCGGTGGTAGCGCGGAAGAAGAAGCGGCTGCTTACATCAAAGAACACGTGACCAAGCCAGTTGTGGGCTACATCGCGGGTGTGACTGCGCCGAAAGGCAAGCGTATGGGTCACGCAGGCGCGATCATCGCCGGTGGTAAGGGTACGGCTGATGAGAAATTCGCAGCGCTGGAAGCCGCAGGCGTGAAAACCGTTCGCAGCCTGGCGGATATCGGCGAAGCACTGAAATCCATCATTAAGTAAGTCCTCTCTGCTCCCCGAAAGGGGGGCGTTGCAGTATAAAAATGTCCGTTTCGACATGGTTGGCCGCTGTAAAGCGGCCTTTTTTATTGCCTGCCGGGCGTCATGCAATAGTCACAATTGGGTGTTAATTAGAGAGGATGTAAAAGTAAAATAATTGTTATTTATTTACCTTTAAGAGAGCAGATGGAAAAAAACAAAAAACGCACTAAAATTTATGTCCTGAATAAATCAGTCATTAAGCGTAACTGAGTTAATAAAAATCACTTCTGTTTATATTCATCCGTCGATTCGATAACTTTAATTGTATTTCATATACATATCTTTAACATGGTTTTTACCATGTTCACCACATCAAAACACAATTAACATTAAGAATTGTTTTTGATTTAAATCAATGTTTAATCCTTGGAAAAAGGCGCTGAAAAGCGCTAAATTGTTCCCGATCAAAATGGCCGAAAAGTGGTAATTTTGCTATAAATTGATCGCCGTCGAAAAACGTAAATGTGATTCAATAAAAACCTGTTTATTGTAAGGGTTTTGCAGCGTATTATATTTGCGGGATCAATTTGAGTTTTTTATTAACGTATTTGTAACCTCACGTCATCGTTTTTATCCTCCCTCAGGGTAATAACGACGACAAGGATGCGAATAATTTGTATTGGGGCATGCGTGTGGATCTCTTTCTGACGGGGTCCACTCTCGGAGTCTTCATGCGATGAGCAAGGAGTCATGATGTTAGATATAGTCGAACTGTCGCGCTTACAGTTTGCCTTGACCGCGATGTACCACTTCCTGTTTGTGCCACTGACGCTCGGTATGGCGTTCCTGCTGGCCATTATGGAAACGGTATACGTTCTCTCCGGCAAACAGATTTATAAAGATATGACCAAGTTCTGGGGCAAGTTGTTTGGTATCAACTTCGCACTGGGCGTGGCAACCGGTTTGACCATGGAGTTCCAGTTCGGGACTAACTGGTCTTACTATTCCCACTATGTAGGGGATATCTTCGGTGCGCCGCTGGCCATTGAAGGTCTGATGGCATTCTTCCTCGAATCCACCTTTGTAGGTCTGTTCTTCTTCGGTTGGGACCGTCTGGGTAAAGTCCAGCATATGGCGGTGACCTGGCTTGTGGCATTAGGTTCGAACCTGTCCGCGCTGTGGATCCTGGTTGCGAACGGCTGGATGCAGAACCCTATCGCGTCTGATTTCAACTTCGAAACCATGCGTATGGAGATGGTCAGCTTTGCCGAGCTGGTCCTGAACCCGGTTGCTCAGGTTAAATTCGTTCACACCGTCGCTTCTGGCTACGTGTGCGGCGCGATGTTTGTGCTGGGCATCAGTTCTTACTATATGCTGCGTGGTCGTGACTTCGCGTTTGCTAAGCGCTCCTTTGCTATCGCTGCAAGCTTCGGTATGGCTGCCATCCTCTCTGTTATCGTTCTGGGTGATGAATCCGGTTACGAAATGGGTGACGTGCAAAAAACCAAACTGGCCGCCATCGAAGCCGAATGGGAAACCCAGCCGGCGCCTGCTGCCTTTACGCTGTTCGGTATTCCCGATCAGGACGCGCAGGAAAACCGCTTTGCCATTCAGATTCCTTACGCGCTGGGTATCATTGCCACTCGTTCTGTTGATAAGCAGGTGACGGGTCTGAAAGAGCTGATGGTTCAGCACGAAGAGCGTATTCGTAACGGTATGAAAGCCTACTCGCTGCTGGAACAGCTGCGTGCTGGCTCTACAGACCAGACCGTCCGCGACCAGTTTAACGACGTGAAGAAAGATCTGGGTTATGGCCTGCTGCTGAAGCGTTATACCCCGAACGTTTCTGATGCGACGGAAGCGCAGATCCAGATGGCAACCAAAGACTCGATTCCACGCGTTGCGCCTCTGTACTTCGCATTCCGTATCATGGTGGGCTGCGGCATCATCATGCTGCTGATCATTGCGGCGTCCTTCTGGTCTGTGATTCGCAACCGCATCGGCGAGAAAAAATGGCTGCTGCGCACCGCGCTTTACGGTATTCCACTGCCGTGGATCGCAATTGAGTCCGGCTGGTTTGTTGCGGAGTATGGCCGTCAGCCATGGGCGATCGGTGAGGTCCTGCCAACGGCGGTGGCGAACTCGTCCCTGACCGCAGGCGACCTGATCTTCTCCATGCTGCTGATTTGTGGTCTGTACACCCTGTTCCTGGTGGCTGAACTGTTCCTGATGTTCAAGTTCGCGCGCCTTGGCCCAAGCAGCCTGAAAACCGGTCGCTATCACTACGAGCAGTCCACTGCGACTACTCAGCCGGCACGCTAAGACAGGAGTCATCAAATGATCGATTATGAAGTATTGCGTTTTATCTGGTGGCTGCTGGTCGGCGTTCTGCTGATCGGTTTCGCCGTCACGGATGGTTTCGACATGGGGGTGGGGATGCTCACCCGTTTCCTCGGTCGTAATGACACCGAGCGTCGAATCATGATCAACTCCATCGCTCCGCACTGGGACGGTAACCAGGTGTGGCTGATCACCGCAGGCGGCGCGCTGTTCGCTGCCTGGCCGATGGTCTACGCGGCTGCGTTCTCCGGTTTCTATGTGGCGATGATTCTGGTGCTGGCCTCTTTATTCTTCCGTCCGGTCGGTTTCGACTACCGTTCGAAGATTGAAGATACCCGCTGGCGCAACATGTGGGACTGGGGCATCTTTATCGGTAGCTTCGTTCCACCGCTGGTGATCGGCGTGGCGTTTGGTAACCTGCTGCAGGGCGTACCGTTCCACCTGGACGAATACATGCGTCTTTACTACACCGGTAACTTCTTCCAGCTGCTGAATCCGTTTGGTCTGCTGGCCGGCGTAGTGAGCGTGGCGATGATCATCACTCAGGGCGCAACCTACCTGCAGATGCGTACTGTAGGCGAGCTGCATCTGCGCTCCCGCGCGACGGCTCAGGTTGCTGCGCTGGTTACGCTGGTCTGCTTCGCGCTGGCCGGTGTGTGGGTGGTGTACGGCATTGATGGCTACGTGGTGACGTCTGCCATTAACCACACCGCACCGTCTAACCCGCTGACCAAAGAGGTGGCTCGTCAGGCTGGCGCTTGGCTTGTGAACTTCAACAATACCCCTGTGCTGTGGGCGATCCCGGCGCTGGGCGTGCTGCTGCCGCTGCTGACCATGTTGACGTCTCGTCTGGAAAAAGGTGCGCTGGCGTTCGTGTTCTCTTCACTGACTCTGGCATGCATCATCCTGACGGCGGGTATTGCGATGTTCCCGTTCGTCATGCCATCCAGCACCATGCTGAATGCTAGCCTGACCATGTGGGATGCAACGTCCAGCCATATGACGCTGAACCTGATGACATATGTTGCTTGTGTGTTCGTTCCGATTGTTCTGGCTTACACCATCTGGTGTTACTGGAAAATGTTCGGTCGTATCACTAAAGAACATATCGAAAGCAACACCCACTCTATGTACTAAGTAAGGAGCTGAATATGTGGTATTTCGCATGGATTTTAGGGACGCTTCTTGCCTGTGCATTTGGTGTCATCACTGCCCTGGCGCTTGAACACGTTGAAGCGACCAAAGCGGGTGAAGAAAAACACTGATGAATATTATCGCGAAACTTTACGCGGTAATGGATAAGCGCCCGTTACGGGCGCTTTCTTTAGTGATGGCATTACTGCTGGCAGGCTGTATCTTCTGGGACCCTTCGCGCTTTGCAGCGAAAACCAGCGAGCTTGAAATCTGGCACGGCTTCCTTATTATGTGGGCGGTGTGCGCAGGTGTGATCCACGGCGTGGGCTTTCGTCCGAAAGCCGTTCACTGGCAGGGAATTTTCTGCCCGCTGATTGCCGATCTGGTGCTTCTCGCCGGTTTGATTTTCTTCTTCTTCTGAATAAGAAATGTCCGTTAACGTTATGGGCTTAACCGAGCCCATAAAAATTTACTCTCCGTTTACTTTCCCCCATTCCCAACCCTCTTTCCCGCGCGTATAGTAGCGAAGTTTAAAAGCTCTAACTTTTGTTGCATTACCGGGATGTAAAGTGAATACAACGCTGTTTCGATGGCCGGTTCGTGTCTATTACGAAGATACCGATGCCGGTGGTGTGGTTTACCACGCCAGCTACGTTGCTTTTTATGAACGGGCACGCACAGAGATGCTGCGCCATCATCACTTTAGTCAACAGGTTCTGTTGGCTGAGCGAGTTGCCTTCGTGGTACGCAAGATGACGCTTGAGTATTTTGCGCCTGCCAGACTCGACGATATGCTCGAAGTCCAAACTGAAATTACATCAATGCGTGGGACCTCACTGGTTTTCACGCAGCGGATAGTCAACGCAGAGAATACCGTACTGAACTCAGCTGAAGTACTGATTGTTTGTGTTGATCCAACCATAATGAAGCCTCGTGCGCTTCCTAAGTCTATTGTCGCGGAGTTTAAGCAGTGACTGACATGAATATCCTTGATTTGTTCCTGAAGGCAAGCCTTCTGGTTAAACTTATCATGTTGATTTTGATTGGTTTTTCAATCGCATCCTGGGCCATCATCATCCAGAGAACGCGTATCCTCAATGCCGCCGGCCGTGAAGCTGAAGCGTTTGAAGATAAGTTCTGGTCGGGTATTGAGCTTTCTCGTCTGTACCAGGAGAGCCAGGGACGCCGTGAAAACCTGACCGGCTCCGAGCAAATTTTCTACAGCGGTTTCAAAGAGTTTGCTCGTCTGCATCGTGCAAACAATCATGCGCCGGAAGCGGTGGTGGAAGGTGCCTCGCGTGCGATGCGTATCTCTATGAACCGTGAACTGGAAAACCTTGAAACGCACATTCCTTTCCTCGGCACTGTCGGCTCCATCAGCCCGTATATCGGTCTGTTTGGTACCGTGTGGGGGATCATGCACGCCTTTATCGCGCTGGGCGCGGTGAAGCAGGCGACGTTGCAGATGGTTGCACCGGGTATCGCTGAAGCACTGATTGCGACCGCTATCGGTCTGTTTGCGGCAATTCCTGCGGTTATGGCTTACAACCGTCTGAACCAGCGCGTGAACAAACTGGAACTGAACTACGACAACTTTATGGAAGAGTTCACTGCGATTCTGCACCGTCAGGCGTTTACCAGCACCGAGAGCAACAAGGGGTAAACCATGGCCAGATCGCGTGGACGAGGTCGTCGCGAGCTCAAGTCCGAAATCAATATCGTTCCACTGCTTGATGTCCTGCTGGTACTGCTGCTGATCTTCATGGCAACAGCGCCAATCATTACCCAGAGCGTGGAAGTGGATCTGCCGGATGCGACAGAATCACAGGCGGTGAGCACCAATGACGATCCTCCGGTTATCATTGAGGTTTCCGGCGTAGGGCAATACAGCGTCGTAGTAGAGAAAGATCGTATGGATCAGCTGCCGCCTGAGCAGGTTATTGCTGAAGCGCAGCGTCGTCTGGAGTCAAATCCGAAAACGGTCTTCTTAATCGGTGGCGCAAAAGACGTACCCTACGATGAAATTATTAAAGCGCTGAACTTGCTACATAGTGCGGGTGTTAAGTCAGTTGGCTTAATGACCCAACCAATTTGATCATCCGCGTAGTTTTTGGGAACCGATAGTGTCAAAGGCAACCGAACAGAACGACAAGCTTAAGCGAGCGATAATCGTCTCCGCAGTGCTGCACGTGATTCTCTTTGCAGCGCTGATCTGGAGTTCGTTCGACGAGCATATTGATGCATCAGCCGGCGGCGGTGGAGGGTCTTCCATTGACGCCGTGATGGTGGATCCCGGTGCGGTAGTACAGAACTATAATCGCGAACAACAGCAGAAGGCGAGTGCCAAACGGGCTGAAGAGCAGCGTGAAAAACAGGCGCAACAGCAGGCGGAAGAACTGCGTGAAAAGCAGGCCGCAGAGCAGGAGCGTCTGAAGCAGCTTGAGAAGGAACGTTTGCAGGCGCAGGAAGCCGCGAAAGCGCAGGCAGAGCAGCAGAAACAAGCCGAAGAGGCCGCGAAGAAAGCACAGGAACAGCAAAAGCAGGCGGAAGAGGCGGCAGCTAAAGCCGCAGCGGACGCGAAAGCACAGGCTGATGCCCAGGCAAAATTAGCGGCAGAAGCGGCGAAGAAAGCCGCTGCTGATGCTCAGAAGAAAGCTGAAGCGGAAGCCGCGAAGAAAGCCGCTGCTGATGCCCAGAAGAAAGCTGAAGCGGAAGCCGCGAAGAAAGCCGCTGCCGATGCTCAGAAGAAAGCCGAAGCGGAAGCCGCGAAGAAAGCCGCTCAGGAAGCAGAGAAGAAAGCTGCTGCCGAGGCTGCGAAGAAAGCGGCTGCTGCTGAGAAAGCGGCTGCAGAAAAAGCCGCGGCGGAAAAAGCTGCAGCCGCCGAAAAAGCCGCTGCGGACAAAAAAGCTGCAGCTGAGAAGGCCGCTGCCGATAAGAAAGCTGCTGCTGAAAAAGCGGCAGCTAAAAAGGCTGCCGCCGCTGAAAAAGCCGCTGCCGCCGCAGGGGTTGACGATCTGCTGGGCGATTTGAGCTCAGGTAAGAATGCACCGAAAACGGGCGGTGGGGCGAAAGGAAACAACGCAGCGCCGACGGGAAGTGGTAACACTAAGAGTAACGGTGCGACAGGGGCTGAAATCAACGGTTATGCCGCGCAGATTAAATCCGCTATTGAAAGCCGATTCTATGATGCGTCTTCCTATACCGGTAAAACGTGTACGTTGCGTATAAAACTGGCTCCGGACGGCATGCTGCTGGATATCAAGTCTGAAGGTGGCGACCCGGCTTTATGTACTGCGGCCCTGGCTGCAGCGCGTCAGGCGAAGATGCCTAAACCGCCATCTCAGGCTGTTTACGAAGTCTTCAAAAATGCGCCGCTGGACTTCAAACCTTAAGTTACATTTTCCCCGTGCAAACGGGGAAAAATAGACCAGGTTTAGTCACAGGGTTCTGGTAGTTTTGTCTATTTGAGTTTGTTAACATTCTGCTAAATTATCGTGGGTAAGGTTACCCGGATAAGGGAGATATGATGAAGCAGGCATTACGTGTAGCATTTAGTTTTTTAATGCTGTGGGCAGCAGTACTGCACGCAGAAGTACGTATCGAGATCACCCAGGGGGTGGACTCGGCGCGCCCAATCGGTGTTGTTCCGTTCCAGTGGGCAGGTCCTGGCGCTGCGCCTGAAGATGCCGGTGGCATCGTGGCGGCTGACCTGCGTAACAGCGGTAAATTCAACCCGTTAGATCGTTCTCGTCTGCCTCAGCAGCCGGGTAGCGCGCAGGAAGTACAGCCTGCAGCATGGTCTGCGCTGGGTATTGATGCCGTGGTTGTGGGTCAGGTTACGCCTAACCCGGACGGCTCTTACAACGTTGCCTGGCAGCTGGTGGATACCGGCGGTGCACCGGGTACCGTTCTGGCACAGAACTCTTACAAGGTCACTAAGCAATACCTGCGCTATGCTGCACATGCTGCCAGCGATGCGGTATTTGAAAAACTGACCGGCATTAAAGGTGCGTTCCGTACCCGTATCGCGTACGTGGTGCAGACCAACGGTGGTCAGTTCCCGTACGAACTGCGCGTATCTGACTACGACGGCTACAACCAGTTCCTGGTGAAACGTTCTTCACAGCCGCTGATGTCTCCAGCCTGGTCTCCGGACGGTTCTAAACTGGCCTATGTAACCTTCGAAAGCGGCCGCTCAGCGCTGGTTATCCAGACGCTGGCAAACGGTGCTGTTCGTCAGGTAGCGTCGTTCCCACGTCACAACGGTGCGCCTTCGTTCTCTCCGGACGGCTCTAAACTGGCCTTTGCGCTGTCAAAAACCGGTAGCCTGAACCTGTACGTGATGGATATTGGCTCTGGTCAGATCCGTCAGGTTACCGACGGTCGCAGCAACAACACTGAACCTTCATGGTTCCCGGACAGCCAAAACCTGGCGTTTACTTCTGACCAGGCCGGCCGTCCACAAATCTACAAAGTCAACATCAACGGCGGTGCTCCGCAGCGTATTACCTGGGAAGGTTCGCAGAACCAGAACTCAGACGTGAGCAGCGACGGTAAATTTATGGTAATGGTGAGCTCCAACGGTGGGCAGCAGCACATTGCCAAACAAGATCTGGTAGCGGGTGGCGTTCAAGTTCTGTCGTCAACGTTCCTGGATGAAACGCCAAGTCTGGCACCTAACGGCACGATGGTAATCTACAGCTCTTCTCAGGGGATGGGATCTGTGCTGAATCTGGTTTCTACAGATGGGCGTTTCAAAGCGCGTATTCCGGCAACTGATGGACAGGTAAAATCACCTGCCTGGTCGCCGTATCTGTAAATAATAATTAATTGATTACTAAAGGAATCATAGAAATGCAACTGAACAAAGTGCTGAAGGGGCTGATGATCGCTCTGCCTGTAATGGCAATCGCAGCGTGTTCTTCTAACAAGAACGCCAGCAATGACCAGAGCGGCGAAGGCATGATGGGTGCCGGCACCGGTATGGACGCGAACGGCAATGGCAACATGTCTTCTGAAGAGCAAGCGCGTCTTCAGATGCAGCAGCTGCAGCAGAACAACATCGTTTACTTCGATCTGGATAAATACGACATCCGTTCTGACTTCGCTGCGATGCTGGATGCGCACGCTAACTTCCTGCGTAGCAACCCATCTTACAAAGTCACCGTAGAAGGTCACGCGGACGAACGTGGTACCCCAGAGTACAACATCTCCCTGGGTGAACGTCGTGCTAACGCTGTTAAAATGTACCTGCAGGGTAAAGGCGTTTCTGCTGATCAGATCTCCATCGTTTCTTACGGTAAAGAAAAACCTGCAGTACTGGGTCACGACGAAGCGGCTTACTCCAAAAACCGTCGTGCCGTACTGGTTTACTAAGAGAATTGCATGAGCAGTAACTTCAGACATCATCTGTTGAGTCTGTCGTTACTGGTTGGAATAGCGGCCCCCTGGGCCGCTTTTGCTCAGGCACCAATCAGTAGTGTCGGCTCAGGCTCGGTAGAAGACCGGGTCACTCAACTCGAGCGTATTTCTAACGCTCATAGCCAGCTTTTAACCCAACTCCAGCAACAACTTTCCGATAACCAGAATGATATTGACTCTCTCCGCGGTCAGATTCAGGAAAGCCAGTATCAGCTTAACCAGGTTGTGGAACGTCAGAAGCAAATCTTGTTGCAGATAGATAGCCTGAGCAGCGGTGGTGCAGCAGCACAGCCAGCCGCAGGCGATCAGAGCGGTGCTGCGACGTCTGCGCCAGCGCCATCTGCTGATGCTTCAGCCTCAACAGGCGCGCCTGTACAGAGCGGTGACGCGAATACTGACTACAATGCGGCTATTGCCCTGGTGCAGGATCAATCTCGTCAGGATGACGCGATTACTGCGTTTCAGAACTTTGTTAAGAAATACCCTGATTCCACTTATCAGCCAAATGCCAATTACTGGCTCGGTCAGTTGAATTACAACAAGGGTAAAAAGGACGATGCGGCGTTTTATTTTGCCTCCGTGGTAAAAAACTACCCGAAATCGCCAAAAGCGCCTGATGCGATGTACAAAGTGGGCGTCATCATGCAGGACAAAGGCGACACTGCGAAAGCCAAAGCGGTTTATCAGCAGGTGGTCTCTAAATTCCCGGGCACCGAAGGTGCTAAGCAGGCGCAAAAACGTCTGAATTCGATGGGATGATTATCGCATGACCAGAAATCGCGTTATTTCTGGTCGTGCAGCATGATTACTAAGCAGTTAAGTGATCTTCATCGAAATTTTTGTTGCGCAGAATTCTTAAATCAGTAATATATGCCGCCGTTGCCACGGGATATCAAACAACGTGAAAACAGCATAAAAGTGGGTCGTTAGCTCAGTTGGTAGAGCAGTTGACTTTTAATCAATTGGTCGCAGGTTCGAATCCTGCACGACCCACCACTTAACGCAGTTCCGGCAGTACAGAGTGGGTGATTAGCTCAGTTGGTAGAGCATCTCCTTTACACGGAGGGGGTCGGCGGTTCGAGCCCGTCATCACCCACCACTCGGGTCGTTAGCTCAGTTGGTAGAGCAGTTGACTTTTAATCAATTGGTCGCAGGTTCGAATCCTGCACGACCCACCAGTGTAGAAAGGCGCCCTAAAGGCGCCTTTTTGCTATCTGTCTGTTTTGTTGGTCAGGTAAGGCGAAGCCGCCACCCGACAAATGCTATCCGCACCTATTTCCGGTGACTTTTCACTCCAGATTCGCTATCTTGTTTAGTATACAAAACACAATTGCCACGCGTTTTGCTATGTCAGGCAAATGAAAGGCAATATTGTTAAGCCAGTAAAACGAGAAGCCATAATGAGTGTGATGTTTGATCCTGAAGCCGCAATCTATCCGTTTCCGCCAAAGCCTGTCCCGCTGAGCCAGGACGAAAAGCAGTTCTACCGCGAGAAGATCAAACGTCTTCTCAAAGAGCGCGATGCAGTAATGGTGGCCCATTACTACACCGACCCGGAAATACAGCAGCTGGCTGAAGAGACCGGGGGCTGCATTTCTGACTCACTGGAGATGGCGCGCTTCGGTGCACGACATCCCGCTTCCACGCTGCTGGTTGCCGGCGTGCGTTTTATGGGCGAAACGGCAAAGATCCTGAGCCCGGAAAAAACCATTCTGATGCCCACGCTTAACGCGGAGTGTTCACTGGATCTCGGCTGCCCGATTGACGAATTCACGGCCTTCTGTGATGCCCATCCTGACCGGACCGTGGTGGTCTACGCTAACACCTCTGCGGCCGTAAAAGCGCGTGCAGACTGGGTGGTCACATCGAGCATCGCCGTTGAACTGATTGAACATCTGGATAGCTTGGGCGAGAAAATTATCTGGGCGCCCGATCGCCATCTCGGCAATTATGTCCAGAAGCAGACGGGAGCTGACGTTCTCTGCTGGCAGGGCGCCTGTATCGTTCATGACGAGTTCAAGACTCAGGCGCTGGCCCGCATGAAGGCGCTTTATCCTGACGCAGCCATTCTTGTTCACCCTGAATCTCCGCAGTCGATTGTCGACATGGCGGATGCCGTGGGTTCAACCAGCCAGCTTATCAACGCTGCCAGAACGTTGCCTCACAAGCAGCTTATCGTGGCGACCGATCGCGGTATCTTTTACAAGATGCAGCAGGCCGTACCGGAGAAAGAGCTTCTTGAAGCGCCAACGGCAGGCGAGGGCGCAACATGTCGCAGCTGTGCACATTGCCCGTGGATGGCGATGAACGGCCTGAAAGCGATTGCCGAGGGGTTAGAAACCGGTGGTGCGGCGCATGAAATCCATGTGGATGCCGCCCTGCGTGAAGGCGCGTTAATTCCGCTTAACCGCATGCTGGATTTTGCGGCTACACTACGTACTTAATTCAAAACGCCCCGGGGAAAAGATGGATTTTTTTAGCACACATAACATTCTGGTTCATATACCGATTGGTGCAGGTGGCTATGACCTGTCATGGATCGAGGCCGTTGGCACGCTGGCGGGATTACTCTGTATCTGGCTGGCAAGCCTGGAGAAGATCAGCAACTACGCGTTCGGGCTGATTAACGTCACGCTGTTTGCGATTATCTTCTTCCAGATCCAGCTGTACGCCAGCCTGCTTTTGCAGCTGTTCTTCTTTGCCGCCAATATTTACGGCTGGTATGCCTGGTCGCGTCAGAACAGCCAGCAGGAGGCCGAGCTGCAGATCCGCTGGCTGCCCCTGCCGAAAGCCATCGCCTGGTTCGTCGCCTGCGTGGTGGCCATTGGCTTAATGACCGTTTACATCAACCCGGTTTTTGCGTTCCTGACCCGCGTTGCCGTTTCGGCCATGTCCGGCATCGGCCTGAACGTGACGATGCCTGAACTCCAGCCGGATGCCTTCCCGTTTTGGGATTCCTGCATGATGGTGCTGTCGATTGCGGCGATGATTCTGATGACCCGTAAATACGTTGAGAACTGGCTGTTGTGGGTCATCATCAACGTGATCAGCGTGGCGATCTTCGCCCTGCAGGGCGTCTATGCGATGTCGCTGGAATATCTGCTGCTGACCTTCATCGCGCTGAACGGCAGCCGGATGTGGATTAACAGCGCGCGCGAGCGAGGCTCTCACGCGCTTTCCGGCTAGTGGTCATGATGATGTGAATGGCCGGACTGCGCCTCGTTAAGGTGGCAGTCCGGTCCGCTACAGGGCTGATACTCCATCTGAACGGTGGCATGGCTAATGTCGTAGTGATGTTCCAGGAAGTGCTGGATGCGATCGAGCAGCGCATCGTGGTCGTGAGGGGGGATCACCTGGACGTGCAGCGTCATGACCGGTTTCTCTCCCACCAGCCAGACGTGAACATGATGAACGTTGCGTACTTCCGGGACTGAACGGCGCAGGTTGCGCTTCAGCTCGTCGATATCCATGGAAGCTGGCGCCCCTTCAAGCAGTTCATTCACGCTCTCCTTCAGCAGCCGCCAGGCGCTGCGCAAGACCAGACACGACACAAGAACGGACAGAATCGGATCGACAGGCGTCCAGCCGGTGTAGAGGATCAGCAGCGCGGCGACAATCGCCCCGACTGAGCCGAGCAAATCACCCATAACATGCAGAGCCGCAGCGCGTACGTTCAGGTTCTTCTCCCCGCTGCCGCGGTGCAAAATCCAGAAGGCCAGAATATTCGCCAGCAGCCCTGCTACGGCAATCACCATCATGGTTGCCCCGGCGATCGGCTGCGGGTGTCTGAAGCGCTGTATTGCCTCCCAGACGATAAGAATGGTAATGACCACCAGCGCAATAGCGTTAACAAACGCGGCCAGTGTGGTCAGTCTCAGCCAGCCGAAGGTATGGCGCGCATTTGGAGGACGACGCGCAAACTGCACGGCCATCAGGGCGAAGAGCAGGGCGGCTGCATCGGTCAGCATGTGTCCGGCATCAGCCAGAAGCGCCAGAGAGCCGGAAATCAGGCCGCCAATGACCTCAATAACCATAAACGTTGCCGTGACGCCAAAGGCCAGCATCAGTCGTTTAGCGTTGTCGTTGCCGGATGAGTGCGAGTGTGAATGGGAGTGCGCCATGTCTGCTTTCCTGATGTGTTATTGTTTTTAGTGTAGCGTTTTTAATAGGTTACTCCAAAAAGAAAGGAGAGCCTGAGCTCTCCTTTTTCTGACGGTTCATAACAAATTACTGGGTAGTACCATCGGTTTTGGTATTGGCGTCGTTACCCATTTTGTCGTTAGGGTCCGGGCATTTGCCGTCCTTGCACATTGAGTTCTTATGGACTTCATCTGAACTCATATTGTCATGGTTCATAGTGCCGGAACCGCTACCGTCTGGATGCAGCATGGTGCCGCCGGTGTTGGTGTTGCCGGTATTGATCTGGCTGTTGTCGACATTATTCGGGGCGATATTCTGTTTCGCATCAGGCGCAGGCTGACCTGCTGCCGCAGCCGCATTGGCGTCACCGTTGCTGTCTGAGGTGCCCGTTTCCGCAGCCAGGACGCTGCCGCTGGCCAGAGTGAGTGTAGCGGTCAGGAAGAGAGTTGCCAGTTTTGTCATTTTCATCATGGTGCTCCTGTTCTTGTCGTTACGCTGGATAACATTCTCCAACAGTGCATCTTTTTCAGAGGCGAAAGATCCCGCCTTACGGACTTACGTCAGTAGGGAATCGCGTTTAAGCGTGTAAAAATTGGTTGTTACAGTTAAAAAGCTTAGGTTAGATCTCGTTTTTCGCTATTTTGTGGCGATTTTTAGGCGAATTCCAGGAATTATCTGCGTGAAGTGTAAAACCGTGTTTACACTTCCTGGTCGACAAGATAGATTGAAAGGATTGCTTTCATTACTAAAGATATGGCAGAGCTGGAACGAAGATGAATTATCAGAACGACGATTTACGCATTAAAGAGATCAATGAGTTATTACCTCCTGTAGCGCTCCTTGAGAAATTCCCCGCCACTGAAAATGCCGCAAACACGGTTTCTCATGCTCGTAAAGCGATCCATAAGATCCTGAAAGGTAATGACGATCGTCTTCTGGTGGTGATTGGTCCGTGCTCCATTCACGATCCTGCAGCCGCGAAAGAATACGCCGCCCGTCTGCTCACCCTCCGTGAAGAGCTAAAGGATGAGCTGGAAATCGTCATGCGCGTCTATTTTGAAAAACCGCGCACCACCGTTGGCTGGAAAGGATTGATTAACGATCCGCACATGGATAACAGCTTCCAGATCAACGACGGCCTGCGCATTGCGCGCAAGCTGCTGCTTGAGATCAACGACAGCGGCCTGCCTGCGGCCGGTGAATTCCTGGACATGATTACGCCACAATACCTTGCAGACCTGATGAGCTGGGGCGCAATTGGTGCGCGCACGACTGAATCTCAGGTCCACCGCGAGCTGGCGTCCGGTCTTTCTTGCCCGGTGGGTTTCAAAAATGGCACTGACGGCACCATAAAGGTGGCTATTGATGCCATCAACGCCGCTGGTGCGCCGCACTGCTTCCTGTCCGTGACAAAATGGGGTCACTCCGCCATCGTTAACACCAGCGGGAACGGTGACTGCCACATCATTCTGCGCGGCGGTAAAGAGCCGAACTACAGCGCGAAACACGTGGCAGAAGTGAAAGTCGGGCTGGAAAAAGCCGGACTGCCGCCGCAGGTGATGATCGATTTCAGCCATGCCAACTCCAGCAAGCAGTTTAAAAAGCAGATGGAAGTGGGAGCAGACGTCTGCCAGCAGATTGCCGGCGGTGAGAAGGCGGTGATTGGGGTGATGATCGAAAGCCATCTGGTTGAAGGTAACCAGAACCTGGAAGGCAGCGAGCCGTTGGTGTACGGCAAAAGCGTGACCGATGCCTGTATCGGCTGGGACGATACCGACGCCATCCTGCGCCAGCTGGCTAATGCGGTGAAAGCGCGTCGCGGTTAATTCTGACGGCTCAAATAAAAAAGCGCGGACGGTTCCGCGCTTTTTTTATGTCTGGCGAAAATTACTTCGCTTTACCCTGGTTCGCAACAGCCGCTGCTTTCGCCGCGATCTCTTCTGCGTTACCCAGATAGTAGTGTTTGATTGGCTTGAAGTTTTCGTCGAATTCATACACCAGCGGTACGCCGGTTGGGATGTTCAGTTCGAGGATTTCGTCTTCACCCATGTTGTCCAGGTATTTCACCAGCGCACGCAGAGAGTTACCGTGAGCCGCGATGATCACGCGCTCGCCGCTTTTCAGGCGTGGCAGAATGGTTTCGTTCCAGTAAGGCACAACGCGGTCGATGGTCAGCGCCAGGCTCTCGGTGGTTGGCAGCTCAGCGTCGGTCAGCTTCGCGTAACGCGGGTCGTGTCCCGGGTAGCGCTCGTCATCTTTGGTCAGCTCTGGCGGGGTGATTGCGAAGCCGCGACGCCACTGTTTAACCTGCTCGTCGCCATATTTCTCAGCGGTTTCCGCTTTGTTCAGGCCCTGCAGCGCACCGTAGTGACGTTCGTTCAATTTCCAGGACTTCTCAACCGGCAGCCAGGCCTGATCCAGTTCGTCCAGCACGTTCCACAGGGTGTGGATGGCACGTTTCAGCACAGAGGTGTAAGCAAAATCAAAGCTGAAGCCTTCTTCCTTCAGCAGTTTACCTGCTGCTTTTGCTTCGCTTACGCCTTTCTCGGACAGATCAACGTCGTACCAACCGGTAAAGCGGTTTTCGTTGTTCCACTGGCTTTCGCCGTGACGCACCAGGACCAGCTTAGTAATAGCCATCTCTTACTCCTCAAGCATTTTTAGAATGATAACAATTCTCATTATATTGCCGTGGCCGTGCCAGCAGCAACGCTTAACCCTAACCATAGCGAAAATAGTCTCTGAGTGTAAGATGCTTGTGAATCCAGGGTTATGATTTTGTCTGCGATCGGCGCTATTTTCAGCAAGGCGTGCAGAAAAAAGCCCTCCGGAGGGAGGGCTGAATATTAATGTGGAATAAAATGGTATTCCGTCACGCTCACGTACTCTTCACCCGGGTGCAGCACGCAGCCTGGCTGCGGCCATTCCGGATGGTTCGGGCTGTCCGGCAGGAACTCGCTCTCCAGCGCCAGGCCTTGCCAGTCGCTGTACTCATCGTGTTCGCGCGCCGTCGTGCCGCCGAGGTAGTTGCCTGAGTAAAACTGCAGGGCAGGGGCAGTGGTATAAACCGTCATCTGCAGCTTGTCATCCGCAGACCAGACTTGCGCGGCAGGCTGCTTCACATCACCTTTGGCCTGCAGCAGGAAAGCGTGATCGTAGCCTTTCACCTTACGCTGATCGTCATCGCTCAGGAAATCCCGGGCGATGGTTTTCGCGCTGCGGAAGTCAAAGCTGGTGCCGCTCACGTCTTTAAGGCCCTGATATGGAATGCCCATCTCGTCAACCGGCAGATACGCATCCGCCAGGAGCTGCAGCTTGTGCTCACGCACGTCGCACTGGCTACCATCCAGATTAAAGTACGCGTGATTGGTCAGGTTGACCGGACACGGCCTGTCGACCTTCGCGCGGTATTCAATGGCGATACGGTTGTCATCGGTCAGCGTAAAGCGCGCGGACGCGGTAAGGTTCCCCGGGAAGCCCTGATCGCCATCAGGCGAATCCAGTGAGAACAGCACTTCACCGTCGTTTTGACGAACAATCTTCCAGCGGCGTTTATCAAACCCGTCCGGCCCGCCGTGCAGCTGGTTCTCACCCTGGCTAGGAAGCAGGGTGTACTGCTCGCCGTTGAGTTCAAAACGGCTCTTCGCGATGCGGTTAGCATAGCGCCCAACGGACGCGCCCAGATAGGCGGACTGATTGACATACTGCTCGGGTGAGGCGCAGCCGAGCAGGGTCTCGCGCACGCTGCCGTCCGGCATCGGTACGCGGGCAGAAAGAAGGGTAGCACCCCAGTCCATCAGCGTAACGACCATCCCAGAGCTGTTGCGCAGGGTTAACAGGCGATACGGCAGACCATCCGGTGCGAGTGTAGGTGTTTCGTTTAGCACTGTCCGGCTCCTTGTGATGCTTTACAAACATAGAAGGTTTCTTTGATGCCTGTTTTTGCTTCGTACTGCTTCGCCACGGCATCCTGTATGGCAGGGACCAACTCTTCTGGCACCAGCGCAACGATACAGCCGCCAAAACCGCCGCCCGTCATGCGCACGCCGCCTTTGTCGCCAATGGTCGCTTTGATGATTTCCACCAGGGTGTCGATCTGCGGAACGGTGATTTCAAAATCATCGCGCATGGAGGCATGCGATTCCGCCATCAGCTCACCCATGCGTTTCAGGTCACCTTTCGCCAGCGCGGACGCGGCTTCAACCGTACGGGCATTTTCCGTCAGCACGTGACGAACGCGTTTGGCGACAACCGGATCCAGCTCGTGCGCCACTTTGTTAAATTCATTGAGCGTCACGTCGCGCAGGGCTGGCTGCTGGAAGAAACGGGCGCCGGTTTCACACTGTTGGCGGCGGGTGTTGTATTCGCTGCCCACCAGCGTGCGCTTAAAGTTGCTGTTAACGATCACCACGGCCGCGCCTTTTGGCAGGGGAACGGCTTTGGTTCCCAGCGAACGGCAATCAATTAACAGGGCATGCTCTTTTTTCCCGAGCGCGGAGATCAGCTGGTCCATAATGCCGCAGTTACAGCCCACGAACTGGTTTTCTGCTTCCTGACCATTCAGGGCGATTTGCGCGCCATCCAGCGGCAGATGATAAAGCTGCTGGAATACGGTGCCGACGGCAACTTCCAGAGACGCAGAGGAGCTTAAGCCCGCACCCTGCGGCACGTTGCCGCTGATGACTAAATCCGCACCGCCGAAGTTCTTGTTACGCTTCTGAAGGTGTTTCACGACGCCGCGCACGTAGTTAGACCACTGCTGGCTGTCGTGTGTCACAATTGGGGCATCGAGGGAAAATTCGTCCGTCTCATTACCGTAATCAGCCGCAATCACGCGGACTTTACGGTCGTCGCGTTTCGCACAGCTGATAACGGTCTGGTAATCGATGGCGCACGGCAGCACGAAACCATCGTTATAGTCGGTGTGTTCACCGATCAGGTTAACGCGGCCTGGCGCCTGGATAACGTGGGTGGCAGGGTAGCCAAATTTCTCAGCAAACAGGGATTGTGTTTTATCTTTCAGACTCATTTTTTAGACTCCTGATTCGCGATAGTGGACGTCGCTAACGGCACGCAGACGTTCTGCCGCCTGTTCCGCCGTCAGGTCACGCTGGGTTTCTGCCAGCATTTCGTAGCCCACCATAAATTTACGTACCGTCGCAGAGCGCAGCAGCGGCGGATAGAAATGGGCATGCAATTGCCAGTGCTGATTCTCTTCCCCGTTGAACGGCGCGCCGTGCCAGCCCATGGAGTACGGGAAGGAGCACTGGAACAGATTGTCGTAACGGCTGGTCAGCTTTTTCAGCGCCAGGGCAAGGTCGTCGCGCTGCGCGTCGCTGAGATCGGTTATACGCAGAACATGTGCTTTCGGCAGCAGCAGCGTCTCAAACGGCCACGCGGCCCAGTAAGGCACGACGGCCAGCCAGTGTTCGGTTTCCACCACGGTACGGCTGCCGTCGGCCTGTTCACGCTGCGCGTAGTCCACCAGCATCGGCGAGCCGTTTTCCGCGTAATACGCTTTCTGCAGACGGTCTTCACGCTCGGCTTCGTTAGGCAGGAAGCTGTTCGCCCAGACCTGGCCGTGCGGATGGGGGTTCGAGCAGCCCATGGCCGCGCCTTTGTTTTCGAACACCTGCACCCACGGATAGCTCTGCCCCAGCTCTGCGGTTTGCGCCTGCCAGGTGCTGACGACCTCTTTCAGCGCGTCCACGCTCAGCTCCGGCAGCGTCTTGCTGTGATCGGGCGAGAAGCAGATCACGCGGCTGGTTCCGCGCGCGCTTTCGCAGCGCATCAGCGGATCGTGGCTTTCAGGCGCGTCCGGCGTGTCGGTCATCAGGGCGGCAAAATCGTTTGTGAACACGAAGGTGCCTTTGTAGTCCGGGTTTTTATCCCCGGTAACGCGCGTGTTGCCTGGACAGAGGAAGCAGTCCGGGTCGTGCTGCGGCAGGGTCTGTTTTGCAGGCGTCTCCTGCGCCCCTTGCCAGGGGCGCTTAGCGCGATGCGGAGAAACTAAAATCCATTGCCCGCTCAACGGGTTAAAACGACGATGCGGATGATCGACGGGATTAAATTGCGTCATGACGGATCCTTAGTCCGGATAGCCTTGCGGGTGGCGTGACTGCCAGTGCCAGGTATCCTGTGCCATTTCATCAAGCGTGCGCGTCACACGCCAGTTAAGCTCTTTGTCGGCTTTGGTGGCATCGGCCCAGTAAGCAGGCAGATCGCCCTCGCGACGCGGTGCGAAGTGGTAGTTCACCGGCTTGCCGCAGGCTTTGCTGAAGGCGTTAACCACGTCCAGCACGCTGCTGCCGACTCCGGCGCCGAGGTTGTAAATATGCACACCCGGTTTGTCAGCCAGCTGCTGCATGGCCGCAACGTGACCGTCGGCCAGATCCATTACGTGGATGTAGTCGCGCACGCCGGTGCCGTCTTCGGTCGGATAGTCATTGCCAAAAATCGCCAGCGAGTCGCGACGGCCAACGGCAACCTGGGCGATATACGGCATCAGGTTGTTTGGGATGCCCTGGGGATCTTCACCCATATCGCCAGACGGATGCGCGCCGACCGGGTTGAAGTAGCGCAGCAGCGCGATGCTCCACTCCGGCTGGGCTTTTTGCAGGTCGGTCAGGATCTGCTCCACCATCAGCTTGCTTTTGCCGTACGGGCTTTGCGGGGTACCGGTCGGGAAGCTTTCAACGTAAGGAATTTTCGGTTGATCGCCGTAGACGGTGGCGGAGGAGCTAAAGATGAAGTTTTTGACGTTCGCCGCGCGCATGGCGGAGATGAGACGCAGAGTGCCGTTGACGTTGTTGTCGTAATACTCGAGCGGCTTCGCAACGGATTCACCGACCGCTTTCAGACCCGCGAAGTGGATCACCGCTTCTATGGCGTGGTCGTGAAGGATCTCGGTCATCAGCGCTTCGTTGCGGATGTCGCCTTCCACAAAAGTCGGTTGTTTACCGCCAAGACGTTCAATCACAGGCAGCACGCTGCGCTTACTGTTGCACAGGTTGTCGAGAATGATGACGTCATGGCCGTTTTGCAGCAGTTGCACGCAGGTATGACTACCTATGTAACCGCTACCACCTGTTACCAGAACTCGCATATTTCGCTCCATTGGGCTTATGGTATGTAATAACCATAGCATAACAGAGACGCGAAAAGTGTGACATGGGATAAAATAGTGGAATCGTTTACACTCGTTTTCACACTCACTTTTTTCATGACTGAGAGCATTCTAGATCAAAGAGATAGCGATGTATTGATGCAAGTTATCTGAAAAAGAGGAGGGCAGAGCCCTCCGCGGTTAATCAACGTTGCTGAGAAGGTAGCGATAACCCTCACCGTCCGGAACAAACTCCAGGCGATGCGTGATGCAGGCGGGGGCATCTTCGGCATGATGTGAAACGAAAAGCAGCTGCGTTTCACCTTCGCTAATCAGCACGTCCACAAAGCGGCGGATAAGCTGGCGGTTCAACGGGTCGAGTCCCTGCAGCGGTTCGTCGAGGATCAGCAGCGTAGGGTGTTTCACCAGCGCGCGAACGATCAGGGCCAGACGCTGCTGCCCCCACGAAAGACTATGAAACGGCGCGTCAGCAACCCGGTTGTCCATGCCCAGAATGTCCAGCCACTGCTGGGCGAGCTTATGTTGTTTATCCGACACCGCCTGATAAATACCGATGGAATCAAAATACCCGGAGAGGATCACGTTGCGTACCGTGGTACTGACCCGGTAATCCAGATGCAGGCTGCTGCTGACGTAGCCGATGTGTTTTTTGATATCCCAGATGGTTTCGCCGCTGCCGCGACGCCGACCAAACAGCGTGAGGTCGTTGCTGTAGCCCTGCGGATGATCGCCGGTGATCAGGCTCAGCAGCGTCGATTTTCCCGCGCCGTTGGGGCCGACAATCTGCCAGTGCTCGCCCGGATTGACCGTCCAGCTGAGGCGGTTAAGGATCGGGCGATCGTCATAAGAGACCACACCATCCCGCAGCACGATGCGCGGCTGGTGGGGATCAAGCGCGTGGCGCGCCGACGGGGCGTCGGGTTCCGGAAGGGTAATACCGTCGAGCTGTTCGCTGTGCGCGAGCTGGGCAATCAGCGCCTGCTTAAGCAGCGCGGTTTTTTCGCCGGTCTCGGTCAGGTTACAGTCGGCCAGGACGCCCGCGTGCTGGATAAATTCCGGAATTTCATCGAAGCGGTTAAGCACCAGCACGAGGGTATATCCCTGCTGATTAAGCGACGCCAGCAGAGACGCCAGCTGCGCCCGGGACTGCACGTCAAGACCGTCGAACGGTTCGTCCAGAATAAGCAGTTCAGGTTCGCTCATCAGCGCCTGACAAAGCAGCGTTTTTCGCGTCTCGCCGGTCGAAAGGTATTTAAAGCGCCGGTTCAGTAGAGGGGTGATACCGAACTGTTCTGCCAGGCGCTGGCAGCGGGCGGGATCCTTCACTTCATCCTGAATAATTTCCGCCGTCGTACGGCCGGTATCGTCTTCGCCAGGGCTGAGTAAATCGGTGTTGTTGCGCTGCCACTCGTCGCTGACCAGCTTTTGCAGTTGTTCAAACGACAGGCGCGTCAGGCGCGTAAAGTCGCTCTGGTATTCGCCTTTGAGGAGGTTGAGCTCTCCCGCCAGCGCGCGGGCCAGCGCGGATTTACCGCTGCCGTTAGTGCCGACAAACGCCCAGCTTTCACCCGCGCGAATCGTCAAATCAGCAATCGTTAGCGTTCGGGTATCGCTAAGACGAAACGTGCCTTGCGAAATATGCAATGATGACATGATTTATCCCTGTTTTTGCAGCACCAGATATCAGGGATACGCACTGTCGGTTCGATTGTCAATGTGCTCAGCACAAAGTGGCGATAATCATCCGGTCCGCGTTGAAATAAGCGGTGACGACAGCACCTTCTTCTAAGTCGTCCGACTCGCTGAGCGGTATGGTCGCACAAAGCGGTTGCCCATCTGCCAGGGTCATAAGCACTTCGCATTGCGCCTGGCCGCGTTCGATATGGCGGATTGTGCCCGGCAGCTGGTTATCTGCTGCCTTTGCCGCGTCGGGATCGCGCGTGATAGTGACCCACGGCGCTTTCAGCAGCACCAGCACCTCTTTACCTTCATCAAGCTCAAGACGCTCTGCGCTCTGCGCCGTTATGGCGGCTTTCAGACGGGTGGTGCCATCGGCAAGCAGGATCTCAATATGCTGCTGTACCTGGAGATCGTCGCGCGCCGTCACCGTACCAAACCACTGGTTGCGGGCGCTGGTTTGTAAAGAGAAGCGGGAAATGGCGGCCAGCAAACTGTCCAGCGGAACGTTATCGTCATCGCTCAACACATCAAACGCTTTTTGCTGGATCTGCGCCAGCAGATCGTAAAGCTGAATTAGGCGCTGGCCATAACGCGTCACGATCGCACCGCCGCCGCCTTTGCCGCCCGTGGCTCTGTCCACCAGCGGGTGTTCGCTCAGGGTGTTCATCTCGTTGATGGCGTCCCAGGCGCTTTTATAGCTGATTCCCGCGTTTTTCGCCCCCTGGCTAATCGAGCCCGTTTGTTCTATTTGTTTAAGCAGGGCGATACGTCGCGGATCGGCGAAAAGCTTTTGCTGAAGTCGTAGAGTGAGGAGAATTTCGGCCTGCATAACAGTGTCCTGGCAAAAAGAGTATTGTGACCCAAATGGTGCAGGGCGCAAAGGGTACCGCACAAAAGGGGATGTTTTTCTCACTATTCAGGGTAGAATGAGTCATTCACAATATCTGGAGAAAACCATGTTAGAGTTGTTGAAAAGTCTGGTATTCGCCGTGATCATGGTACCAGTAGTGATGGCCATCATCCTCGGTGCCATCTACGGCCTGGGTGAAGTGTTCAACGTCTTTTCGAACATTGGTCACAGAGACCAGGCTAAAAAGCAGCATTGATTCCCCTCAAAACGCCCGGCTTGTCCGGGCGTTTTGCTCTCAAGATTTTCCCGTTTTCGCCGATATAATTTAACGCATCACACCGGTTTACCCATTCAGCGGTACGATTAAACGCTGGGATCTCCCTGACGTTATCGTTATATTAATGTGTATATAACGCTACTCACAGGAGTTACAGATGGCACGTTCATGGGTACGCCTTTTTGCAGGGGCAACATTGACGCTTTCCCTTACCGGACACGCGCTGGCGGACGAGGGTAAAATCACGGTCTTTGCGGCGGCGTCGTTGACTAACGCGCTGCAGGATATTGCGGCGGCGTATAAAAAAGAGAAAAACGTCGAGGTGGTCTCCTCTTTTGCCTCTTCCTCGACGCTGGCTCGCCAGATAGAAGCGGGCGCACCGGCGGATCTGTTCATCTCGGCGGATCAGAAGTGGATGGATTACGCGGCGGAGAAGAAATCAATTGATGCGACAACCCGCGAAACGCTGCTGGGGAATAGCCTGGTTGTCGTGGCGCCAAAAGGCAGCGCGCAGGCGGACATCACTATCAACAAACAGACCAACTGGACGAGCCTGCTGAACGGTGGCCGTCTGGCGGTGGGCGACCCGGCGCACGTTCCGGCCGGGATTTATGCCAAAGAAGCGCTGCAAAAGCTGGGCGCATGGGAGACGTTGTCGCCGAAGCTGGCCCCGGCCGAAGACGTGCGCGGCGCGCTGGCGCTGGTGGAACGCAACGAAGCCCCGCTGGGCATTGTGTATGGCTCTGATGCCGTAGCCAGTAAGGGGGTGAAAGTGGTGGCAACGTTCCCGGAAGACTCCCACAAGAAAGTGGAATATCCTGTTGCGATTGTTGATGGACATAAAAATGCGACCGTGACGGCTTTCCGCGATTATCTGAAGGGGCCTGAAGCGTCCGCTATCTTTAAACGTTACGGATTTACGACTCACTGATGATATTGACCGATCCTGAATGGCAGGCTGTTCTGCTGAGCCTTAAAGTCTCTTCCCTGGCGGTTGCGCTGAGTTTGCCCTTTGGGATCTTCTTTGCCTGGCTACTGGTTCGCTGTCAGTTTCCCGGCAAAACGCTGCTCGACAGCGTGCTTCATCTTCCGCTCGTGTTGCCGCCCGTAGTGGTCGGTTACCTGCTGCTGATTTCGATGGGGCGACGCGGTTTTATCGGCGAGAAGCTCTACGACTGGTTTGGGCTGACGTTCGCTTTTAGCTGGCGCGGTGCGGTACTGGCGGCAGCGGTGATGTCATTCCCGCTGATGGTGCGGGCGATACGTCTCGCGCTGGAAGGGGTGGACATGAAGCTTGAACAGGCGGCCCGCACGCTGGGCGCCGGGCGCTGGCGCGTCTTTTTCACCATCACGCTGCCCCTGACGTTACCCGGCATTATTGTCGGGACGGTGCTCGCCTTCGCCCGCTCGCTCGGCGAGTTTGGCGCGACGATCACGTTTGTGTCGAACATACCCGGCGAGACGCGGACGATTCCGTCGGCAATGTATACCCTGATTCAAACGCCGGGCGGTGAAGGCGCGGCGGCGCGGCTGTGTATTATTTCAATTGTGCTGGCGCTGGCATCGCTGATGGTGTCTGAATGGCTGGCGCGGCTCAGCCGCGAGCGGATGGGGAAATAAGCATGCTGGAACTCCATTTCACCCAGACGCTGGGAAACCATACCCTGACGCTTAACGAAACGCTGCCGGCAAGCGGAATCACCGCCATCTTTGGCGTGTCGGGAGCGGGAAAAACGTCGCTGATTAATGCCATCAGCGGCCTGACCCGCCCGCAGTCTGGCCGTATTGTTCTGAATGACCGCGTCCTGAATGACGTGGAGAACAAAATTTACCTCTCGCCGGATAAGCGCCGCATCGGCTATGTTTTCCAGGACGCGCGCTTGTTCCCGCACTACAGCGTGCGCGGCAACCTGCGTTACGGCATGGCGAAAAGCATGGCCGGGCAGTTTGATAAGCTGGTGACGCTTTTAGGTATTGAGCCATTGCTCGACAGGCTGCCATCCTCGCTCTCCGGTGGTGAAAAACAGCGCGTGGCCATTGGCCGCGCGTTGCTGACCGCACCCGAACTGCTGCTGCTCGACGAACCGTTGGCCTCGCTGGATATTCCGCGTAAACGCGAACTTCTGCCTTATCTACAGCGCCTGACGCGGGAAATTAATATTCCGATGCTCTACGTCAGCCATTCGCTGGATGAGATCCTCCATCTGGCCGACAAGGTGCTGGTGCTGGAAGAGGGCAGCGTCAAGGCCTTCGGCAACCTGGAAGAGGTGTGGGGCAGCAGCGTGATGCACCCCTGGTTGCCCCGGGAACAGCAGAGCAGCATTCTGAAAGTAAGCGTCCTGGAACATCATCCGCACTACGCGATGACGGCGCTGGCGCTGGGCGATCAGCACCTGTGGGTCAATAAGATCGACAAGCCGTTACAGTCCGCGCTGCGTATTCGCATCCAGGCGTCGGACGTCTCGCTGGTGCTGCAGCCCCCGCTGCAAACCAGTATTCGAAATATCCTGCGCGCCAAAGTGGCGGAAAGTTTTGATGATAACGGGCAGGTGGAAGTGAAGCTCGAGGTCGGCAGCAGGACGCTCTGGGCGCGCATCAGCCCGTGGGCCAGGGATGAGTTAGGGATCAAACCCGGCCTGTGGCTCTACGCGCAAATTAAGAGCGTCTCGATCACCGCCTGATTACAGCAGGTGGGTATAAATGTACTGCGCGATGCTGTCGGTGGTGTTGTCGCCAATCACCACGTTAGCGCGCGCTTTTACCGCGTCGTCGGCATTGCCCATCGCCACGCCCGTACCGGCAGCTTCCAGCATGCTGATGTCGTTGTAGTTGTCGCCGAAGGCGATCGCGTCCTGCATTGACCAGCCCTGCGATTCCACATACTGCTTCAGACGCTTGCCTTTGCTGTTGCCTTTGCGGGCAATATCCACCTGATCGTGCCAGGACCATTCGCACTCCAGACCCAGCGTCTGTTCCACGTGTTTCGCGAAGGCATTAAGCTTGGTGGTGTCTTCATCCGTCAGGGCGAATTTCCAGATAGCCTCAACGTCCTGGGCGGCCTGACGCAGGGAGGAAACTTGGGTAAAGACCGGACGCTGCGCTTCAGGCAGGGACAACGCCCAGTTGCTGGTGCGCACCACGTGGCCGGTAGGGCGCTCGTAGACCATCGCGTTATCCACATACATCAGGCCGTGAACGGCATGCTGATCCAGCAGATCAATCAGTTGCAGCGCCTGGGGAACCGGCAGCGGGTCGGATTCTAAAACCTTTTTTGCCTGATAATCATACAGATAAGTGCCATTACAACAAATTGCAGGTGTATCTAACGCCAGTGCCTGATAAAAAGGGTGAATGGCAACGTGATGTCGACCCGTTACGATAAGGAGTTGATATCCCGCTTCCTGCGCGCGTTTAAGCGCTTCCAGAGAAGAGGGGAGAAGGGTTTTTTGCGGCGTCAGTAAGGTACCGTCTAAATCCAGAGCAATCACACGCGAGGTCATCTGTTTTTCCGGGTTAATATTGAATTTACGTTTTGATGGGATGGTACACCGAGAGGCGAACGCTTCAAAATTCCTGTCGACAATTCAGCATTCACCGTCAAAAGTTAACTACTTTCATGCGCAGTGAGGAGTGAATATTCATGAAACAAACCGTTTATACCGCCAGTCCTGAAAGCCAGCAGATCCACGTCTGGCGTTTAAATACCGAAGGGACACTCACGCTGGTTCAGGTTGTTGATGTGCCAGGCCAGGTGCAACCGATGGTCATCAGTCCGGATAAACGTTTCTTGTACGTGGGTGTGCGTCCGGAGTTTCGCGTGCTGGCCTATCGCATTTCTCCGGACGACGGTGCGCTGACGTACACTGCTGAAGCCCCGTTGCCGGGCAGCCCAACCCATATCTCTACCGATCGCAAAGGCAACTTTGTCTTCAGCGGCTCGTATAACGCGGGCTGCGTCAGCGTAACGCGTCTGGAAGATGGTATTCCGGTCGAAACCGTGGATGTGGTGGAAGGGCTGGAAGGCTGCCACTCGGCGAATATCTCTCCGGATAACCGCACGCTGTGGGTACCTGCGCTGAAGCAGGATCGTATCTGCCTGTTCACCCTGAGCGACGATGGTCACCTGGTGGCACAGAATCCAGCTGAAGTTACGACTGTTGAAGGCGCTGGTCCGCGTCATATGGTCTTCCACCCGAACCAGCAGTATGCCTACGTGGTCAACGAACTGAACAGCTCAGTGGACGTATGGGAACTGAAAGATCCAAACGGTCAGATTGAGTGCGTGCAGACGCTGGACATGATGCCGTCTGATTTCTCCGACACCCGCTGGGCGGCGGATATCCACATTACGCCAGATGGCCGCCATCTGTACGCCTGCGACCGTACCTCCAGCCTGATTACCGTGTTTAGCGTTTCCGAAGATGGCAGCGTGCTGGCGGTTGAAGGCTTCCAGCCGACTGAAACCCAGCCGCGCGGCTTTAATATCGATCACAGCGGCAAATACCTGATTGCGGCGGGGCAGAAATCCCACCATATCGCGCTGTATGAAATTAAAGGCGAGCAGGGGCTGCTGGAAGAGAAAGGGCGCTACGCCGTAGGCCAGGGGCCGATGTGGGTGGTGGTTAACGCTCACTAAGCGGCTTAAAACAAAAAACCTCGCGAATGCGAGGTTTTTTTATCTCTGTGTGCCGGGTAAGGCGAAGCCGGCACCCGGCAAAACAGCTTACTGCTTCGGCTCAGCAACCACTTTGCTACCCAGACCGCGGTTGTTGTATTCCCACATGCGGTTGAAGTTAGCGTCGTTCAGGTTGCGCTGCACGTTCCCTTTATCATCCACCGCACCGGTGTTGCCGGAGAACGGACGTTTGGAGATCGCGGCATCCGCCCACGGTTTCGCCATGTTGAAGCCTTCGTTGATCACGCTGTCGCGGATCACAACCTGACCGTTGGTGGCTGAGTCCACGTCCAGGGAGCGTCCCAGCTGCGCCACGCCGTCACCGGCAGCATTAAAGCGGCTGTTCACGGCCAGGAAGCCGAAGAAGAGGTTCGACTGGGTTGCCGGAGCAAACACGTAACCTTCCTGCTGAGTACGTGAGTTCACCACGCGGAAATCGGTATTATCAAACACCACCGCGCCGCGACCGGACACCAGGTCCACGTCACCTTCAACGTAGCTGTTGGTCACAAGGGTACGGGTCAGACGGTTATTCTGCAGGGTGTTCTGCACGCCGCTGTTGGTCACGAAGAAGGTGTTCTGACGGCCCAGAATGTTGACGTTGTTAATCTGTACCTTATCGCCATCGCTGCGCAGCGCAACGGCCTGGTGGTTACCGGCGTCAACGCTGTCACCCAGGGTATTCTGAATGGTCAGGTTCTGCAGCTGCAGACCGTTATTCTGAGACCAGAATACCGCCGAGCACATTACGCCAATGGTGGCGGAACGCTTGCTCTGGCAGTTATCAAACATATACCACGCCGGTTTGCCCGGCATATATTTACCGGCCGGGTTCACCAGGTGACGCCAGGTGTTGCTGTCGATTTCGGAATCAATCGCCAGGCCAATTTTTACGTCAATCGCTTTTTCGCCCAGACCGTAAAGTGTAATGCTGCCCGGTGCCGCCGGAACATACACGGTGCCTTCATATTCACCAGGCAGGATCGCGATGTACTGTCGAGACGCGCTGTGTTTAGTGATGGCAGCATCAACCGCAGCCTGAATTGAGGTATGCGTTACGCCCTGCGCACCCGCCGGGCCAACCACGAAGTCAGGCTGTTTCGGCAGATTAATAGACGACGGGGTCCACGGCGCAGCGTTAGGATCCATCGCTGAGAAGTAGTGTGCACGGTCGAAGTTTTTCGCTTCATCAGCGGACAAAATCGGGCGGGAGGCGGTACCGGGCGCAACCTGCTCAGAAGGTCGCTGATCCGGTGGTGTTGAACTGCAAGCGGATAAGGTCACGCCAAAGGCGAGTGCTAACGCCAGACGGGAAATCCTGGAAATGTTCAAGGTAGAGCTCCTGGGTATGCAAGTCTTTACGGGACAGACGAAATAGCCTGCTTTTTTATACTAAGTTGAGCGAAACGGGAAGATAAAAAGGGTAAAAGTTCCATTTTTAGCCCGAGAGCGGCAAGTAAGTGATCACAAATAACTAACATTTTCCTTCAAGGCGGTTGACAGTAGACGGTGGATGCAAATAAATGTCTATACAACCTATGACAAGTGGAATGCCCATGCAGCAGATTCATCCCGACGATGTGATATGGCGAAATGCGCGACTGGCTACGATGGTGCCGGACGTATCTGCGCCCTATGGACTGAAAGAGCAACATGCCCTGGTCGTAAGGGGTCAAACTATCCTGGCCGTGATCCCTGAATCTGACATTCCGGCCGGACACCGTCACAGCGTCGATCTCCAGGGGCGTCTGGTCACGCCTGGCCTGATTGACTGCCATACCCACCTTGTATTTGGCGGCGATCGCGCGGCGGAGTGGGAGCAGCGTCTGAACGGCGTCTCTTATCAAACCATCAGCGCCCAGGGGGGCGGAATTAACGCTACCGTGACGGCGACCCGCAGCAGCTCGCCCGAAACCCTGCTTAAGCTGGCGCAGCAGCGGCTTCAGCGACTGATGAATGAAGGCGTCACTACGGTTGAAATCAAGTCGGGATACGGTCTAAACCCCGAGGCCGAAGAGAAGATGCTGCTGGTCGCGCGCCAACTGGGCCTCAATAATCCGATCGATATCAGCCCAACGCTGCTGGCGGCCCATGCGGTTCCGCCGGAATACCGACAGGATCCGGATGCCTACCTCACGCTGGTCTGTGAGGAGATATTGCCCACGCTGTGGCAAAAAGAGTTATATGAAGCAGTAGACGTGTTCTGTGAAAACGTCGGCTTTACCCCGTCGCAAACCGAGCGCCTCTTCAAGTCGGCAACCGCGCTCGGTATTCCGGTGAAAGGGCACGTCGAGCAGCTGTCGAATCAGGGGGGGGCGGCATTGGTCAGCCGGTATAAAGGACTCTCTGCCGATCATATCGAATATCTTGACGACGCAGGCGTTCAGGCGATGGCGCAAAGCGGCACGGTTGCGGTCCTGTTGCCGGGCGCATTCTATTTTCTGCAGGAACGCCAGCGTCCGCCGGTTGAACAGCTCAGAAAACAGGGTGTGCCGATGGCGGTCGCCACCGACTATAACCCCGGCACCAGCCCGTTTGCCAGCCTGCATCTGGCGATGAACATGGCCTGCGTCCAGTTTGGCCTGACGCCCGAGGAAGCCTGGGCTGGCGTCACGCGCCATGCCGCGCAGGCGCTGGGCCGTGGTGCAACCCACGGTCAGCTGCGGGCCGGGTTTGTCGCTGATTTCATCGTCTGGGATGCTCACCATCCGGTAGAGATGGTCTACGAGCCGGGACGCAACCCGCTGTATCAACGTATTTTCCGTGGGGAGGCAGTATGAAGTTATGGCGGCCCGTTGCAGAAACGGTCTGGCAGGGGCGCGACGACAGCGCCGAGGCCAGCAACGCAACGCGCATTTTCCAGACGATAAAGCAGCAGGGAGAGTTCACGCCGCTGGCATCCGGCATTGCGCTGATAGGCTTTGAATGTGATGCGGGCGTAAAACGCAATCTGGGCAGGCCCGGTGCCGTGCAGGCTCCGGATATGCTGCGTAAGGCGCTGGCGAATATGGCCAGCCATGAGGGACACGATCGGCTGGCGGATATGGGGTCGGTTTACGTTGAAGGTGACGAGCTTGAGGCGGCACAGCAGGCGTTAAGCGATGCCGTGACGTCATGCCAGCGGTCCGGGATGCGCACGCTGATCTTTGGCGGCGGACACGAAACCGCGTGGGCGCACGGTCGCGGCGTTCTGGACGCCTTTCCGGACGAGCGGGTTGTCATTATCAATCTTGATGCCCATCTCGATCTGCGCAAGGCCGAGCGGGCGACGTCCGGCACGCCGTTTCGCCAGCTGGCGCACTACTGCGATGAGCGCGGGCGGGCATTTCAGTACGCCTGCTTTGGCGTGAGCCGGGCGGCCAACACGCAGGCGTTGTGGGATGAGGCCGAACGCCTGAACGTCACGCTGGTGGAAGATCTCCATTTCAGGCGCGATGCGCTATCCGCGCTGGAAAAGGTGCTGGCCCAGGCCGATCGTATCTATCTGACGATCGATCTGGACGTCCTGCCCGCCAGCGAAATGCCTGCCGTGTCCGCGCCGGCCGCGTTAGGCATACCGGCGCTGGATCTTCTCCCGGTTATCGAACAAATCTGCCGCAGCGGTAAGCTACAGGCCGCCGATCTGGTAGAGTTTAACCCGCAGTTCGATCGGGACGGGCAGGGCGCAAAGCTTGCCGCCCGTCTGGCCTGGCAAATTGCTCACTGGTGGGCATAACACTATTCAAGGAGTCACGATGTTTTCACGCTCACCCCTGCCGCAGTCGAGCCCTCCCGCGCCTTTCTACGAAAAGGTGAAGCAGGCGATCAGCGAAAAAATCGCCACCGGCGTCTGGCGCCCGCACGACCGCATTCCCTCGGAGGCCGATCTGGTGGCGCAGTTTGGCTTTAGCCGGATGACCATCAACCGGGCGCTGCGCGAGCTGACTGACGAAGGGCTTCTGGTGCGCCTGCAGGGCGTGGGGACGTTTGTGGCGGAACCGAAAGGGCAATCTGCCCTGTTTGAAATCCGCAGTATTGCGGACGAAATTGCCGCGCGTAATCACCAGCACCGCTGTGAGGTACTGGTGCTCGAAGAGACCCAGGCCAGCGCCGAGCAGGCGGTAGAGCTGAATGTTAAAGAAGGCAGCCGGATCTTCCACTCGGTGATGGTGCATTTTGAGAACGACATTCCGGTGCAGATTGAAGATCGCTGCGTGAACGCTGAACGGATACCGGACTATCTGAATCAGGATTACACCCAGACCACGCCGCACGCCTACCTCTCGCTCGTCGCACCGCTGACGGAAGGGGAGCACATAGTCGAAGCCGTGCGCGCGACGCCGCAGGAGTGCGAACGGCTGCGGATTAAAGAGCACGACCCGTGCCTGCTGATCCGCCGTCGAACCTGGTCCTCGTCGCACATTGTGTCGCATGCCCGGCTGCTTTTCCCGGGGAACCGTTACCGGCTGCAGGGCCACTTTATGTCATAAGTTTTATAAGCGTGATCGCTAACGCAATATAACAAAATTGTATCTTTTTTGTTAAATCTGGCCTTGTGTGTGCTTGTCTATACAAGTATATCTAAATGCATCATCTGTCCCGTATGAGGAGCACACAATGTCGTCAGGTAAATACCGCCAGCAGGATGTCCGCGCCGCGCGCGGCACCACCCTTACTGCCAAAAGCTGGCTCACCGAAGCCCCGCTGCGCATGTTGATGAACAACCTTGATCCTGAGGTGGCGGAAAACCCCCACGAGCTGGTGGTGTACGGCGGCATAGGCCGCGCCGCGCGCAACTGGGAATGCTATGACGCAATTGTAAAATCCCTGACCGAACTCGAACACGACGAAACTCTGCTGGTGCAGTCCGGCAAGCCGGTGGGCGTGTTCAAAACCCACAAAAACGCCCCCCGCGTGCTGATCGCCAACTCTAACCTCGTGCCGCACTGGGCCACCTGGGAGCACTTCAACGAACTCGACGCCAAAGGGCTGGCGATGTATGGCCAGATGACCGCCGGGAGCTGGATCTACATCGGCAGCCAGGGGATCGTGCAGGGCACCTACGAGACCTTCGTGGAAGCCGGTCGCCAGCACTACAACGGCTCGCTGAAAGGCCGCTGGGTGCTCACAGCAGGTCTCGGCGGCATGGGCGGCGCGCAGCCGCTGGCCGCCACGCTGGCCGGCGCGTGCTCGCTGAACATAGAGTGCCAGCAGAGCCGCATTGATTTCCGTCTGCGTACCCGTTACGTCGACGAACAGGCCGAGAATCTCGATGACGCGCTGGCGCGCATCAAAAAATACACGTCCGAAGGCAAAGCGGTGTCGATTGCCCTGTGCGGCAACGCGGCGGACATTCTTCCTGAACTCGTCGCCCGAGGCGTGCGTCCGGATCTGGTCACCGACCAGACCAGCGCCCATGACCCGCTGCACGGTTACCTGCCGAAAGGCTGGACGTGGGAAGCCTATCAGCAAAAAGCGGAAACCGATCCGGAAGGCACGGTGCTTGCCGCGAAGCGCTCCATGGCCGAGCACGTCTCCGCCATGCTGGCTTTCAGCCAGATGGGCATTCCGACCTTTGATTACGGCAACAACATTCGCCAGATGGCGAAAGAGATGGGCGTAAATAACGCCTTCGACTTCCCCGGCTTCGTTCCGGCCTATATCCGTCCGCTGTTCTGCCGCGGTATCGGTCCGTTCCGCTGGGTTGCCCTGTCCGGTGACCCGGAGGATATCTACAAAACTGACGCCAAAGTGAAGGAGATCGTCGCCGATGACGAACATCTGCATCGCTGGCTGGACATGGCCCGCGAGCGCATTAACTTCCAGGGCCTGCCGGCGCGTATTTGCTGGGTAGGGCTGGAGTGGCGGCAAAAGCTGGGTCTGGCCTTTAACGAAATGGTGCGCAGCGGTGAAGTTTCCGCGCCGATCGTCATTGGCCGCGACCACCTGGACTCCGGCTCCGTTGCCAGCCCGAACCGCGAAACGGAAGCCATGCGCGACGGCTCGGATGCGGTCTCCGACTGGCCGCTCCTGAACGCTCTGCTGAATACCGCCAGCGGCGCGACCTGGGTGTCACTGCACCACGGCGGTGGCGTGGGGATGGGCTTCTCCCAGCATTCCGGGATGGTTATTGTCTGTGACGGAACGGATGAAGCCGCCGCGCGTATCGCTCGCGTGCTGCACAACGACCCGGCAACCGGCGTGATGCGTCACGCGGATGCGGGTTACGAGATTGCCATTGACTGTGCCAAAGAGCAGGGCCTTAACCTGCCGATGATCCCTGCCACACAAGGAAAGCATGAATGAACGCGTTAACACTCACTCCCGGCTCGCTGACGCTTAAACAGCTGCGTAACGTCTGGCGTCAGCCGGTCACCCTTTCGCTTGATGAAAGTGCCCACGCCGCCATTAACGACAGCGTCGCCTGCGTTGAAGCCATCGTTGCCGAAGGGCGCACGGCTTACGGGATTAACACCGGCTTTGGGCTGCTGGCGCAGACCCGCATCGCGACGCACGATCTGGAAAACCTGCAGCGTTCGCTGGTGCTGTCGCATGCGGCGGGCGTTGGCCAGCCGCTTGACGATGAGATTGTCCGTCTGATGATGGTACTCAAAATCAACAGCCTGGCGCGCGGTTTCTCCGGCATTCGCCTGAGCGTGATCCAGGCGCTGATGGCGCTGGTGAATGCGGAGGTCTATCCGTGGATCCCGGCGAAGGGCTCCGTCGGGGCCTCCGGCGATCTCGCGCCGCTGGCGCACATGTCGCTGCTGCTGCTGGGTGAAGGCAAAGCGCGCTGGCAGGGCGAGTGGCTTCCGGCGAAAGAGGCGCTGAAAAAAGCCGGGTTAACGCCGATCACGCTGGCGGCGAAAGAGGGGCTGGCGCTGCTGAACGGCACGCAGGCATCGACAGCTTTCGCGCTGCGCGGCCTGTTTGAAGCGGAAGATCTGTTTGCCTCGGCGGTGGTGTGCGGTGCGCTGACCACCGAAGCGGTGCTGGGCTCGCGTCGCCCGTTCGATGCCCGCATCCACGAGGTGCGCGGTCAGCGCGGGCAGATCGATGCCGCCGCGATGTACCGTCACGTGCTTACCGACACCAGCGAAATTGCCGATTCACACCATAACTGCGAAAAGGTGCAGGATCCGTATTCCCTGCGCTGCCAGCCGCAGGTGATGGGCGCGTGCCTGACGCAGCTGCGCCAGGCGGCGGAGGTCCTGCTGGTGGAGGCCAACGCGGTGTCCGATAACCCGCTGGTGTTCGCCCAGGAAAACGAGGTGGTCTCCGGCGGTAATTTCCACGCCGAGCCTGTGGCAATGGCGGCGGATAATATCGCGCTGGCGATTGCCGAAGTCGGCGCGTTGTCCGAGCGCCGTATCGCGCTGATGATGGATAAACACATGTCCCAGCTGCCACCGTTCCTGGTGCGTAACGGCGGGGTCAACTCGGGCTTTATGATCGCTCAGGTAACGGCCGCAGCGCTGGCAAGCGAGAACAAGGCGCTGTCGCATCCGCACAGCGTGGACAGCCTGCCTACCTCGGCGAATCAGGAAGATCACGTTTCGATGGCACCGGCTGCCGGGCGTCGTCTCTGGGAAATGGCCTCCAACACCCGCGGCGTGCTGGCGGTGGAATGGCTGGCGGCAAGTCAGGGTATCGATCTGCGTGAAGGGCTAAAATCCAGCCCGCTGCTGGAGCAGGCGCGTCAGGTGCTGCGCGAGCACGTCACGCATTACGATGACGACCGCTTCTTTGCCCCGGATATTGATAAGGCGATGCAGCTTCTGGAAGAAGGGCGGCTGGTGGGGCTGTTACCTTCGGTACTGTGATTTTTTTGCCCGGTGGCGCTGCGCTTACCGGGCCTACGAATGCGAAATCCAGGCCGGGTAAGGCGTAGCCGCCACCCGGCTTTTTTCAGGAATACATCGCCGTAATCGACGCGCTCCCCAGCGAATGGAAATGCACGTTAAACCCGACCATTGCGCCGCTCGCGCCTTCATCGACCTCAATCTTGTCCACATCCAGCGCGTGCACCGTGAAGATATAGCGGTGAGTTTCCCCTTTTGGTGGCGCCGCGCCGCCGTAGCCCGCTTTACCAAAATCGGTGCGCGTCTGAATGGCACCTTCAGGCAGGGCAACCAGGTCTGAACCGGAACCCTGCGGCAGGACGCGCGTGTCGGCAGGGAGGTTCGCCACAATCCAGTGCCACCATCCGGAACCGGTTGGCGCATCCGGGTCGTAGCAGGTCACGACAAAGCTTTTGGTGCCTGCCGGAACCTCGTCCCACGCCAGGTGCGGGGAGATGTTATCGCCCTGATACCCCATGCCGTTGAAAACGTGCCGTTCCGGGAGTTTTTCGCCGTCGCGCAGATCTTTACTGATGATTTTCATACGGTTTACCCTCGTTGATCGCTCGTTCAGCAAGTGTAATGCATTGGGTTAAATCATGAAATGCGCGGGAATGTTAACGGCTGTTACAACCGCGTCGGTTAATTTTCGAAGCTGCTCTGGCGTGATGCTGTACGGCGGCATCAGATAGATAAGCTTGCCGAAAGGCCGCACCCACACGCCCTGGTCCACAAAGAAGCGCTGCAGCGCCGCCATATTCACCGGATGGGTGGTTTCAATCACCCCGATGGCGCCCAGCACGCGCACGTCCGCCACGAAATTCGCGCCCGAGGCGGCGCTCAGCTCCGTTTTCAGCTGCGCCTCAATCGCCGCAACCTGCGTCTGCCACTCGCCGCTCTCCAGAATCGCAAGGCTTTCACTCGCCACGGCGCAGGCCAGCGGGTTACCCATAAACGTCGGGCCGTGCATAAAGCAGCCGGCTTCGCCGTCGCTGATGGTGTCGGCCACCTGGCGGGTCGTGAGCGTGGCGGAGAGCGTCATGGTGCCGCCCGTCAGCGCTTTACCCAGACACAGAATATCCGGCGCAATGCCCGCATGTTCGCAGGCAAACAGCTTGCCGGTGCGGCCAAAGCCGGTGGCGATCTCATCGGCAATCAGCAGAATGCCCTCGCGGTCGCACATCCTGCGAATACGCCTCAGCCATTCCGGGTGGTACATCCTCATTCCGCCCGCGCCTTGCACAATAGGCTCAAGGATCACGGCGGCAATCTCATGACGATGCGCCGCCATCAGCCGCGCGAAGCCGACCATGTCCATCTCGTTCCACTCGCCGTCGAAGCGGCTCTGCGGCGCAGGGGCAAACAGGTTTTCCGGCAGATACCCCTTCCACAGGCTGTGCATGGAGTTGTCCGGATCGCAAACCGACATCGCTCCGAAGGTATCCCCGTGATAGCCGTTGCGGAAGGTGAGGAACCGCTGGCGCGTTTCGCCTCTGGCGTGCCAGTACTGCAGCGCCATTTTCATCGCCACTTCCACCGCCACGGAGCCGGAATCTGCCAGGAATACGCACTCCAGCGATTCAGGCGTCATCGCCACCAGACGACGGCATAAATCCACCGCGGGCTGATGGGTGATCCCGCCAAACATCACGTGCGACATCTGGTCAATCTGGGCCTTCATCGCCGCATTCAGGCGCGGGTGGTTGTACCCGTGAATCGCCGCCCACCACGAAGACATGCCGTCAACGAGCCGCTCGCCGCTGGCGAGGTGCAGCTCGCAGCCGTGGGCGGAGGCTACCGGATAGACGGGAAGGGGGCGGGTGGTGGAGGTGTAAGGGTGCCAGATATGCTGCTTGTCGAAGGCGAGATCGTCCTGGGTCATAATCGACTTGTAAACCATTTTGAAAAGTTTTAGGTTTACGAGTATAAACCGAACCGAAAATTAACAAAACCCTTTGGAGAAGCCCGATGGCTCACCACGCACGCTGGACGATGTCGCAAGTTACTGAATTATTCAACAAACCTTTCCTTGAGCTGATGTTCGAAGCCCAACAGGTGCATCGTCAGCATTTCGATCCTCGCCATGTTCAGGTCAGCACGCTGCTGTCGATCAAGACCGGCGCCTGCCCCGAAGACTGCAAATATTGCCCGCAGAGCGCGCGCTACAAAACCGGCCTGGAGTCAGAGCGCCTGATGGAGGTCGAACAGGTCCTTGACTCCGCGCGCAAGGCGAAAAACGCCGGCTCGACCCGCTTCTGCATGGGCGCGGCGTGGAAGAACCCGCACGATCGCGACATGCCGTATCTGGAGCAGATGGTGAAGGGCGTGAAGGAGATGGGTCTCGAAGCCTGCATGACCCTGGGTACGCTCAACGAGGAGCAGGCGCAGCGCCTCTCGGCGGCGGGGCTGGATTACTACAACCACAACCTCGACACCTCGCCGGAATTTTACGGCAACATCATCACCACGCGTACCTACCAGGAGCGTCTGGATACGCTGGATAAAGTGCGTGACGCGGGGATTAAGGTCTGCTCCGGCGGCATCGTGGGCTTAGGAGAAACCGTGAAAGACCGCGCGGGCCTGCTGCTGCAGCTGGCGAACCTGCCGACCCCGCCGGAAAGCGTGCCGATCAACATGCTGGTGAAGGTCAAGGGCACGCCGCTGGCGGACAACGACGACGTGGATGCGTTTGATTTTATCCGTACCATCGCGGTGGCGCGTATCATGATGCCAACGTCTTACGTTCGCCTCTCAGCGGGTCGCGAGCAGATGAACGAGCAGACCCAGGCGATGTGCTTTATGGCCGGAGCCAACTCCATCTTCTACGGCTGCAAGCTGCTGACCACGCCGAACCCGGAAGAGGATAAAGACGTTCAGCTGTTCCGCAAGCTGGGGTTGAACCCGCATCAGACCGAAGTGCTGACGGGCGATAACGAGCAACAGCAGCAGCTGGAGCAGCAGATTTTCAACGCCGACACCGAACAGTTCTACAACGCGGCAGCCGTATGACCTGGCAGGCACGTATCAACTCTGCGCTCGACGACCGTCGGGCGGCAGAGGCATTTCGCGTTCGCAGGGTGGTGGAAAACGGCGCGGGCCGTTTTCTTACCCGCGAGGGGCGGCAGTTTTGTAATTTCTCAAGCAACGATTATCTCGGGCTGAGCCAGCATCCGGCCATCATCCGCGCCTGGCAGCAGGGCGCGGAGCGATTTGGCGTGGGCAGCGGCGGATCGGGGCACGTCAGCGGGTACACTACGGCGCATCATGCGCTGGAAGAGGAGCTTGCCGACTGGCTGGGCTACCCGCGCGCGCTGCTGTTTATCTCCGGCTTTGCCGCCAATCAGGCGATTATTACCGCCCTGATGGAAAAAGAGGACCGCATTGTCGCCGACCGCCTGAGCCACGCCTCGCTGCTGGAGGCTGCAAATTTAAGCCCGGCTCAGCTGCGGCGTTTTGCCCATAACGATGCGGGACAGCTCGCAGCGCTGCTGGATAAACCCTGCGAAGGACAACAGCTGGCTGTCACCGAAGGAGTGTTCAGCATGGACGGCGACAGCGCGCCGCTTGCCGCGCTGCACGAGGCCGCAAAGCGACAGAATGCCTGGCTGCTGGTGGACGATGCCCACGGCACTGGCGTGATGGGCGACGAAGGGCGCGGAAGCGCGTATCAGCAAAACGTGAAGCCTGAACTGCTGATTGTCACCTTTGGCAAGGGCTTTGGCGTTAGCGGCGCCGCCGTGCTGTGCAGCGAATCCGTCGCAGACTATCTGCTGCAGTTTGCCCGGCATTTGATTTACAGCACCAGCATGCCCCCGGCGCAGGCCGTTGCGCTGTCTGCGTCGCTGGCTGTGATACGCAGCGCGGAAGGGGATGAACGTCGCCAGCGGCTGGCAGAGCATGTTGCCCGCTTCCGTCAGGGATTAGCGGCGCTGCCCTTCCACAGCCCCGATTCGCAGAGCGCTATCCAGCCGGTGATTGTCGGAGAAAACGGCCGCGCGCTGGCGCTGGCACAGGCGCTGCGCCAGCGCGGCATGTGGGTTACCGCCATCCGACCGCCAACCGTCCCACCCGGCACGGCGCGTCTGCGCTTAACCCTGACGGCGGCGCATGAACGACAGGATATCCAGACGTTGCTGGAGGCGCTCCATGATGCCGGTGAATAAGCAGGCCATCGCGGCGGCATTTGGCCGCGCCGCGCAGAGCTATTCGCAGCATGATGAGCTGCAGCGTCTGAGCGCGCAGGGGCTTCTGGCCGCGCTTGGCGAGAACCGTTTTCCACAGGTGCTGGACGCCGGCTGTGGTCCCGGCAGCAACAGCCGCTACTGGCGCGGGGCGGGAAGCCAGGTGACGGCTATCGATCTTTCAGCCCAGATGCTTGAAGAGGCGCGCCAGCAGCAGGCGGCGCATCGCTATCTGCTGGCCGATATCGAGGCGATCCCGCTGGCGGACGCGCAGTTTGATCTGGTCTGGAGCCATCTGGCGGTTCAGTGGTGCAGCAGCCTGCCGCAGGCCTTGCGCGAGCTTTATCGCGTCGCGCGACCGGGCGGGAAGGTGGCGTTTACCACCTTGCTGGAAAGTTCGCTGCCGGAGCTGAATCAGGCCTGGCAGGCAGTCGATGAACAGCCGCACGCTAACCGCTTTTTATCACATGAGCAGGTGACGCAGGCGCTGGCAGGCTGGCGCTCACGCAGCGTGGTGCAGACCATCACGCTCAATTTTAGCGATGCGTTCAGCGCCATGCGTTCGCTGAAGGGCATAGGCGCCACGCACCTGCATACCGGACGCGAGAAAAAACCGCTCACCCGCGGTCAGCTGCAGCGCCTTGAGCTGGCCTGGCCGCAGCAGCGGGGGCAATTCCCGCTCTCCTATCAACTTTTTCATGGGATTATCGAACGTGACTGAACGTTATTTTGTCACCGGCACGGACACAGAAGTGGGTAAAACGGTGGCCAGCTCGGCGCTGCTGCAGGCGGCACGGCTGCTCGGGAAAAACACCGCCGGATATAAGCCAGTGGCGTCCGGCAGCGAGATGACGGCGGAAGGGTTACGCAACACCGACGCGCTGGCGCTCCAGCGTAACAGCACCCTTGAACTCGCCTATTCCGCGGTGAATCCGTACACTTTTGCCGAGCCGACCTCGCCGCACATTATCAGCGCCGATGAAGGTCGTCCTATTGATTTCGCCGTGCTGTCCGCCGGATTGCGGACGCTGGATAATCAGGCCGACTGGGTGCTGGTTGAAGGGGCTGGCGGCTGGTTTACGCCGCTTTCGGACACGCAGACGTTTGCCGACTGGGTGAAGTCCGAGCAGCTTCCGGTCATTCTGGTCGTCGGCGTCAAGCTGGGCTGCATCAATCACGCCATGTTGACCGCGCAGGCCGTACAGCAGGCCGGACTGCGTCTGGCGGGCTGGATAGCCAACGACGTTGTTGCGCCGGGTAAACGCCATCAGGAGTATCTGGCGACGCTCAGGCGCGTCCTTCCCGCGCCGTGCCTCGGGGAGATCCCCTGGCTTGCTGACGGCGCGGAAAATATCGAAACCGGGCGTTATCTCGATCTCAGCGTCTTGCTTCCCGCGACATCCAGTGCGCGATAAGCTCGTCATCCAGTTCGTTAACGTGGCCCTGCGCCACGTTACGCCCGCGATAGAGCATACAGAAACGGTCAGCCACCCGGCGGATAAACGACAGCTGCTGCTCCGCTAACAGCACCGTCATACCTAACTCCCGATTTAAGCGCACCAGAAGCTGCCCCAGCTTCTGGGCGAAGCTGTGTCCTGCGCCGTGCAGGGGCTCATCGAGGATCAGCAGGGGAGGACGGTTCACCAGCGCATTAGCCAGCGCCAGCTGATACTGGTCGTCCGGAGAGAGCGTGTTGGCACGGGTCTGTCGCACCCCATAGAGCGCCGGAAACAGGTCGTAAACGTCATTTTTTGCGTTCGGGTTAGGTTTCCCCGTCGCGCGCATGGCGATATGCAGGTTCTCCTCAATCGTTAGCTGGGAGAAGATCCGCCTGTCCTGCGAGACATAGCCAATTTCCGGCCCGGAACGCTGTTCTGGCGGCGGGTTTAGCAAATCACGCGGCGGCGCGCCCGCCTCATACCAGATGATGCTGCCGCTTTCGACAGGCACCTTCCCGGCGATGCAATTCATTAGGGTGGTTTTCCCCATGCCCGGCAGGCCAACGACGCCTGTACACATCCCTTGCGGAAAATCTAAATCCACATTCCATAGCGTATGTTGACTTCCGTAAAACTGATTCACAGCACGCAGACTCAACATCTTTCTCTCCTTAAAAATGTGTGTAGGTGAGGCTCGCTGTTGATTCTGCAAAACCCCTGCCATAAAGCGGAAAGTGATTAAAAAAGCGACTTTTTTAGGAATAAGTCACCGGAAAGCGGTTTATAAAAAACCGGATTGCACATTGACGGTGCCGCCGGTGATGAGTTGTGGTGCAGAACCCGAAATGATGAAAATGTGAGCAAGATCCCATCGGTTGGTTATGAATGACGCAACTGTTAATCAGCAAAAAATAGCTATAAAAATTTTTTGTCGCCGTCTCGTGGGAAAATCCGGGAATTTGCAGAGCGCCAGTCTGTATGGGCTGGAAGCAGTTATCCACTATTCCTGTGGATAACCATGTGCATTAGAGTTAGAAAACACGCGATAAGCGAGAGAAGACGCGGCTTTCGCCCAAATTGACGCGAAACGCGGCTTTAGAAAATATCGTTTATTTTTTAATTGCTTAAATAAAAGCAATTCCCGTCATGAAAGTGTCACCCCTTGCCACAAAACTATCATTACCTGGCTTGACAAATGTTAAAAAAGAAAAAGTTCTGGGGATAACCTGACCTGACTGGTGTTTTATGTTGCCACTGTCCAAATTTTGGCCGCTATCGCGCTAATCATTCAGGCGCTATGATAAATATCCTGACATGCCACTGGTTTTTCATCCAGTGTTTTTTACTGGCATTCCTGGCAACAAGGAGTAAAATTACACACCTGCCGCTTATAACGTCATCAGGTTGTCGCCCATGAGTAAACCGTTCAAATTGAATTCTGCTTTCCGTCCATCAGGCGATCAGCCTGAGGCGATCCGTCGTCTGGAAGAGGGGCTGGAAGATGGGCTGGCGCACCAGACGCTGCTGGGGGTAACCGGCTCGGGTAAAACGTTCACCATCGCCAACGTGATTGCGGATCTCCAGCGCCCAACGATGGTGCTGGCACCCAATAAAACCCTGGCGGCGCAGCTATACGGCGAAATGAAAGAGTTCTTCCCGGAAAACGCGGTGGAGTATTTCGTCTCCTACTACGATTACTACCAGCCTGAAGCCTATGTGCCGAGCTCTGACACCTTCATCGAGAAGGATGCCTCGGTGAACGAACACATCGAGCAGATGCGACTGTCGGCCACAAAGGCGCTTCTTGAGCGTCGTGATGTGGTGGTCGTCGCCTCGGTTTCCGCGATCTACGGTCTTGGCGATCCGGATCTCTATCTCAAGATGATGCTGCACCTGACGCAGGGGATGATCATCGACCAGCGTGCGATTTTGCGTCGTCTGGCGGAGCTGCAGTACACCCGCAACGATCAGGCCTTCCAGCGCGGCACCTTCCGCGTGCGCGGCGAAGTGATCGACATCTTCCCGGCAGAATCGGACGATATGGCGCTGCGCGTCGAGCTGTTTGACGAGGAGGTCGAGCGCCTGTCGCTCTTCGACCCGCTGACCGGACACGTTGAGTCAGTGATCCAGCGCTTCACTATCTACCCGAAAACGCACTACGTGACGCCGCGCGAGCGTATCGTACAGGCGATGGAAGAGATCAAAGTGGAGCTGGCGGAACGCCGTAAGGTTCTGCTGGCGAACAATAAGCTGCTCGAAGAGCAGCGCCTGAGCCAGCGTACCCAGTTTGATCTTGAGATGATGAACGAGCTGGGCTACTGCTCCGGCATCGAAAACTACTCGCGCTTCCTCTCCGGGCGCGGGCCCGGCGAGCCGCCGCCGACGCTGTTTGATTACCTTCCGGCCGACGGTTTGCTGGTGATCGACGAATCCCACGTCACGATCCCGCAGATCGGCGGGATGTACCGCGGCGACCGGGCGCGTAAAGAGACGCTGGTGGAGTACGGTTTCCGCCTGCCGTCAGCGCTGGATAACCGTCCGATGAAGTTTGAAGAATTTGAGGCGCTGGCGCCGCAAACCATCTACGTCTCGGCCACGCCGGGCAACTACGAGCTGGAAAAATCCGGCGATGAAGTGGTGGACCAGGTGGTGCGTCCGACTGGATTGCTGGACCCGATTATCGAGGTGCGTCCGGTGGCGACGCAGGTGGACGACCTGCTCTCTGAGATCCGCGCCCGTTCCGCCATTAACGAGCGCGTGCTGGTGACCACGCTCACCAAGCGTATGGCGGAAGACCTCACCGAGTATCTCGAAGAGCACGGCGAGAAGGTGCGTTATCTGCATTCGGATATCGACACCGTGGAGCGCATGGAGATTATCCGCGATCTGCGTCTGGGCGAGTTTGACGTGCTGGTGGGGATCAACCTGCTGCGAGAAGGTCTGGACATGCCGGAAGTCTCGCTGGTGGCGATTCTGGATGCGGACAAAGAGGGTTTCCTGCGTTCCGAGCGTTCGCTGATCCAGACTATTGGCCGCGCCGCGCGTAACGTCAACGGTAAAGCGATTCTGTACGGTGACAAAATTACCCCGTCGATGGCGAAAGCGATTGGCGAGACGGAACGACGCCGCGAGAAACAGCAGCGCTACAACGAAGAACACGGCATTACGCCGCAGGGGCTGAACAAGAAGGTGGTGGATATTCTGGCGCTGGGTCAGAACATTGCCAAAACCAAAGCGAAAGGCCGCGGCAAGGCGCGTTCAGTGGTGGAAGAAGATACCGTCGTGCTGACGCCGAAAGCGCTGCAGCAGAAAATCCACGAGCTGGAAGGGCAGATGATGCAGCACGCGCAGAACCTGGAGTTCGAAGAGGCGGCGCAGATCCGCGACCAGCTTCATCAGCTGCGGGATCTGTTTATCGCGGCATCATAGGTTAGTTTTGCCCGGTGGCGCTGCGCTTACCGGGCCTGCGGGATTCGCGCCTTTTGTCGCTCCGCTAAGCGCAGCGCCACCGGGATTTTTTGTCAGCCCAGCGCCTGAATCGCCTTCTCCAGCGCCTCGCGCAGCAGATGGCGGTCATGGCGATACTTGATGTCTGAGGCCTCCAGCGGCTCCTGAATCACCACACGATCGCCGATGCCGGACACATCTACCTTCGGCCCAACCACCACGCCGTCAATGATCTTCTTACCGACGTAATGCTCCATCAAATTGAGTTTATCCGCCAGCGACAGGCTTGCGGCTGCCGGGCTCAGCTCTCGCCCGAGGTTACCGATGTAAACCATTGGCGCTGGGGTGCGGCGCAGCGCCTGCGCCAGCTCTTTCACCAGCAGAATGGGCATCAGGCTGGTGTAAAAACTTCCCGGACCGATCAGGATAAGATCCGCTTCCCCGATGGCCTCCACCGCTTCTCGCGTGGCGGGCACGCTCGGATAGGTCATCAACTCCGCTGGCGGCAGGATGAGCTGGTCGATATTCACCTCGCCGTAAACTTCATGCCCTTCGGCGTCGATTGCCATCAAGTCAACCGGTTGTTCAGACATGGGGATCAGGAATGCGTCCACTTTCAGCAGATTACGGATCAAGTTGATGGCTTCCAGAGGCCGTACGCTCAGGTGATCCAATGCCTTTAACATCAGATTTCCGAGGTTATGCCCGGAAAGTTCGCCATTTCCGCCAAAACGGTACTCGAACATCGCCGATGCGACGCTCGGCTCGGTAATTAACTGGTTCAGGCAGTTGCGCATATCTCCCCAGGCAATGCCGCCTTCGGCACGACGAATGCGCCCGGTTGAGCCGCCGTTATCGGTGGTAGTCACTATCCCTGTCAGCCTTGAGCCGAGCGACGACAAAGAGGACATAACCCGGCCTAAGCCGTGTCCTCCGCCAAGAGCGACCACTCGGTCAAGATCCGCAAAAGTGCGATTGCGCATACGTATTCCTTATCACGTTCGATCGCGTAACAGTAACCTAACTACCCCTAAAAGACGATGCCTCACCCGATACAAAATGACGTATATCAATGTGAAAATGCGGTTTTTAGGTATTCTGTAGCGAAAATGCAGGATTGATTCGCTATATACATAATTATATAGCGAAAAGCGACAATGGCGCCGTGAGAATTTCCGCGCTACTATCGCCCTAACCACGTTTTCAAAAATGAAAACATACACTCTAGCCCTTGTGCCTGTGTCGAAAGATATGGCGCTCTGGCCGTGGCGAATTTGCCACCAGGGTACAGAAAGAAATGACTGTGCCTCCCGATCTGGAAAGGTGTACATGGCTTCACAACTTACTGATGCTTTCGCGCGTAAGTTTTATTACTTACGTCTGTCGATTACCGATGTGTGCAACTTCCGTTGCACTTACTGCCTGCCCGACGGCTATAAACCGGGCAGCGTTACCAATAACGGCTTTCTCTCCGTGGATGAAGTGCGTCGCGTCACGCGCGCCTTCTCTGAGCTCGGCACCGAAAAAGTTCGCCTTACCGGCGGTGAACCCTCGCTGCGCCGCGATTTCCCCGACATCATTGCCGCCGTGCGTGAAAACGAACGTATCCGCCAGATTGCGGTGACCACCAACGGTTACCGTATGGCGCGCGACGTGGCCACCTGGCGCGATGCGGGCCTAACCGCCATTAACGTCAGCGTGGACAGTCTGGATGCCCGTCAGTTCCACGCCATCACCGGCCAGGATAAATTCCAGCAGGTCATGGACGGTATCGATGCGGCATTTGCGGCCGGCTTCGAAAAAGTCAAAGTCAACACGGTGCTGATGCGTGATGTAAACCATCACCAGCTCGATACTTTCCTGGCGTGGATCCAATCCCGTCCCATTCAACTGCGTTTTATTGAGCTAATGGAAACCGGCGAGGGCAGCGAGCTGTTTCGCCGCCATCACATCTCCGGCATGGTGCTGCGCGACGAGCTGCTGAAACGCGGCTGGATCCACCAGATCCGCCAGCGCAGCGACGGTCCGGCGCAGGTCTTCTGCCATCCTGATTACGAAGGCGAAATTGGGCTTATCATGCCTTACGAGAAAGACTTCTGTGCCAGCTGCAACCGCCTGCGCGTCTCCTCCGTGGGCAAGCTCCATCTCTGCCTGTTCGGCGACGGCGGCGTGGACCTTCGCGATCTGCTTGAAGACGATGCGCAGCAGGACGCGCTTGAAGCACGCATTTCTGAAGCGCTGACGCATAAAAAACAGACCCACTTCCTGCATCAGGGCAATACCGGTATTACTCAGAACCTGTCCTACATCGGCGGGTAATCAGGCTTAAGAAGGAATCAGAAGATGAGTCAGGTAAGCGCAGAATTTATCCCGACACGCATTGCTATTCTTACCGTTTCCGACCGCCGTGGCGAAGAGGATGATACCTCCGGCCACTGGCTGCGCGATGCGGCCCATGACGCGGGGCATAGCATCGTTGATAAAGCGATCGTGAAGGAGAACCGCTACGCCATTCGCGCGCAGGTCTCTCAGTGGATCGCCAGCGATGAAGTTCAGGTGGTGCTGATCACCGGCGGCACCGGCTTTACCGCAGGCGATCAGGCCCCCGAAGCGCTAATCCCGCTGTTCGACCGCGAGGTGGAAGGCTTCGGTGAAGTGTTCCGCATGCTCTCCTTTGAAGAGATTGGTACCTCCACGCTTCAGTCGCGCGCCGTTGCCGGGGTGGCTAACAAAACCCTGATTTTCGCCATGCCGGGCTCGACCAAAGCCTGCCGCACCGCGTGGGAAAACATCATCGCCCCGCAGCTGGATGCCCGTACCCGTCCGTGTAATTTCCATCCCCATTTAAAGAAATAAGCTATGTCACAACTGACCCACATTAACGCCGCCGGTGAAGCGCATATGGTTGACGTCTCCGCCAAAGCCGAAACGGTGCGCGAGGCGCGCGCAGAAGCGTTCGTCACTATGTTGCCGGAAACCCTGACGATGATTATCGACGGCAGCCATCACAAAGGTGATGTCTTTGCCACCGCGCGCATCGCGGGAATTCAGGCCGCGAAACGCACCTGGGATCTCATTCCGCTGTGCCATCCGCTGATGCTGAGCAAGGTGGAAGTGAACCTGCAGGCGCAGCCGGAGCATAATCGCGTGCGCATTGAGTCACTCTGCCGCTTAACCGGTAAAACCGGCGTGGAGATGGAGGCGCTGACGGCGGCCTCCGTTGCCGCGCTGACCATCTACGACATGTGCAAAGCGGTGCAGAAAGATATGGTGATTGGCCCGGTGCGTCTGCTGGCGAAAAGCGGCGGCAAATCCGGTGATTTTAAGGTGGACAGCCATGATTAAAGTGCTCTTTTTTGCGCAGGTGCGCGAGCTGGTGAATACCGATAGCCTGACGCTGGATGCGTCTTTTGATAACGTCGCTGCCCTGCGCGCGCATCTGGCGGCACAAAGCGACCGCTGGGCGCTGGCGCTCGACGAAGGCAAGCTGCTGGCCGCCGTTAACCAGACGCTGGTGGAATTCACCCATCCGCTGAACGCAGGGGATGAAGTGGCCTTCTTCCCGCCGGTGACAGGGGGCTAAGATGGCTGAAACCCGAATTCTGGTGAGTCATGAGCGTTTTAACGTCGGGACCGAATACGGCTGGCTGGCGGAACGCGATGAAGACGGCGCGGTCGTGACCTTTACCGGCAAGGTGCGCAACCACAACCTCGGCGACAGCGTGAAGGCACTGACGCTGGAGCACTATCCGGGGATGACCGAGAAATCGCTGGCGGAGATTGTCGACGAGGCGCGAGGCCGCTGGCCGCTCGGGCGAGTCACGGTTATTCACCGCATCGGCGAGATGTGGCCCGGCGAGGAGATTGTCTTCGTCGGCGTTACCAGCGCCCACCGAGGCAGCGCGTTTGCGGCAGGGGAGTTCATTATGGATTTCCTCAAAACCAAAGCTCCATTCTGGAAGCGCGAAGCCACGCCGGAAGGGGATCGCTGGGTAGAATCTCGCGACAGCGATAAGCAGGCCGCCAGCCGTTGGTAGTTGGTTTACGTGGATGTGTTACTCTTAACGAGTGTGTCTACTTAATCTTAATCAGGAGTGAATCATGGACCGATTTCCGCGTTCCGATTCAATAGTACAGCAGACCCGTAGCGGCCTGCAGACGTATATGGCTCAGGTGTATGGCTGGATGACTGTTGGCCTGCTGCTTACCGCGTTTATCGCGTGGTATGCAGCGAACACGCCGGAGCTGATGATGTTTATCTTCTCCAGCAAAATCACCTTCTTTGGGCTGATTATCGCGCAGCTGGCGCTGGTGTTTGTGCTTTCTGGTCTGGTGCACAAGCTGAGTGCCGGCATGGCAACGACCCTGTTTATGCTCTATTCGGCGCTAACGGGCCTGACGCTTTCCAGCATTTTCATCGTTTACACCTATTCATCCATCGCCAGCACCTTCGTGGTGACCGGCGGGATGTTTGGTGCGATGAGCCTGTACGGTTACACCACGAAGCGCGATCTGAGCGGCTTCGGCAGCATGCTGTTTATGGGGCTGATCGGGATTGTGCTGGCGTCGCTGGTGAACCTGTGGCTGAAGAGCGACGCGCTGATGTGGGCTGTGACCTATATCGGGGTGGTGCTCTTCGTGGGGTTAACGGCCTATGACACCCAGAAGCTGAAAAACATCGGTGAGCAGATCGACGTGCGCGACAGTTCCAACCTGCGCAAATACTCGATTCTGGGCGCACTGACGCTCTATCTGGACTTCATCAACCTGTTCCTGATGCTGCTGCGAATTCTTGGCAACCGTCGTTAAGATTGCTTTGCCGGGTGGCGGTGCTGTCTGGTGCCCTCACCCTGACCCTCTCCCACGGGAGAGGGAACAAACACTAAAAACGGCAACAAGGTTGCCGTTTTGCTTTTATTTCGCCAGCGCCTTCTCGTTCTTCGCCCGTAACTTCTTCGCCCGGCTCTCCAGCACCAGATAGCAGACCGTTGCCAGCGCCAGCGGCAGGAAGTAATACAGCATCCGGTACGCCAGCAGGGCCGCGATAATCGTGCCCTGAGAGACATGCTCCCCAGCTAGCAGGGCAATAAACACCGCTTCCAGCACGCCGATCCCCGCCGGAATATGCACAATCACCCCGGCAATGCTGCTCACCAGCAGCACGCCCAGCACGAAGAAGTAGTTCACGTCCTCGCCGATTAGCAGCCAGATAATGGCCCCCATCGCCATCCAGTTGGCGCTGGAGACCGCCATCTGCAGCACCGCAAACTTCCACGAGGGCAGCACCAGCTTTTGCCCCTTGATGGTCATATGGCGGCGTTTAGCAAACGCGCAGGCCCACAGATAAACGGCGATAATCAGCAGGAGTACGATGCCCAGAATGCGCAGCGTGGCCTCATCGATATACCAGTGCGCGGGTAGCTGCACCACGCCGATGGTGAAGATCACCCCGCCGAGCAGAATATAGCCCAGCCAGTTGGTGGTGATGCTTAACGAGAAAATGCGCGTGATGGTCCCGCCCGGCAGGCCGAGCCGCGAGTAGAGGCGATAGCGCATGCCAATCCCCCCGACCCAGGTGCTCAGCGTCAGGTTAAAGGCGTAGCAGATAAACGACACCAGCATCACCTGACGTTTGGCCAGCTTGTGGCCGCAGTAGGCGCGACCCAGCAGGTCATAGCAGCCGTACATCAGGTAGCTTACGATAACCAGCCCCGTCGCGCCCAGCAGCACCATCCGGTTATAGTTGCGGATAACCTTCCACACCTCTTCCCAGTCAACTTTCTGCGCGTAGACCACCAGCAGAACCGCGACCGCAATAAAAAACAGCCATGTCAGGATCTTTTTTGCCAGCCGCCAGCGTGGATGCGATTTCGACATCAGGGTTTGCCTCCGTCTTCCGCTTCTATGCGGTCCTGGGTTTCCATTTCGGGTTGTACCGGCGGGTCCACCTGCGCCAGCTTCGGCGTATGCGCCGGCAGCCAGCCGACCATCGCCGGGAAATGCCGCAGAAAGTGGAACACCACCACGCTGATGCCCAGGTTCCACCAGGTGCGTTTGGGAACCATGGACTCATCCACACGCACGCAGTCATTGACGATTAGCGCCTGCAGGTTATCCCGCAGGGTCTGATTAAACTGACGATCGTGAATGATCAGGTTGGCTTCAAGATTCAGCGACAGGCTCAGCGGATCGAGGTTACTGGAGCCCACGGTGGCCCAGTGATCGTCCATCAGCGCGACTTTGCCGTGCAGCGGCCGACGGCGGTATTCGTAGATCTGTACGCCGCCCTTCACCAGATAGTTATAAAGCAGCCGCGCCCCGACTTTGACGATCGGCATATCCGGTTCGCCCTGCACAATCAGCTTCACGCGTACCCCGCGCCTGGCCGCATTGCGCATGGCGTGCAGCAGGCGATAGCCGGGGAAAAAGTAGGCGTTAGCAATAATCACTTCGCGCTTCGCGTTGGCGAGCATCTTGAGATAATGACGTTCGATATCGTCCCGGTGCTCGCCGTTATCACGCCAGACGAAAAGGGCCTGCGCTTCGCCGGGCTTTCGGTTCTCTTCCGGGCGATGACGTCGTCGCCACCAGCGGCGAACGGCCTCTTTCCCCGGCAGGTTCTCCAGCTCAAACAGCAAAATGTCCTGCACTACCGGGCCTTCAATGCGAATGGCGTAATCCTGCTTCGCTTCCGGGCCGTAGTCGGACATATGCTCCGCGGAGTAGTTAATGCCGCCGACAAACGCCACCGTCTCATCCACCACCACAATTTTGCGGTGCATCCTGCGGAAAAGGTTGGTCCGCATGCCGAAAAGGCGAGGGCCGGGATCGTAGTAGCGGAACACCACCCCCGCGGTGGTCAGTTCGTTGACGAACGCATCGCTGAGGTCCGGCGAGCCATAGCCATCCAGCAGCACTTCAATTTTGACGCCGCGCTGGGCGGCGCGCAGCAGCACGCTGTGCAGCTGCTTGCCGACGTTGTCTTCGAACCAGATAAAGGTTTCGAGGATCACCTTCTGCTGAGCGTTATCAATCGCCTTAAACACGGCCGGGTAATACTCGTCCCCGTTGACCAGCAGCGTGATCCGGTTGCCTTCCTGCCAGGAACATTTCATAGGTGGATCTCCGCGCTGAGCGGCGCATGGTCGGAAAGATGCCGCCAGTTGAGTAGCGCCAGGGCGGTTGGGCTGCTGGCGTGGGCATTTTTCACATAGATGCGGTCAAGCCGCAGCAGCGGGAAACGGACCGGAAACGTGCGCGCAGGCCTGCCGTTGGCGCGCGTAAAAATCTCCTCCAGTCCGGCCTCCACCTTCAGCGGATGGTTTGCCCGCTGTCGCCAGTCGTTGAAGTCGCCCGCGACCACCACCGGTTCACCTTCGGGAAGCGCATTGGTCCATTCGGCCAGCATTTTCAGCTGCGCCTGACGATGGGCTTCGCGCAGGCCAAGATGAACACAGCCCACGTGGATGGGCAGCTCAAGGTCGGGCGGGGTAATGCGGCAGTAGAGCAGGCCGCGTTTTTCGCTCTCCCCGACGGAAACGTCGCGGTTTTCATAATGTTCAATGGGATAACGCGACAGCACCGCGTTGCCGTGATGCCCTTCCGGATAGACCGCGTTGCGGCCGTAGGCGTAATCACTCCACATGGTGTCGGCCAGAAATTCATAGTGCGGCGTGTCGGGCCAGTTCTCAAAGTGAAGCGGATGCACTTCATGTGCGCCCATCACCTCCTGCAGGCAGACAATATCCGCGCTGACGGTGCGCACCGCGTCGCGCAGCTCCGGTAAAATGAAGCGGCGGTTAAATGCTGTGAAGCCCTTATGAATGTTTATCGTCAGCACCTTAAGCGAGAAATGCTGCATTTTTTTCGTCATAAGCTCCTTCCTGAGTGACTATCCCAATGAAAATAAAGTGTAGTCGGCGTCACAAAAAGATGCGGCGTTACGGAATTTTCCGTAAAGTGCGGTAGTCTGATTAAGCAGAGAAAAATCCTTCAGGAGAGAAGCCATGAAGTGGCAACAACGTGTTCGTGTCGCAACTGGCCTGAGTTGCTGGCAGATAATGTTGCATTTACTGGTCGTGGCCGTACTGGTGATGGGCTGGATGAGCGGCACGCTGGTGCGCGTTGGCCTGGGGCTATGCGTCCTTTACGGCGTCACCGTGCTATCGATGCTGTTCTTACAGCGACACCATGAAGCGCGCTGGCGCGAGGTGGGTGACGTGCTCGAAGAGCTCACCACCACCTGGTACTTTGGTGCGGCGATGATTGTTCTGTGGCTGCTGTCACGCGTGCTGCAAAACAACCTGCTGCTGGCCCTGGCGGGTCTGGCAATCCTCGCAGGGCCCGCGGTGGTCTCGTTGCTGACCAAAGAGAAAAAGCTACGCAATGTTGCGTCTAAACATCGCGTACGCCACTGAGCCCGTCGTGGCCGCGATGACCAGTAGCGGCCACAAACTTCCCCAGACGATATCCAGACTCGCATCCTTCAGATAGATTTGCTTGGTGATGTCCGTAAAGTGTCGAATCGGATTTACCCACGTCAGATCCTGTAGCCATACCGGCATGTTCTCGACGGGAGAAACATAGCCCGAGAGCAAAATCGCGGGCATCATAAAGACGAATACCCCGATAAACGCCTGCTGCTGCGTCGAGCAGAGCGCCGAGATCAGCAGCCCAAACCCCACCAGCGACAGCCCGTAAATCACCATCGTGAAGTAAAACAGCGCCAGCGAACCTGCGAACGGGATCTGATAGGCCCAAATACCAACTCCCAGCACGATGGTGGCCTGGAACGTCGCGACGATCAGCGCCGGCACCGCTTTGCCGACGAAAATTTGCCAGGTGGCGAGCGGGGAGACCAGCAGCTGATCCAGCGTGCCCTGTTCACGCTCGCGGGCGACGGAGAGAGAGGTCACAATCATTACCCCGATGGTGGTGATCATGGCGATCAGCGACGGCACCACGAACCACTTGTAGTCCAGATTCGGGTTATACCAGTTGCGCACCACCAGCTCGCTGTTGTTGGGCTTCGGTTTGCCGTCCATCAGCTCCTGCTGGTAATCCTTCACCACCTGCTGCAGATAGTTGGCGGCTATCTGGGCGCTGTTGGAGTTACGCCCGTCGAGGATCAGCTGCATCGGCGCAGTCTGGAAGGTATCCAGATTACGGGAAAAATCCGCCGGGAACCGCACCAGCAGCAGCGCTTTTTGCGTGTCGATGGTGGGCTGGATCTCCTGCGGGCTTTTCAGCAGCAGGATGTGGGTAAAGGCTTTCGCACGCGCAAAGCGCTGCGTTAGCTCGACGGAGTGTTTGCCGTTGTCTTCGTTGTAAATGGCAATGGTGGCGTTGGTCACCTCCAGCGTGGCGGCAAACGGGAACAGTAATACCTGGATCAGCACCGGCAACACCAGAATGGCGCGGGTTTGCGGCTCGCGCAGCAGGGATTGCAGCTCTTTGCGTATTAACGTCCATAAACGGTGAAACATGCGCACTCCTTAATCTAACCGCCGTTTGGTTTTCATCCACGTCAAACCGATAAACATCACCGCCGACGCCATTAAAAACAGCGTGTTGATAATCAGCACTACCGGAATATTCCCCGCCAGGAACAGGCTTTGCAGCGTGCTCACGAAGTAGCGCGCCGGGATAATATAGGTCACGGCGCGGATGACGGCAGGCATACTGTCTATCTGGAAGATAAACCCTGAGAGCATTATTGACGGCAGGAAAGCGGCGTTCAGCGCCACCTGCGCGGCGTTAAACTGGTTGCGGGTGATGGTGGAGATGAGTAACCCCATGCCAAGCGTGCTGAGTAAAAACAGGCTGGTGATAAAGAACAGCACCACCAGCGAGCCGCGATACGGCACGCCGAGGATAAAGACGGACACCAGCATGCAGAGCAGCATCGCCAGCATGCCGAGGAAGTAGTAGGGAATAAGTTTGCACAGCAGCAGCTCGACGCGCGTCACTTCGGTTGAAAGCAGCGCCTCCATGGTGCCGCGCTCCCACTCGCGGGCGATCACCAGCGAGGTTAGGATCGCGCCAATCACCGTCATGATAATCGTCACCGCGCCCGGAATAATAAAGTGCTGGCTGATGGCTGCGGGGTTAAACCAGTAGCGGGTCTGTACGTCGATCAGCGGTTTAAATTCTTCACCCCGATCTTTCGCCCGCTGCATTTGCCACAGCTGCCAGATCCCCTCCGCGTAGCCCTGCACGAAGTTCGCGGTGTTTGGCTCGCTGCCGTCGGTAATCACCTGGATCGGCGCATCGGTATTTGCCCGCGCCATGTTGGCGGCAAAATCCACCGGAATGACGATCAGACCGCGAATCTTCCCGGCCTGCATCTTCTGGATCAGTTCCTGACGATTGTCGCTGATGGTGGCGTCAATGTAGGGCGAACCGGTCATGGCGTGGGTAAAGTCCAGCGCCTCTTTGCTCTGCTGCTCCAGCAAAATCCCGACCCGCAGCTTGCTGGAATCCAGGTTAATGCCGTAGCCAAAGATAAACAGCAGCAGCAGGGGGATCACTACCGCAATCAGCCAACTGCTGGGGTCACGCACGATCTGCCGCGTCTCTTTAATGCACAGCGCGCGCACCCTGCGCCAGGAAATGGCCTTACTGCGCATGGGCATTCTCCTTATCCCAGTCGTGGATGAGGGTGATAAACGCCTGCTCCATGGTCGGGTCCGGTACCTCATCGTCGGCGGCCTGGTTTTTCAGGTCGTCCGGCGTGCCGTGGGCAATCAGCTTGCCGCGATACACCAGCCCGATGCGGTCGCAGTACTCCGCCTCGTCCATGAAGTGGGTGGTCACCATCACGGTCACGCCTTTTTCCACCATGCTGTTGATATGCAGCCAGAACTCGCGGCGGGTAATGGGATCAACGCCAGACGTGGGTTCATCCAGAAACAGAATATCCGGCTCGTGCATCAGCGAGCAGGCCAGCGCCAGCCGCTGCTTAAAGCCGAGCGGCAGCTCGTCGGTGGCGTGTGAAGCAATGTTCGTTAACCCGAAGGCATCGCTCATGCGGCGGATTTTGTCGTTCTGCGCCCGCCCGCGCAGGCCATACACGCCGGAGAAAAAGCGCAGATTCTGCTCGACCGTCAGGTTGCCATACAGGGAGAATTTCTGCGCCATGTAGCCCAGGTGCTGGCGCGCCTTGCCGGAGCTGACCTTCAGGTCCATGTCCAGCACCAGCGCCTTGCCGGACGTCGGCACCAGCAGGCCGCACATCATCTTAAATGTGGTCGATTTTCCCGCACCGTTCGGCCCGAGCAGACCAAAAATCTCGCCGCGCTTCACGGCAAAATTCACGTTATCGGTGGCGGCGAAATCCCCGAACTTTTTGGTGAGGGATTTGGCTTCGATCACCGTTTCGCCCGGCGTGCCTTCCACCGTGTGCAGAATCGCCCCAAGCGGCGATTCTGACGTGCCCGCGCCGCCCAGCAGGTCGATAAACGCGTCCTCAAAGCGCGGCGCGGTCTCTTCCATCTCTATCGTCGGCATGCCGGGCGCATGGCGAATATCGTCGACTGTGGTCTCTTTTTTGAGGATCACCCGTACCGAGCGGCCCTGAATCATCCCGTCGCTGACCTGCGGCAGTTTGAGCACCCGCTGCAGCAGCCTGCGGTTGGACTCCTGCGGGCTGTGTAGCAGGAAGCTGCGCCCGGACATGCTCTGCGTCAGCGTCGTAGGCTCGCCCTGATAAAGCAGTTCGCCTTCGTTCATCAGCAGCACGTCACGGCACTGCTCCGCTTCGTCGAGGTAGGAGGTGCTCCAGAGGATCAGCATCCCGTCACCCGCCAGCTCGTGCACCATCTGCCACAGTTCTCGTCGCGAAATCGGGTCCACGCCGACGCCGGGTTCATCCAGCAGCAGCACCTTTGGCTCGCCGACCAGCGTGCAGGCAAGCCCCAGCTTCTGCTTCATCCCACCGGAGAGCTTGCCCGCCAGCCGGTCGGTGAACGGGCCGAGGGAGGTAAACTCCAGCAGGCGGGCGAAGGTTTTCTCCCGGGTTTCGCCGGTGACGCTGCGCAGGTCGGCGTACAGGTTCAGGTTTTCAATCACCGTCAGATCTTCATACAGGCCAAACTTCTGCGGCATATAGCCGAGCATGGCGTGGAGCGCGCCGTCGTCTTTAATCGGATCCAGGCCCAGCACGCTGGCCGAGCCTTCATCCGGCTTCAGCAGTCCCGCCAGCATCCGCATCAGCGTGGTTTTCCCCGCGCCGTCCGGGCCGACCAGCCCGGTCACATAGCCTTTCCGGATAGTGCAGTTCAGCGGCGCGACGGCCGGTTTGTCCATTCCCGCGAAGCGTTTAACCAGATTGTTGAGCTGAATAACCGCGTCATTCATGTCGTTCCCCGTTGTCAATTTTTACGGTGACGGGCATGCCCTGGCGCAGCGCGTCGTCTGCATCGGTCACGATGATGCGCAGGCGATACACCAGGTCGGTACGCAGGTCCGGTGTTTCAACGGTTTTCGGCGTGAATTCGGCGGTAGGGGAGACAAAGCCCACTTTGCCGTGATACGGCTTGTCCGGGCGACCGTCGGTATAGAGCAGCAGCTCGCGGCCCGGCTGCATCTGGCCGAGATTCGGTTCATCAATATAGGCGCGGACCCAGACCGGGCGGGTCAGGGAGAGCGTTAAGACGGTGCTGCCCGCGCTGAGCATGCTGCCCGGCTCCACGGCGCGGGTCATCAGCGTACCGTCAGACGGTGCGATTAAGGTGGTGTCGTGCAGATCGAGCTCTGCCTGCGCCAGCTGCGCCTGCGCCTGTTCAAGGCTGGCTTTCGCCTGGGCGATATCCTGCGGGCGGTTACCGGTGTGGTACTGGCTTAACTTATCCTGCGCGGATTTTAGCGTTGCCTGCGCCTGGTCGCGGGACGAGCGCGCATTTTCCAGATCGTTGGCGGAAATGGTGCGGCTTTTCCACAGCCCCTGCTGGCGCGCGTAGAAGTTTTGCGCGTAGTCATAGGCGGCTTGCGCCTGCTTAACGGCGGCGGCGGCCTGGGCAATCTCTTCGTCGCGATAGCCTGCCAGCATCAGGTCATACTGTGCCTGGGCGACGGACACGCCTGCTTTGGCCTGCAGCAGCGCATTCTCATAGGGCGCTTTGTCCAGCATCCCCAGCGTCTGCCCGCTTTTAATGGCATCGCCTTCGTCCACGTTCAGCGAGGCGAGACGACCGCCTACGCGGAAGCTCATGTTCACCGTGCGAATATCCACGTTACCGTACAGCGTCAGGCCTTTATCCTGATGGCCTTGATACCACAGCCATCCACCGACGCCTGCGGCAAGCAAAACAACGACCACCAGAATGATGGCGACAGGTTTTTTCATGACTTCGGGCTCCTTTGCGTTAAGCCTTGCAGGATCAGATCGAGATGACAGGCGATCACCTCGCCTATCTGCGCGGCTTTATCCTCATCAAATTGTGTCCAGCCGGTGCGTAACAGGATGGTTTCCCTGCCCAGACGGAAGGCCAGAATTTCACCCAGCAGTGCGTGGGTATGCAAAATTGTCTCGGTATCACTGGCGTCCCGCCCGGTATAGGCGGCGATCAGCCGGGTCAGGTGGGTATGCATCGGAGCAATGACCCGATCGTGTACCCGCTGGTAGGCGGCAGTGGGGGAGAGCTGCTCGCGGGAGATAAACTTGCTCAGGTTGAGCGTATCGTCGTGCGTCAGCAGGCGGATCATGTTGTGGCAGGCTTTGAGGATCAGCTGGCGGATGGCCTCGCGATCGGGCGAGGGCTGGCCGAGCAGCGCGGTGGCTTCCTCTACGTGTGGGTGAAACTGCGTGCCGATAAAATCGGCAATCCACTCGGCGCAGGCGAGATATAAATCTTCTTTTGAACCAAAATAGTAGGTAATAGCCGCAATGTTCTGCCCGGCCAACGCCGCGATATCGCGTGTGGTTGCATGCAGGCCGTACTCACCAAACTGCGCCAGCGCGGCGGCGATAAGCTGGTTTTTGGCCTGTTCACCTTTGGTTGTTGTGGGTGTGGTATTCATGGCGGCATTAAGAATTAATCAATCGATTGATTAAGATTATGCCTGATTCCCGCTAAGGTCGAGGGAATGCGGAGGGATATTTTATGCGCCACGTCACAAAAGCTGCTACACTCCGCTCCTTCGCGACATTGTGGTTTTTGTCCTCTCAATTGTTATATCTCCCTGAAAACTACACCTGTGATGGTCGGGGCGGTTCGGAGTTTTTATGTCTTTTGATTCCCTTGGCCTGAACCCGGAAATTCTGCGCGCGATCGCAGAGCAGGGCTACGTTGAGCCAACCCCAATCCAGCAGCAGGCGATCCCCGCCGTTCTTCAGGGACGTGACCTGATGGCCAGCGCCCAGACCGGCACCGGTAAAACCGCGGGCTTTACCCTGCCGCTGTTAGAGCTGCTGGTAAAAAATCAGCCGCACGCCAAAGGCCGTCGTCCGGTTCGTGCCCTGATCCTCACCCCAACCCGCGAGCTGGCCGCGCAGATTGGCGAGAACGTGCGTGACTATAGCCGCTATCTCAACATTCGCTCGCTGGTGGTTTTCGGTGGCGTCAGCATCAACCCGCAGATGATGAAGCTGCGCGGCGGCGTGGACGTGCTCATAGCAACGCCGGGCCGTCTGCTTGATCTCGAACACCAGAACGCGGTGAAGCTCGATAGCATTGAAATTCTGGTGCTGGACGAAGCCGACCGCATGCTCGACATGGGCTTCATCCATGATATTCGTCGCGTGCTGGCCAAGCTGCCTGCGCGTCGTCAGAACCTGCTCTTCTCCGCCACCTTCTCCGACGAGATCAAGGCGCTGGCGGAAAAGCTGCTGCATAACCCGCTGGAAGTGGAAGTGGCGCGCCGCAACACCGCCTCCGAGCAGGTGACGCAGCACGTTCACTTTGTGGATAAAAAGCGCAAGCGGGAACTGCTCTCCCAGATGATAGGCCAGGGTAACTGGCAGCAGGTGCTGGTCTTTACCCGCACCAAGCACGGTGCCAACCACCTGGCTGAACAGCTGAACAAAGACGGCATCCGCAGTGCGGCGATCCACGGTAACAAGAGCCAGGGCGCGCGTACCCGTGCGCTGGCGGACTTCAAGTCCGGCGACATCCGCGTGCTGGTGGCCACCGACATCGCTGCCCGTGGCCTCGACATTGAAGAGCTGCCGCACGTGGTGAACTACGAGCTGCCAAACGTGCCGGAAGATTACGTGCACCGTATCGGCCGTACCGGCCGTGCGGCGGCCACCGGTGAAGCGCTCTCTCTGGTTTGCGTGGACGAGCACAAGCTGCTGCGTGACATCGAACGCCTGCTGAAGAAAGAGATCCCGCGCATCGAAACCCCGGGCTATGAAGTGGACCCGTCAATCAAAGCCGAGCCGATTCAGAACGGTCGTCAGGGCGGTCGCGGTCAGGGCTGCGGAGGTCGCGGCCAGCAGCCGCGTCGTGCCGAAGGTGGCGCGCCGAAGTCATCCGGCAAACCGCCGCGTCGTAGCAACGACGGCAAACCGGCCGGCGAAAACCCGTGGCGCAGCGGCGAAGGCAAGCCGGCAGGGGAAGGGCAGCGTCGACGCCGCCCGCGTAAACCTGCTAACCCGCAGTAATATGGAAGCCCGGTCGTAAAGCCGGGCTTTTCTTTTTGCGGCAGAGAAGAGAAAGTGCCACAATAGTGGCTGTTTATACAGTGTTTCAGGTTTTCCGATGGCTTTAACCGCGGCGCTCAAGGCGCAAATTGGCGCATGGTATAAGGCGCTACAACAGCAGATCCCCGACTTTATCCCCCGAGCGCCGCAGCGGCAGATGATTGCTGACGTGGCAAAAACGCTCGCCGGGGACGACGGGCGACATCTGGCGATTGAAGCCCCGACCGGCGTCGGGAAAACCCTGTCGTATCTCATTCCCGGCATCGCCATCGCGCGGGAGGAGGACAAAACGCTGGTGGTCAGCACCGCCAACGTGGCCTTGCAGGACCAGATCTTTAGTAAAGATTTACCGCTGCTGCGCAAAATCATCCCCGACCTGCGGTTTACGGCCGCCTTCGGCCGCGGGCGCTACGTCTGCCCGCGTAATCTGGCAGGGCTTGCCAGCAGCGAGGCGTCGCAACAGGATTTGTTGGCGTTCCTCGACGACGATCTCACGCCAAACAACAAAGCCGAGCAGGAGCTCTGCGCAACGCTGAAAGGCGATCTTGATGGCTATAAGTGGGACGGCCTGCGCGATCACACCGATAAAGCCATCAGCGACGATCTGTGGCGCAGGCTCAGCACCGACAAAGCCAGCTGTCTGAACCGCAACTGTCACTACTACCGCGAATGCCCGTTCTTCGTCGCGCGGCGCGAAATTCAGGAAGCCGAAGTGGTGGTGGCTAACCACGCCCTGGTGATGGCGGCGCTGGAGAGCGAAGCGGTGCTGCCGGAGCCGAAAAACCTGCTGCTGGTGCTCGACGAAGGACACCATCTGCCCGACGTGGCGCGCGACGCGCTGGAGATGAGCGCGGAAATTACCGCGCCCTGGTTCCGCCTGCAGCTGGATCTCTTCTGCAAGCTTGTCGCCACCTGCATGGAGCAGTTCCGCCCGAAAACCACGCCGCCGCTGGCGGTACCGGAGCGTCTGAGCGACCACTGTGAAGAGGTATACAGCCTTATCTCGTCTCTGAACAACATCCTGAATCTTTATCTTCCGGCAACCCAGGAGGCCGAACACCGCTTTGCTATGGGCGAACTGCCGGACGAGGTGATGGAGATCTGCCAGCAGCTGGCGAAGCACCTCGAAAAGCTGCGCGGGCTGGCGGAGATGTTCTTAAACGATCTCAGCGAGAAAACCGGCACCCATGACGTTGTTCGCCTGCACCGTATCCTTCTGCAAATGAACCGTGCGCTGGGGATGTTCGAAGCGCAGAGCAAGCTCTGGCGGCTGGCCTCGATGGCGCAGGCGTCGGGCGCGCCGGTCACCAAATGGGCCACCCGTGAAGTGCGGGACGGCCAGGTGCATCTCTTTTTCCACTGCGTGGGCATCCGCGTGGCCGATCAGCTGGAAAAGCTCATCTGGCGCAGCGTGCCGCATGTGGTGGTGACCTCCGCCACGCTGCGCTCCCTGAACAGCTTCTCGCGGCTGCAGGAGATGAGCGGCCTGAAAGAGAAAGCGGGCGATCGTTTTGTCGCGCTGGACTCGCCGTTTAACCACTGCGAGCAGGGTAAGCTGGTGATCCCGCGCATGAAATTCGAGCCGCTCATCGACAATGAAGAGCAGCACATTGCGGAAATGGCGGCCTACTTCCGCGAACAGGTTGAGAGCAGGAAATACCCTGGCATGCTGGTGCTGTTTGCCAGCGGACGCGCGATGCAGCGCTTCCTGGAGCACGTCACCGATCTGCGTTTATTGCTGCTGGTCCAGGGCGATCAGCCGCGCTACCGGCTGGTGGAAACGCACCGCAAACGCATTGATAACGGCGAGCGCAGCGTGCTGGTGGGATTACAGTCCTTCGCGGAAGGTCTGGATTTGAAGGGCGATTACCTGACGCAGGTGCATATCCATAAAATCGCCTTCCCGCCTATCGACAGCCCGGTGGTGATCACCGAAGGGGAGTGGCTGAAAAGCCTCAACCGCTATCCGTTTGAGGTGCAGAGTTTACCTGCGGCATCGTTTAACCTGATTCAGCAGGTCGGTCGCTTGATTCGTAGCCACGGCTGCTGGGGGGAGGTGGTGATTTATGACAAACGTCTGCTCACCAAAAATTACGGCCAACGGCTACTGAACGCTCTGCCGATCTTCCCGATCGAACAGCCGGAGGTGCCCGAGATAAAAAAACGCCCGGCAAAACCAGCCGCCGGGCGCAAGAAAAGCATCCGTGCTAAGGGGCGCAGTCCTACTGGTAAATGAAGGTTACCTGTACCACGCTGCTGAACGTTCCTGCCGTGACCGGCAATGAGGTGGCGTAATAGCGAGCGGCCAGCGGGAAATCCGCCGTGTGATTGTTCTGGTTGATCAGCACGCTGAAGCTGGCGTCCGGGGCAAGCGAGATCTGATCCTGCGGGTCGGCAAGCTCCAGCGCCAGTCCTTTCGCGGTTCCGGTGCTGGCGAATTTAGTCGGATGAAGGCTGTCTGGCTGACCGTGAAAGGTGGCCGTGGCCAGCACGGAAGTGGTTGGGCATTTTGACAGGGTTAAGTCGAATGATTTCCATTGTCCGGTATCGCCCACATCCTTAAAATCGCCGGTATTCGCGTTGCCCAGATTGACCGTCAGGTTCTGGCTGGCGCTGTCCACCTGGCAGGCGTTGGCGTAAATGTTTCCGCGAACATCGAGTTGAATTTCTTCCGCCAGGCTCTGGCTGGCCACTCCAAGCAGTAAAAGGGTTATTAACGTTTTCATTTGTAGGCTACCGTAATGGTTGCGACGGCATTCGCCGTTCCGGGCGTCACCTCCGAACTGGTTTGTTCGTAAGTGACGCTGAAGGGATATTGCGACTGGACATTGGCATAGGCGGTAAAGGTATTCATATATTGCCCGAAAACAGGTATCTGACCGTTAAAGAGCATTCTCACCCCCACGCCGGTGGCGACGCCGCTTTCCGGCGTTAATTTGATCACGCCGGGAAAATTCGTTTCATAGCCATTGGCACTGGTGATCATCATTTCCGGCTGTACATCCCGATCGCAGAGCATGCCGATATTGAATACCGACTGTGAGACCAGGGTTCCCGGACCGGTAAAACGGCTCACCGGAAAATCACCCAGCGTTACGGTCAGGGATTTAGGTGACACCGAACAGGTCACTGCTTTTACCTGAACATTACCTGAGTAAGAGAGGGTATTAGGGTCACCCAGGGCCTCATTGCGTCCAACTTCAAGGTTGAATTGCGTATTGCTCATCGTCAGTGCGCCTGAAGCCACGGTTTCGCTGGTTTTTACCAGTTCCAGCATCACGTCAAAGCTAAAGGGGATGGTTGAGTCGCTGTTTATCGTACCGGACACCTGGCCTACGGGCACGTTCGCCGAACAAATCTGGTCCGCCGCGCCAGTCACGCGCTGTCCTTTATCATTTCTTAGCGAGATGCCGATACCAGCAACGCCTGTTTCATAGACGCCAGGGAGCCCGGGGATCTCTTTGCCGAAGCCGTTGTAGCACGCGATGATTGGCTGACCCGCATCCGGCGCGTAGTAACAGTTTCCCGATATGTGCACAGTGCGTTCAGTTCCCGGAATGGTCGAACCCACGGGCAGGCTGGTGGAGACTGAAATCGACGTTAATGATAGCAGCGCGGGCAGGCTCGGCGATTGGCAAGAAGCTTTCGCGTGCGGCATAAAGAGTGCTGCCGTCGCCAGAACTAAAAGTAAGAAAAATGATTTTGCTATCTGCATCATGATCGGTCCGGTTTTAATCAGTGACACTGCGCGGCAGCGTTAATAATGTTGGTGTTTTCCTTCTCTTGCATCAGGGCGTAATCGGCGACGCAATGCTCGCTCCGCTCCTTGCCCCAGGAAACGAAAAGGCGTCCGTGCTGCGGCAGTCCGGTGAGATACACCAGTCCATCGTTACCGACGATAAATTCACTGCTCTTATCTTCCGTGGTGACCGTTGCGCCGAAGGGCAGCGGTTTGTCTTTCCAGGCCAGCGTCATTAAGACGCGGTTGCCCACGCGAGTATCGAAGCTGGCGCGAACTATCGCGCCGCGTGTTGGCGTAACCGTCTGCGAGGCGTGCGTCACGTCGGCATCTTCTGGCAGTGTCTCCGTGTCCAGCGAAATTGGGGTGTGATGCCACGGAGTGACAAACGGCACCAGCGTATAGCCGCGATAGTCCGTTTCCACGCCCGTCTGGTTGGCAACGTGTGTGCCATGCGTGCCCGGCGCTTTAATCAGCACCACGGTTTCTCCCAGGGTCTGACCGAAGGTGATGCCGTCAGAGTGGGCGACAATGCCGCCCTGGATCCCGGCGTTCACGGTGTGCTGATGGCTGTCCTGGCTTACGCCGCCGTGCACTTCACCGTAGGTGCCTTTGTAATCCGCATTCATACTGGTGGCGGTGTTGTTATTGGCGCTGTCCAGCCCCTGCTGAACGTTCCAGCTCAGCTTGTCTCCCTCCAGCGCGGTACCATTCATGCCCAGGTTGTGAGTGGTGCCGTCTTTACTGTTGTTCAGGCTGTAGTTTGCCCAGGTGTTAGGCAGCCATCGGTCGAGTGGAACCGACACGTTGAGGTCGATTTGTCGGTCATAGCTGATGGATTTACCGTCCTCGTCCGTGTCGTTGCTGTTTTTATTGACGCTGTAGCTCAGGCTATAGCTCACGCCGTGCCAGCTGTTGTTGTAGTTAACGCTCAGGGAGGTCATATCCTGACTTTGGCTCCAGTAACGCTCTTTCACCAGGCTTAGCGTCACGGAACCCCACTTGTCGCCCAGGGTCTGGTCGATGGTGGCCTCCGCCCGCGAGCGGCGCTGCTGTGGAGCGGACCAGTCGTTTGCACTGGTCCAGGACTCCATGGTGTCCTGCAGGGTATAAAAGCCTTTGCTGTTGTAGCGATAACCCGCCAGCGAAAAGTTAGTGCCGGTCGCGGTAAAATTTTTGCTATAGCGCAGACGAAGGGATTGCCCTTTGCTGGTTTTGCGCTTTTTCAGTAACGCTTTGGCGCGGGTAACGTCCAGGGAGAACGCTCCGAGGTCGCCAAAGTTTTTCCCTGCGCCGAGCGCGGCGGAGTGGTAATGCGAACTCTGTTGCGTACCGCCGTAAACGGTGACGCCGTGTGACAGGCCATAGATGGCGCTGCCCTGGGTGAAAGGGGTCTTCTCAACCTCTTTATCGTATGAACGGTAGCGCCCCGCAGCGACGCTGTACTTCAGGTGTTTTTCCCGCTGCAGCACAGGCACGGAGGCAAACGGCACCACGAAATGACTCTCGCTGCCGTCGGTCTCTTTTACCGTGACGTTCAGATCGCCGCTGCTGCCGGTAGGGTAGAGATCGTTAATCTCAAACGCGCCTGGGGCGACGGTGTTTTGGTAGATAACGTAGCCATTCTGGCGAACCACCACCTGGGCGTTACTGTGCGCCGTACCGCGTACCACCGGGGCATACCCGCGCTCGCTGTCCGGCAGCATGTCGCTTTCGGTAGCCAGCTGTGCGCCAGTGTAAGAGACACTGTCGAAAACGTCGGCCTGGGTGCTGCTCTGTCCCACGGTCAGCTCGCTCTTCAGCCCCACGATATCGCGCTGGGCATAGGTATAGACCGTGTTCAGCTTGCCGTCGTCCTGACCGCCATCCGAATTGTGGTTCCAGGTGCTGTAATTACGCACGCGCCAGGCACCAATGTTAAAACCGGGGCGCAGGTTAATAAACTGGCTGCTGTTGTCCGCTTCCCCTTGCTGGCGAGCGCGGCTTTGGCTGGCGTTAACGCTATAGTTCAGGATGCCCGCGGTGATCCCTTCGTCATACTCTTTCGGATCGATGTAGCCGCGAGGCACCTGGCCCAGAGCCGACTGGGGAATACTCAGCAGTAGTTGCTGGTTTTTGATGCGGAAAGTTGCCGAGGCCGAAGGAATGGCGCTGAGGTCCGCGCATTCCCCTTTTGCCGCCAGCTTTGGATAATCTTTGGTTTTGATGCCCAGACGCGTTAATTCATCCAGACTCAGGCAAGGCTGCAGTGAATCATCTCCCTGGGCATCTTTTTGTAATGTAAAAAGGACGTCACGTGTGTCGATTTTATTGTTATTGACGAACACCGTGACCTGGTATTTACCTGGCGCCTGACCGGGACCTTTTTCATAAACAGAGAGATCGGTCTTTGCCTGTTCTGGATTATCAATATCCAGCAGGGCAGGGTTAAAATAATCATCAGCGTGGGCCTGCAGCGCGCAGCATGTCACCGCTATTCCAAAAAAAGTGGGCAGCATTTCACGCAGTCGACGTAATAGCGGCTTATTTGTGCTGTACATGATTATTCAGGCGTCAACAGAGTATTAACGAACGGATGCAGACCAGGTTTTACTGATGCTTCCGTAATCGGTAATGACCGACCAGCTTACGGTGTTACCGCTCATATTTGTCGGAAGAGCAAAGCGGGTAGAGGTATTTGGCACAGCCCAGGTCGCTTTTGCCACTTTTTGGCCGTTCAGCGTAACGCTCTGGAAATTCATATAGAAAGGCGTGGGGTTGTTTACTACCAGAGCATTGCCTTCGCGGTGCCATTCCAGTTTGTCAGCAACTTCTTCGGGTTTGCCTTTAATCGATGCAGGGCGATACAGCAATTTAATTCGGGTATTAATGGCTATTTGTAATGTATTAATGCCCTCTTCATGGCTTGAAGAAGGAATGGCTTTAATATTTAACCAGTACAACGACTCGCGGTCTTCTGGCATATTTCCGCCGGTACGAACCACACGCAACACGTTATCTTCTTTAGCGTTCAGACGGAACAGAGGTGGAGTAATCAGAAATGGCGCTTTACCGCCTTTTTTCAAACCGGTATCCACCCAGGACTGTACCAGATAGTTAATCTCATCCGGATTGGAAATCCCAATCGAAGACTCTTTTTTCTCTCCCTGATAAACCAGTCGAGTGCCATTAATAATCACACCTGCATGGGCTGTTACTGCGGTCAGTAAAAGTGCGCTTAATAAATAACTGTGTCGCATAAATCTGTCTCAATGAAAGAGGAAATATTAGCCTTCGCATGAAGACGAATATCTCCTCATTGGTCGTATCAGTTATAAATCACTGTAAAAGTAGAGGCTGAATTAGCCTGGCCGGCAGTGATCGATGCCTGAGTCTGAATATAACGCGCGCCAAACTCCAGATTATTTACCGTCGTTCCAGCAGCTAAAGGATACTGCTTTGAAGGCGTATATAAACTGACAGGCTGTTCGGAAGAATCAACCAGCTGAATCGCCACGCCAGTTGCAGTCGTCGCACCCGGGGTCAAAGACAGCGTGGTGTTATTGTCCGCATCTGGCGTACCACCGAAATTAATGGCTGCAGACGTGACCGTTTCCGGGCAGTCTTTTAACTGAATATCAAATTTCGTTAAGGTGCTGGTAGAGCCTACACCAGTAAATGTTGTTTTGGATACTTTGCCCAGCGCAACATTCAGCGGACTGCTTAAGCCGTTAACGACCTGACAGGCGGAATCGATAATTTCACCTGTGAAGTTAATTTGCCCTTCACCGGTGGATGCTGCGAACGAAGATGCAGAGCATCCCAGCGCGGCAGTAATGAATAAACCTAAAGTGACTTTTTTCATATTTAAACCTGTATATTTCTCCTTTCGACTTCTGCATCACGCATTATTCGAAGTTATGTCTCAACTACTCACCGCTGGTTATTTAATCAGAAAACTCGGGCCGGGAAAGGTCCCGCGCGGCTTCCAAATAATTCAATTAATTCTTGCAAAATAAATTTCCTCAACAAAACAATTAATTATAAAATTCAGCAGGGCGGCCAAAAAAACTAACGGCGGAGTTATTATCAGGGCTATATTGTTGATAACCTGCTGTAAGGAGAAATGTCGTGGATTATCGTAAAATTATCAAAGAGGTAGGGCGTGGGAAGCACCATGCCCGCGACCTGGACCATGAAACTGCTCGCGCGCTTTACACCCGTATGCTTAACGGCGAGGTTCCGGAGCTTGAGTTGGGCGGTATCCTTATTGCGCTGCGTATTAAAGGCGAAGGTGAAGCGGAGATGCATGGCTTCTATGAAGCCATGCAGGCACAAACGCTGCGCTTAACGCCGCCGGTGGCAAAACCTATGCCGATCGTGATCCCGAGCTACAACGGTGCGCGCAAGCAGGCAAATTTAACTCCGCTGCTCGCTATCTTATTACACAAGCTGGGATTCCCGGTGGTGGTGCACGGCGTAAGCGAAGATCCCACCCGCGTGCTAACGGAGACCATTTTCGGGATGTTGGGGATTGAACCAACGCGTCATGCCGGTCAGGCGCAGGCTAAGCTGGATGGCCATCAGCCTGTTTATATCCCGGTCGGCACGCTCTGCCCGCCGCTGGAGAAGCAACTCGATATGCGCTGGCGCATGGGCGTGCGCAACAGCGCGCATACGCTGGCAAAACTGGCCACGCCGTTTGGCGAAGATGCCGCCCTGCGTCTCTCCAGCGTCTCGCACCCGGAATACGTGGCGCGTGTGGGGCAATTCTTTGAGGCAATTGGCGCAAGGGCGCTATTGATGCACGGCACGGAAGGCGAGGTTTATGCGAACCCGCAGCGCTGCCCGCAGGTCATGCTGATTGATTCTTCAGGTACGCGCGCCATTCTTGAGCGTGGGGAAGAGAATACCGGCGTGATATTGCCTGAGGCAAAAGATCCCCATACTACAGCCCACTGGATTGAGCAGTGCCTCGCCGGAAATGTTCCTGTTCCGCATTCGATTAAGCTGCAAATGGCCTGCTGTTTGCTGGCAACCGGCGAAGTGGAATCTGTCCAGGCCGGGCTTGAACGTGTGGCGCAGGCGTTTTAGACAAAAAAAAGCCCGTCCAGTGGCGGACGGGCAAGCAAGGGTAACAACAACAGGGTCAATGAGGGTGGAGCAGCTCACCAGAGGGTATGGCGAGGGGACAGCATTCATTCAGTCGATTACTTGTAGATAACCGCGGTACCGCTCAGCTTGTTATTACCGTTAGCGGAAGTAATGGTGTATCCACTTGCACCAGCAGCAGCGGCTTTTTCAGCCAGTTTGGCTTCCAGGCCGTCCAGCGTGGTGGCGCCATCAGCACTGACCACACCGACTTTATTCATGTTCTGTGCCTGAGTAGAAGAGACAGGCTCGACAGCGAAAGCGCCGAAAGACAGAGCGGACAGGGCAACAGCAGCTACAGCATATTTGATGGTTTTCATAATTAATCTCTCGCAGTGTTTCTGTTAAGGGGACGATGTTCCGTCGATGTGATAAGTATCACGGTTTTTCTCGAGAGATAAAATCGAAGAGAATTGACGTGGTTGCTCAAAAAAATTGAATGACAAATAACTTATTGAATATTAATAAAATCAAATCACCGCTTTACACTTCTTGCGGATACGCTTTACAGAAGTGAAATGAAGGGCACATTTTGCTACGCGGTTCGCTAAAAATCGTGAGCGTAAAGCTAGGGGAGTGCGCGTTTAGCTTAGGTAAAGGAAAGTCAACGTAGCTGGCTGTCTTTCGAACCTCTGCGATTATATCCCGAGTGCGATGAGTTTTTCGAATCTTTATGCTGCTGACAGGTAATACAAAGCCTTACGCCGGGAATGGCTTTTCGGCGCGCTTTCGGAATGGGGTCTCCGCATTCTTCACATTCAGTTAGGCTTTCGCCGCGCGGAATTTCACCGCGGGCACGCGCAACCGCATCTTCAATAGTACTGTTGATCTGTTCGTTAACAGCGTCGTCATTTGCCCAGCCGGAAGCCATAGCACCCTCCTGAAATCGGTTTAAGCTATACGTTCACTATGGGGTTAAAAAATGAACAATCAAGGTGAAGGGAGAAGAGAACTGCACCCGTTGGGCAGATGCAGTCTTGTGGAAGAGAAAGATTATTTATAGATGGTCGCGGTGCCGTACATATGGTTGTCACCGCCAGCGGAGTTCACCACGAATCCTTTTGCACCCTCCTGGCGGGCTTTTTCAGCAAGTTTAGCCTGTAGATCGTCAAGGTTACTGGCGCGGCTAACCGAAACGGTGCCCGCAGGACGAAGCTGGCTGGTGTCGGTACTCTGGGTCAGCGACTGAACGGCCATGGCAGAAAATGACGCGGTCGTCAGGGCGGCTGCGATAACAGCAAGGGTCAGGTACTTTTTCATAATCACATCCTCATGAGGAAACAACAGGTGATTCCCCTTAAGTTTAGAAGCCTGACGAGTGTGACTTAGCGCAAATATTTGATGATGATCTGCTTATTTTTTGAACGATATAAGTTGACAATTCGCTGACGGATCATAGACATAAAGGTGCTTGATTTATGGCGAGTTTCTAAGCGCCGCAGAGAAAGATTTACCGTTGAGCCAGCACAGGGTATCTTACGCCGCTGTTTAAAGGAGAATGCCATGACTGCCCAAAAGCCGGGATTACACCCGCGAAATCGCCACCGCAGCCGCTACGACATGAACGCGTTATGCCTGAGCTGCCCGCCGCTGCAGGACTACCTTGTTCAGACCCCAGCGGGTGAGCCCTCGGTCAACTTCGCTGACCCGCAGGCGGTGAAAATGCTGAACAAAGCCCTGCTGGCGCATTTTTACGGTGTGGCGAACTGGGATATTCCGGAAGGCTTTCTCTGTCCACCCGTACCGGGCCGGGCTGATTACATTCACCACCTTGCCGACCTTCTTGCCGAAGGTAATGAGGGTGTCGTTCCACAGCAGGCCACCATTCTGGATATTGGCACCGGGGCAAACCTGATTTACCCGCTGATTGGCGCGCATGAATACCAGTGGCGCTTTACCGGAAGTGAAATCGGTGACGAGGCCTTTGCCAGCGCCCAGGCGATTATCAACGCTAACCCGGGATTAAGCCGCGCCATTCGCCTGCGTCGACAGAAAGATACGGCTTCGATCTTCAACGGCATTATTCACAAAAACGAAAGCTATGACGCCACGATGTGCAATCCACCTTTCCATGATTCGGCGGCATCGGCCCGTGCGGGCAGCGAGCGCAAGCGCCGCAACCTGGGTCAGGCTGAGGATGCCGCGCTGAATTTCGGTGGTCAGCAGCAGGAGCTCTGGTGTGAAGGGGGCGAAGTGGCGTTTATCCTGCGCATGATTGCGGAAAGCAAACAGTTTGGCCGTCAGGTTAAGTGGTTCACGACGCTGGTATCCCGCGGAGATAACCTGCCGCCACTTTACCGCGCCCTGACCGAGGCGGGCGCCGTAAAAGTGGTGAAAAAAGAGATGGCGCAGGGCCAGAAGCAAAGCCGCTTTATCGCCTGGTCGTTTATGGACAATAACAAACGTCGCAAATAGCACTCCGTCGCAGGCCGGGTAAGGCGAAGCCGCCACCCGGCAACCAGGCTACAGCGTCGGCTCCTGCGGAGGGAGCGGCGATGCGGGCGGCGGCAGTACCTGATACGTCTGCACGGGCATCCGCACGTTCGCCAGATCGAAGTGTTTTTTCACCATGCTGTCGAGGGCAAAGCGCACCGTCCATTGCTTCAGCGGCTGGGTGGTGAAAGACACGCGCAGGGTAAACGCCGTGTTCGTCAGCCCGACAATGCCGGCAAATGACGGCTCGCCAATCACCAGTCCGCGAATATCCTCCATCTGCATCAGCTCTTCTACCGCATCGCGCAGCGCCTGCTTCGCTTTATCGGCATCCTCATGACGATCCACATCGTAGTTCGCCACCACGGAACCAATGCCGCGCACAAAGTTGGCGAAGGTGGTTATCGAGGACCAGGGAATGATGTGGTACGCCCCGGTGTCCTGACGCACGCCAACTGAACGGATGGACATCCTCTCAACGGTGCCGGTTAACGGCCCTATGGTTACCAGATCGCCCGTGTTCATCCCGTTCTCAAACTGGATAAAGATGCCGGTAATAATATCCTTCACCAGCGTTTGCGACCCGAAGGAGATCGCCAGGCCCAGGGCACCGGCACCGGCCAGCAGCGGGGCGATATTCACCCCGATTTCCGACAGCACAATCATGATGGTGATGGTACTGATAATGACCGCCAGCGCGTTACGGAACAACGTTAACAGCGTTCTTGCCCGCGCGCTGGGCAGAGGCCTGCCGTGAATATCCGATACCAGACGATTCTCGATGAGGCTCGCCAGCAGCGTCCAGCCGACGGCAGAGAAGAACAAAATCAACGCGATGCGAATCAGGATGTCGACCGTTTTCTCACCCGCACCGTTGTGCAGCCAGTTCCAGAAATCAAACAGGCTCCAGGCATTCAGGAGCAGCATGATCGCCACGCAGACGGTGAGGATGCGCGCCACCTTCAGCGATACCGACATCCAGCCGTTTACCCGTTTTTGCAGTTCCGGGTAATTACGCTGTACCTGCGGCGATAGGGTGATGGTTTTCGAAATCCAGCGTGACAGCAGCCCCGACACAAACGCCGCGATGCCGATAATGGCGAGGCTTTTGAACGTCGCCCCCATCATAAATTTCAGGCTATTGCCCGGGTCGAACAGCGAGAAGAAGCACAATACGATGAAGTAGGCGCTTGCCAGCCAGTGCCACACCAGGGCGAAAGCGCGGTTAAAGAGGCTAAAGAACGAAAGGGAGCGATCGGCCAGATTCAGCAGGCTTTGGGTAATGGTTTTTTTATTGTGGAAGATAAGATACAGCGACCAGAAGGTAATGCAGATCATGATAATGACGTTTGCCAGCGCGCCAAACTGGACGTTTACCTGGTTGGAGATGATCGGCACGGCAACCAGCAGACCGTAGCCAATCAGCCCGCTGAGCACGCTCAGACGCAGCGCCCAGTACCTGGCGCTCGCATCGCGAATTGAGAAGGGACGTAGCTCCGGTACGTGCGGACAAAAGAGTAACCGCAGCAGCGCCTTAAAGAACTCGATCAGGGCAAAGGCATTCAGGAAAAGCGACTGCTGAAATGCGATGGTTTTATTGCCCGCGTTCAGCCTGTCGGCGAGCATCTGGCCTAAAAACAGCGTCAAGGCCAGCAGCAGTAAATCGATGATAAACGCTGAGGCGATCATCAGCGGCAGGTGCAGCCAGCTGCTTTTATGCTGATTCTTCCTTCGTCCCCATTGTCCCATTTTGCGGTACAGCGGCCACGCGCACAGGCGCACCAGCCAGTAAAAAAGAAATACCGCACCGGCCAGCATCAGGAACTGCGCGGCTGCGGCGGTAAACGTGTGTGGATTAAACGGCTTATGCGGTGATCCAATCAGGTTGCGGTAGAGCTGAGCAAAGCGCGAGGAGAGGGCTTCCCCATAGTGGCGGCTTACGTCGGTGACATTTTCCAGCACCGTTTTTTGCTCCTCCACCTGGGGAGGGGTGATGACAGGCACCGGCTCCTGCGGCGGCGTGGCGGCCACTTTCCTCAGCTGGCTGATGAGTTCCTGCCGGGAGGTGTCGTTTTCGAGGACGTCGGCGAGGGCGCTGTAGGCGGCTTTTTTCTGTTCGACATCCGGTTCCGGCGGGGGAGTATTTTGCTGGCTGGCGGTTGTTCCGGTGGTCACGCCGGGGATCGCGACGGCGAACGATGGCGCACTAAACAGGCTAATCAACAGCAACAGGATCCACGGCACGGCGTCCTCCGGTGAAAATGTCGAACAAAATGATAAGTATAGAAGTCGAGGCGAGGTGGGGGATTTTTGGGAACAATCTGGCGTAAAAAAGCCGGGCATGCCCGGCTTACGTGTAAAGCGAGAGATCAGGATACGTGCTGCAGGAACTCCTGCAAACGCTGACTCGGCGGGTTCGCAATCAATTCCTGCGGGTTACCGTCTTCCGCTATACGGCCTTTATCAATAAAGATCAGGCGGGACGCCACTTTCTCAGCGAAGCCGATTTCGTGGGTCACGATCACCATCGTCATCCCTTCTTCCGCCAGATCCTGCATGACTTTCAGCACCTCGTGGCGCAGCTCCGGATCGAGTGCGGACGTAGGCTCATCAAACAGCATCAGTTTCGGTTTGACCGCCAGGGCGCGGGCAATCGCCACGCGCTGCTGTTGACCACCGGACAGCTCGGAAGGGTAGTGGTGCGCACGTTCAGCCAGACCGACTTTCGCCAGCAGGTCTTTTGCCAGCGCTTCCGCTGCCGCTTTGTTGGCACCGCGCACGCGCAGTGGGCCAAACATCACATTTTCCAGCGCCGTCAGGTGCGGGAACAGGTAGAACTGCTGGAACACCATGCCCGCTTCCTGACGAATCAGACGGTCATCCACTTTCGGGTCGTTCACCTTCAGGCCGTCGACAATAAGATCGCCGCTGGTGATCTCTTCCAGCTTGTTGATGCAGCGGAGCAGGGTGGATTTACCGGAGCCGGATGGCCCAATAATCACCACCACTTCACCCTGTTTAATGTTCAGATCGATATTGTGCAGCACCTGGGTTGGGCCAAAGTGCTTGGAAACGTTTTTAAATTCAATCACAGGATTTTCATCCTTCTTTCAAGACGACGCAGAACGAAGCTCAGAACCAGAGTAATGATCAGGTAGACAACGGCTACCGCACTCCAGATTTCCAGCGCGCGGAAGTTGCCAGCAATGATCTCCTGACCCTGACGGGTCAGCTCGGCCACGCCGATAACAATGAACAGCGACGTATCTTTAATGCTGATGATCCACTGGTTGCCGAGCGGTGGCAACATGCGACGCAGCGCCAGCGGCAGAATAACGTGGCGGATCGTTTCGCGACGAGAAAGACCTAACGCCAGACCGGCTTCACTGAAACCTTTATGAATCGACAGCACCGCACCGCGGGTGATTTCCGCAATATAGGCACCTGAGTTGATCATAATGGTGACAACGGCTGCGCTGAAAGGGTCGATGCGCAGGTCGGTGAATGCCATTGGCAGGGCGAAGTAGATGAACATGACCTGCACGACAATAGGGGTGCCGCGGATCACTTCGATGAAAACCAGTGCGATGTGGTTTGCGATCCAGCCGCCGTAGGTGCGAGCGAAACCGGCGACAAGACCGATAATCAACCCACCAACCAGACCCAGGACCGAAATCCACAGAGTCATTTTAGCGCCTTCAAGCAAGATAGGAATGGCAGGCCAGATGGCGCTCCAGTCAAACTGCATGATAATTTCCTGTTACTGTTACCGTGTTTCAAAAATAGCAGGGGCGAAAGGTCGCCCCCGAGTTAACGTCATTTTTACGTCTTATTATTTAGGCTCGGTACCGAACCATTTTTTGTAGATTTCGTTATAGGTGCCGTTCTCTTTCAGCGTTTTCAACGCGCCGTTAACTTTCGTGCGCAGGTCGTCGCTGCCTTTCGGGAACGCGATACCGTACTGCTGTGCTTCCAGAGACTCGCCAACGGCTTTGAACTTACCGTTACCGGCTGTTTTGATGAAGTACAGGATGTTAGGCGTGTCGTGCAGAACCGCGTCAGCACGGTTGGTGCCGAGTTCCATGTACGCGTTGTCGATGTTCGGGAACTGGCGCAGGTCTTTGGTTTTGATATTTGCTTTCGCGTAATCAACAGAACCGGTGCCGCTCTTCACCGCAACCACTTTGCCGTCGAGATCTTTCACGCTTTTTACGTCGTTATTATCGGCTTTGACCATGACCAGCAGGCCGCTTTTGTAGTAGCCGTCAGAGAAGTCGATCGCTTTTTTACGTTCATCGGTAATGGTGATACCTGCCAGCGCCAGATCAACGTTCTTGGTTTGCAGTGCCGGGATAATGCCGCTGAAGTCCATAGGCTTCAGGGTGTAATCCAGTTTGAGTTCTTTTGCGATAGCGGCCCACAGATCCACATCAAAACCAACGTATTTATCACCCTGTTTGAATTCAAACGGAACGAACGCCGTGTCGGTCGCCACAACCAGTTTGTCGGCAGCCTGAGAGGACACTGCAAAAGCCAGGGTAAGTGCAGCCAGTGAAACTTTTAATACAGACTTCATAGCATTTCCTTTTATATCCACGGGGCGATCCCCTGCGAGAACAGCTGGCACAATGAAAAAATCGTGCCAACTTTACAAGCTATTGTTTTGCAAAGGGGATGATGTCATGCATTGCACAATTAATGGGGCAATGAGGTTTTGTTGCACCAAAGTGGAGCACTGTTTTGGTGCGCTTCGTTTGGCTCAACTGACGGGGAGATATTTAGCGTAAATTCTGACGAAAAAACAATCTTCCGTTAACGGTTGTGTGAGGTGATTATTACATTTTTTTCACTTTTGCACTGTCTCAGGCAAAAAACGTGCACCATAGATGTGCAAAACCCTCACCGGAAGGCGAGGGTTTGATAGAAATTTCGTATGAATTATTCGATGTTAGATTCGATGAACCACAGGAATTGATCCAGGTCGCGGGATGCGGCGGTAAAGATATCTGCAGTATCTTCATCTTTGGCTTCGCCAATCGCTTTGCGCACATCGTTTGCCACAATCGCGTAGCGGTCCGCCAGCTCTTTCAGGTGATCCTGAACGGTATGGATATCGAGCGGATAACTCTTCAGAGGCGTTTTGCTGTTGATCACCTGCGTGGTTCCCAGCGCCACGCCGCCTAGCTGAACGGCACGTTCAGCCATCGTATCGAGGTGGGTAACCAGTGCTGTGCGGAAGCCATCCAGCATTTCATGAACGGCAATAAAGTTTGCACCGCGCATATTCCAGTGGGCCTGTTTGGTGATCAGCGAAAGATCGATGAACTGGATCACCTGGCGATTCAGCAACTCAATGGTCGCTTTTTTGTCGCTGTCCGGTACATCGTTACGGGTATAAAGCAGATTAGACGCTTTCGTTTTCACCAGTTTAGCGGTACTCATAATCTCATATCCTCTTGATGTTTATGTCCCAGGTAATTACGAAACTAAGTATAGCACCGGATTTTTTCTGTGCGGTTTGGCTGTGCCTATCGGTTTAATAGCGAGAAGTGGGTTGAGAATTTAATTTATTGAAATTAGTGACTAATTTTTAAATTTATACAGATCAATCTTAATTGCTGGATGGGGACGCAAACGTAGAGGGATATTTCGAAAATAGAGCAAAGTGTGTAAGAAATTATAACGTCTGTCTTTCTGGCCTTTATTCTGCATGGCGTGGAAGCCATGCAGAATATATGGCCTTAGCTGATATCCACCTTTTCAACTTTAGGTTCCGGGCGCATAGTGAGCGTAGAGCCCATTGAAGCCGCGATAATCGAGCAGAGCGCCAGCGTCTGGGTCAACGTGAGGGTTTCGCCGAGAAACACCATGCCGGAAATGGCGGCAAGGGCAGGCTCCATGCTCATCAGGGTGCCAAATATGCGTGTCGGCAGACGCGTAAGGGCAATCATCTCCAGAGAATAGGGAAGTGCGGTAGAGAGAATCGCGACTGCCAGTCCGATGGGCATGACGGACCATTGCCAGATAGATTCCGTCGCCTGCGCCATGCCGATGGGCACAAATACGATGGCCGCAATCAGAGAACCCAACGCCACCGTTGCCGGACCGTGCTCTTCGCCTGCACGCTGCCCCGTGAGAATATAGACAGCCCAGCAGGCGCCTGCACCCAGCGCCAGCGCGGCGCCCGTCAGATCAATCTCAGCGACACTCTGGCCCAGGGGAAGCAGGAACCATAAGCCCAGAACGGCTAGCACGACCCAGATAAAATCGACCGGACGTCGCGAGGAGAAAAGCGCCACCGCCAGCGGACCGGTAAACTCCAGCGCGACGGCGATCCCCAGTGGTATCGTCTGAATAGAGAGGTAGAACAGATAGTTCATTGCTCCCAGGGAGAGTCCATAAAACAGCAGGGGTAAACGCTGCTCCTTTTTGAAACGCAAACGCCAGGGTTTGAAAATGAACACCAGTATCGCCGTGCCCAGCACGATACGCAGGGCGGTCACCCCTGGCGCACCGACCAGAGGAAAAAGTGATTTTGCAAGCGAAGCACCGCTTTGAATGGACAACATGGCAATGAGTATCACTGCGACCGGCAACCAGACCGACGATGTGCGGGATAACCCAGGCATCCTTTCTCCTGTCAGCTTATGTCAAATGAGGTAAAGGTTGCAGTGTAAAGGAAATATGCGGCAACGGTTGAGGCGCTGTTGAAAAAAAACCACGTGAAATCCGTAAAATGGTTAAGCGCTGGTGGATTTATCGCCTGTCAGATTAGGAATAATCTGGATGAATGTAACGGCGCAGACGCGCACTATGCGCATTTAGTAGTGAAAATTTCATGTGATTTGAAAGAGATAGCTTAGGCTGGAAACGTTCTGTTACAGGAAAGGTTTCATTAGACATCACGAATCACAAAGAGTTTCGCAAATTTTTTTGATATATTTAAAACTTACGGACTTACTTGAAGCACATTTGAGGTGGTTATGAAAAAAATTGCATGTCTTTCAGCACTGGCCGCTGTACTGGCTGTTTCCGCAGGTACCGCTGTAGCTGCTACTTCTACTGTTACTGGTGGTTACGCTCAGAGCGACTATCAGGGCGTGATGAACAAAGCTAACGGCTTCAACCTGAAGTATCGCTACGAGCAGGATAACAACCCACTGGGCGTGATCGGTTCTTTCACCTACACCGAGAAAGATCGTTCTGAAAACGGCGCATACAACAAAGGCCAGTACTACGGTATCACCGCTGGTCCAGCTTACCGTCTGAATGACTGGGCGAGCATCTACGGTGTTGTAGGTGTTGGCTACGGTAAATTCCAGCAGACTGAAAACCAGAGCGAAAGCCGCACTGCAAGCAACAGCGACTACGGTTTCTCCTATGGCGCAGGCCTGCAGTTCAACCCAATCCAGGACGTTGCTCTGGACTTCTCCTATGAGCAGAGCCGTATCCGCAACGTTGACGTTGGCACCTGGATCGCGGGCGTAGGTTACCGCTTCTAATCACTTCGGTGATTAAATAAAAAATCCGCCCACTGTGGCGGATTTTTTTGTCTTTTCTCTCCCCCCGTAGGCCAAGGTGAGAGCATCGAACCGCTACTTACTCTTAATATCAAAAATATCCGTACCCAGATGGTTGTAGTCAACTTTCTGTAACTTGAAGTTGGTAACGTACACTGGGGGAGCTTTCTTGTTAGAGACAAACGGGTAAGCCGTTTTTATCTGTTCGGCTGTAATCCCCGTCCACTGCGAGAAGAACTGCAGGAAATCATTTGCCGAACGGCGCGCTTTAATGACGCGATGCGTTTTATCATCACTCGACAGCACCATAAACGGCACCTGGAAGTTCTGCTGGAACTTGTCATCGTGCGCCAGATACTGCACCTCTTTACCACGCTCTTTAAACGCCAGCCCGTGATCCGAGAAATAGACCATAGAGAAGCTGTCGCCCGTATTGCGTAGCTGATCGTACAGCTTGCTCAGCAGATCGTCGGTTTGCGTCATGGTGTAGAGGTAGCACGAGGTCTCTTTGGACTGCACGAACTCCGCGTACTTCCCGCCAGTCCGATCGCAGGCCTGCGGATGCGACCCCATCAGGTGCAGGACGATCAGCTGAGGCTGCGTGCGCGGGGTGGCGAAGACCTGTGCCGTCATTTTCAGCAGCGCTTCGTCTTTGGTGTTTTTGTCGGCTTCAAAATCACCGTTTTTCAGGAACTGCACTTCGTCAGCCCGTTTGGCGATGCTGGCGATGGCCGTATCGTATTCGCCAATTTGCCCCTGATTGGAGAACCACCAGGTCTGATAACCTGCGCGGTTTGCCAGAGTGACAAAATTATCCTGATACTGCGGTTTACCATCTACCACTCGGTTAAGGGTCAGACCGAGCGATTTCTGCGTTGAGCCGCTGGCCGCGACATAATCGGTAAACAGAGTGCCTTTGACCGAACTCGCAAACGGGGTGTTGTCCCAGTGGCCGCCAAACGCCCCCATTGCATCGCGACGCGCGCTTTCGCCAATCACCACCACATAGGTGTGATATTTCGGCTTAACGGCCAGCACGTTCCAGGTGTCTTTCATATTGGAAAGCTCAGCCATGCGCGCCTGTTCGTCGAGAACCTCTTTATTATTTACAACAACGTCTTTAACGAAGCGGAAAACCGGATAGCCGATATTGATGAGCCTTAACTTACCGTCCCAGGGAATATTCTGGATGGGGGCGACAAACGCCACGGCAATGCTGAACACCAGACAGAGTATTTCGATCTTACCCCAGGATTTTTTCTCGCCCGACTGACGGCGGATGGCAATAACGCCCAACGCGAAGATAAAAAGCCCGACCACATAGCTGTACCACGGGAAGATCGTCAGGATCTCCGTCGACTCTTCCATATTGGTTGAGTGCAGCGCCAGCAGGGTATTAAAGTTTGGCGAGCCGTAAGCCTGACCGAACGGGAAATAGAGTGCAGCAATCAGCGAACAGATCCCGATTACTGTTTTTTGCACGCGCGGGGCGGCTCGCCACAGCACATGCAGAATGCAGGTGAAGGCTACCGCGTAGAGCAGACTAAAGGGATAACCCAGCGCAAAGTTAATCAGTAATGACTGCAAAAAGTAAAAACCCGTCCACGGGCTTATGGCCCGGCTGCGGGTAACAACGGTATCTATCAGGGTTACATTCATAGGTCACTATCATGGATGAAAACGCCATGTGCTCACCCTGGCGTCAAGGGTCATAACCTGCCTGACAGTGCGTGGAGAGGGAATGAGGGTCCGCTTCAGCGAGCCGCAAATTGTGCAGGGCTGCAAGAAGATAGTGCGAGCGCTAAATAATATCAACAGTTGCTAAGCAGATGTTTTGCGAAGGGGATTGCAAATCCGTAAAAAAGATCGGGAATAAGGCGGCTAAAAGCCAGTTTACAGCGAGAATGTGACGGGAAAATGAAGCGGCGTACCGCAACGCCGCTTAGTTGGAAGGTTTATCGTCCTGATGCGGTTTGTTGTTAAACATATCGCACAGCATGTTCAGCAGCATTAAGCGCACTTTAAAGGGGGAGTGGGTAAACACGGTCATGCACCTCTTGAATTCATTCATAAGACCTCCTGAGTTTTGATCCCTTCGATCCATGAAGGGTGACTGCATTACATACAGATATAGCACAGGCTATATTGTATAGCTATGGCTATTTCGTTAATTTTTTGTGCTTGCAGAGCTATGGTTTACAATGTGCGCTCTCGAAACCGGGCGCTGGAAGCGTCACCCCACTGAGGAAGTACAATGAACCGTCGCGCAGGTCATCCGACAATGAGGAAAACGACGCAACTGGTGAATGTTGAAGAACATGTCGAAGGTTTTCGCCAGGTCCGTGAAGCGCACCGGCGTGAACTGATTGATGATTATGTTGAACTCATTTCCGATCTGATTCGTGAGGTTGGTGAAGCGCGCCAGGTCGATATGGCCGCCAGGCTGGGGGTTTCACAGCCAACTGTCGCTAAAATGTTAAAACGCCTGGCCTCCGTGGGCTTAATTGAAATGATCCCCTGGCGCGGTGTTTTTCTGACGCCGGAAGGGGAGAAACTCGCGCAAGAGAGCCGCGAGCGCCATCAGCTTGTCGAGAATTTTTTACTGGTGCTGGGCGTCAGCCCGGAGATTGCCCGCCGGGATGCGGAAGGCATGGAACACCACGTCAGCGAAGAGACGCTGGTGAAGTTTCGCGAATTTACCCTTAAATATGGTCCCTCCGCTGAATGAAAATCCCTGGACTGCAGGCCCTGGCACGCGATCGTTTCTTCCATCTCCTATTACTCATTGGCGCAGGGTTAAGCCTCTTTGTGCCGTTTACGCCGCAGGCCTGGCCCGCCGCGATTGACTGGCGCACCATCATTACCCTGAGCGGCCTGATGATGCTCACCAAAGGGGTCGAGCTGAGCGGCTACTTTGACGTTCTTGGCCGTAAAATGGTTCGCCGCTTTGCCACCGAACGCAGGCTGTCCCTGTTTATGGTGTTTTCTGCCGCGGTGCTGTCGACGTTTCTGACCAACGATGTGGCGCTGTTTATCATCGTGCCCCTCACGCTTACGCTGCGTAAGCTGTGCGAGATCCCGGTCAGCCGGTTGATCATCTTTGAAGCGCTCGCCGTCAATGCGGGCTCACTTCTGACGCCAATCGGCAATCCGCAAAATATCCTTCTCTGGGGACGTTCCGGGCTGTCATTCGCCGCCTTTACCTGGCAGATGGCCCCTCTGGCGCTGGTGATGATGCTGTCGCTGCTGGCGGTATGCTGGTTTGCGTTTCCTGATAAAAAACTGCAGTACCACAGCGGCACAACGGGCCCGCAGTGGCAGCCGCGTCTGGTGTGGAGCTGCCTCGGGTTATATATTGTCTTTCTCTTTGCGCTGGAGCTGAAGTATGAGCTGGCGGGCGTCCTGCTCGTTGCCGCAGGCTTTGTCGTCCTCGCGCGACGCGTGCTGGTCAGCGTGGACTGGACGCTGCTGCTGGTCTTTATGGCGATGTTCATCGACGTGCATCTGCTTATTCAGCTCCCGGTACTGCAAACCGTCCTGCACAGCGTCAGCAGTCTGCCGCAGGCAGGGCTGTGGCTGACGGCGATTGGCCTGTCGCAGTTTATCAGCAACGTGCCTTCCACCATTCTGCTGCTCAACTATGTTCCGCCGGACACGCTGCTGGCCTGGGCGGTGAACATCGGCGGGTTTGGGCTGCTGCCCGGCTCGCTGGCAAACCTGATTGCCCTGCGTATGGCCAACGATCGTCGTATCTGGTGGCGCTTCCATCTCTGGTCAATCCCGATGCTGGTTTGGGCCGCGGCGATCGGTTTCGGAATATTCCTTCTCATATAGTGCGCAATTTGTCAGTTTTTCCTGGCAAACGTATAGCAACGTCCTAGCTTTAGTGAACGGCATAGTGTGATGCCGCTCACTGACAGGACCGTTGCTGAACTATGGCTGAAGATCAAAACCCGCCTGCTGACGAGCAGGACAAAAACAATAATGAGCGTAAGCGCCCGGGCAAGAAACCGTTAATTATCCTCGGCATTGTCGTCGTGGTAATGGTCGTCGTGGCGCTGGTCTGGTGGTTTTTAACCCGTAACGAAGAGACGACCGACGACGCCTTTACCGACGGCGACGTGGTGACGATTGCCCCGAAAACGGCGGGCTACGTCACCGAGCTGCGCGTGCGTGATAACCAGCGCGTGAAAAAGGGCGATTTGCTGGTGGTCATCGATCCGCGAGATACCACCGCGCAGCGCGATCAGGCCCAGGCCCAGCTTGGGCTGGCTATCGCGCAGCTGCATCAGGCCCAGGCGCAGCTGGCACTTTCAAAAGTCCAGTATCCCGCCCAGCGTGACGAAGCCAAAGCGCAGGTGCTGAAAGCGCAGGCCGATCTGGCTAACGCACAGGCGGAGTACCGTCGCCAGCGCGGCGTCGACCCGCGGGCAACCACCCAGCAAAGCATTGATTCCGCGAACGCTCAGCTGCGTAGCGCCCAGGCAGGGCTGGCCAGCGCCCAGGCGCAGCTGGAAGTGGCAGAGCAGGTACAGCTGCAAATCCGCCAGCAGGAAACCAACGTTGAAGCGCGCGAGCGTCAGGTCGATCAGGCGAAAGCGCAGCTTGAAACGGCCAATCTGAATCTCTCTTACACCGAAGTCCGCGCCCCGTTCGACGGATTTGTCACCAAACGCAACGTGCAGCCCGGCACGCTGGTGCAGGCGGGAACGGCGCTATTTTCACTGGTTTCGCCGAACGTGTGGGTGGTGGCGAACTTCAAAGAGTCCCAGCTTGAGCGCATGAAGCCGGGCGATAAGGTCACCGTGTCCGTCGACGCGTGGCCGGATATGGAGCTTGAGGGACACGTAGACAGTATCCAGCAGGGCAGCGGCTCGCGCTTCTCCGCCTTCCCGGCAGAAAATGCCACCGGTAACTTCGTCAAAATTGTGCAGCGCGTGCCGGTGAAAATCGTGATTGATAAGGGGCTCGATCCGAACAAACCGCTGCCGCTGGGGCTGTCGGTTGCACCGAAGGTGACGGTGGAATGACGGATCACAGCCACGACAGCTGGAAGCCCGCCAGCAATCCGTGGGCGGTGGCGATTGTCGTCACCCTGGCGGTGTTTATGGAAATTCTGGACACCACCATCGTCAACGTGGCGCTGCCCCACGTGGCGGGTTCGCTCTCGTCCAGCTATGACGAATCCACCTGGGTGTTAACCAGCTACCTGGTCGCGAACGGCATCGTGCTGCCCATCTCGGCGTTTCTGAGCCGGGTATTCGGCCGCAAGCAGTTCTTCCTGATCTGCATCGTCATGTTTACCGTCTGCTCGTTTCTGTGCGGGATTGCCACCGAGCTGTGGCAGATCATCCTGTTCCGCGTGATGCAGGGCTTTTTTGGCGGCGGGCTGCAGCCCACGCAGCAGTCGGTACTGCTCGACTACTTCAAGCCGGAGGACAGGGGCAAAGCGTTTGGGCTCTCATCCATCGCGATTATCGTTGCACCGGTCCTCGGCCCGACGCTGGGCGGTTGGATCACCGACAACTACTCCTGGCGCTGGGTGTTCTTTATCAATATTCCGGTGGGGATTGTCACGGTGCTGGCGATCTACCAGCTGCTGGAAGATCCGCCGTGGGAGAGCAAATCAAAAGAGAAGCTGAGTATCGACTGGACGGGGATCGGCCTGATCGCGTTAGGGCTTGGCTGCCTGCAGGTGATGCTTGACCGGGGAGAGGATGAGGACTGGTTCTACTCGAACTTTATCCGTACCTTCGCGGTGTTAACGCTAATCGGCATTATCGGTGCCATTTACTGGCTGGTGTATGCCAAAAAGCCGGTGGTGGATCTGCACTGCATGAAGGACCGCAACTTTGCCATCTCCAGCCTGCTGATGGCGGGGATGGCGATGATTTTGTACGGCAGTTCCGTGGTGATCCCGCAGCTGGCGCAGCAGGACCTGGGCTATACCGCCACCTGGTCCGGGCTGGTGCTGTCGCCCGGTGCGGTGCTGATTGTGCTGACTATTCCGCTGGTGCTGAAGCTGATGCCGGTTGTACAGACGCGCTGGATTATCGCCTTTGGCTTTACCTGTCTGGCGGTGTCGTTCTTCTGGTCGCGCACGCTGACCCCGGATATCGACTTCGAGACGCTGGTACTGTTCCGCAGCGCCCAGTCGCTGGGACTGGGATTCCTGTTTGTGCCCCTGACCACCATTGCCTTTATTTCGATCCCAAGACGGCTGAATGCCGATGCGGCGGCGCTGTTTACCATGTTCCGCAACGTGGCGGGCTCGGTCGGGATCTCGCTGTCGACGGCGGCCATCACCGAACGGTCTCAGGCGCACAGTGCGCACCTTGCGTACCACGCCTCGCCGTTTAACGAGCAGTTCCAGCTGGCAATACGCGAAAGCGCCCAGGCAATCCAGAACTTCACCACCCAGGTAGGGGACCCCACCGGCATCGCTACCGGGCGTATGTACCAGACCATGATTGAGCAGTCGCGCTTTTTGGCCTACATCGACGTCTTCACCATCCTGAGCGCCGTGGCCTTGTTACTGATTCCGTTTTGTTTGTTGCTCTCGCCGGTTAAGAGCGAGGGGAGTGCAGGAGCACATTGATGATACACAGACGTTTACACCCCCTGATGATAATGATGCTGCTGGCAGGCTGCGCCGTCGGGCCGGACTATCTGCCGCCCGCGCCGCCTGTCGTCACGCACTGGAACGATAAGGGCGACAGCAGGGTAAAATCGCAGACGACCTCCGCCGCGACAAACCCGCGCTGGTGGAAAACCTTTGGTTCGCCGCAGTTAGATAGCCTGGTTGAGCGCGCCATCGCCGGGAACCTGACGCTGCAGCAGACGGTGCTGCGCATCGCCGGAGCGCGTGAGCAGATTAACCAGGCGGGCGGGGCGTTTTACCCGTCGGTAAACGGCAATCTGCAGGCGACGCGTCAGCAGCTTGGGCTGGAAGGGGAGCTGAAGTCCCACGGCGTGTACGACCAGCTGGATAATGTCGATCCTGAGCTGCGGGGCGCGTTAGGCCCCCTGACGCAGCCGATCAACCTCTACCAGGGCAGCTTCGACGCCCAGTGGGAAATCGACCTGTGGGGCAAGGTACGCCGGCAGGTGGAAGCCGCCGAAGCGCAGCAGAAAGCCGCTATCGAGCAGCGTAACGACGCCCTGGTGTCGCTGGAGGCGGAAGTGGCGCGCGCGTGGCTCCAGCTGCGCGGGGCGCAGAGCATTATCGCCACGCTGAACACCCAGATTAAAAGCGCGCAGCAGACGCTGGATCTTACCGAAAGCCGCCAGCGCGGCGGACTGTCTCCACAGATGGACGTGGAAAACGCCCGGGCGCAGCTGGGCAACCTCGAAGCGCAACTGCCGCAGTATCAGGCGCAGGAGCGGCAGGCGATGAACGGCCTGGCGATCCTCCTCGGCAAGCCGCCGGGGGCGCTGGATGCCGAACTACAATCCGCGCAGCCGATGCCCGCGCTGCCGGATATCGTGCAGACCGGCATTCCGTCGACGCTTGCGCGACGGCGTCCGGACGTGCGCGAAGCAGAAGCGAACCTCCATGCCGCCACGGCGCAAATTGGCGTCTCGGTGGCGGAGCTGTTCCCGAGCTTTACCCTCTCCGGGCAGTTTGGCCTGCGCAACAGCGAAACCAACTGGCTGACCGACTGGAGCAGCCACTTCTACAGCTTTGGCCCGCAGGTCTCCATTCCCATCTTCCAGGGCGGGCGGCTGGTCTCCAGCGTGAAGGTGGCGCGCGCGCAGCAGGGGGCGGCGGTGCTGGACTATCGTCAGACGGTGCTCACCGCGCTTGGCGATGTCGAAAATGCGCTGGTGAGCTATCGCACCGACCAGCAGCGTGAAGCGGGCCTGGCGAAAACCATTGATGCCCTGCAAAACGCCTTCGATTTAGCCAGCGATAGCTACCGCCAGGGGATCGCCAGCTTTATTGACGTGCTGGACGCCCAGCGTCAGCTGGCGCAGGCCCAGCAGCAGCGCGCGCAGGCGCAGGTGCAAAGCGCCCTCGATCTGGTGGCGCTCTACAAGGCGCTCGGCGGCGGCTGGGAACCGTATCAGCAGGTGCAATTACCGGACTACAGCGTCTTTGGCGACGCCCCGCGCGGATAAATTCAGAGGATTGGGCAAGAAACGGACAGGAACACCACATTCGCGATGGCTGAGGGGCGGGTATAACTATCGTGTACCCCTTAAACGACATGCGAGGATTATCTTATGCGTTATCAAAAACTGGGCAATACCGGTCTGTTCGTTTCTGAACTGTGCCTCGGCACCATGACGTTCGGCGGTGAAGGCGGCATGTGGGGCAAGATTGGACAGCTCCAGCAAAGCGAAGCAGAACAGCTGGTGGGCCGCGCGCTGGATGCCGGGATCAACTTTATCGATACCGCGGACGTTTACTCGGAAGGGCGTTCGGAGGAGATCGTCGGCCAGGCGCTGAAAAACCTGAAAATTCCTCGCGAGAACGTGGTGGTCGCGACCAAAGTGTTCGGCGAAACCGGAACGGCAGGGGTGAACTCGCGCGGCAGCTCGCGCTATCACATCATCAGCAGCGTGAAGGAGAGCCTGCGCCGCCTGCAGCTCGATCATATCGATCTCTATCAGCTGCACGGCTTCGACCCGGCCACGCCGATTGAAGAGACACTGTATGCGCTGGATAACCTGGTGCAGCACGGCCACGTGCGCTATATCGGCGTCTCGAACTGGGCGGCGTGGCAGATTGCCAAAGCGCTGGGTATTTCCGAGCGTCTCGGACTGGCGCGTTTCGCATCCCTCCAGGCGTATTACACCATCGCCGGACGCGATCTTGAGCGCGAGCTGGTGCCGATGATGCAGAGCGAAGGCGTCGGGCTGATGGTATGGAGCCCGCTGGCAGGCGGCCTGCTGAGCGGAAAATATGGTCGCGACGGGCAGAGCGAAGCCGGTAGCCGCCGTCTGGAGTTTGACTTCCCGCCGGTGAACAAAGACCGCGCCTTTGACTGCGTGGACGTGATGCGCGTGATTGCCGAAAGCAAGGGCGTCTCCGTCGCGCAAATCGCGCTGGCCTGGCTGCTGCATCAAAAAGCCGTGACCAGCGTGATTATCGGGGCCAAACGCGTCGAACAGCTGGACGACAACATTGCGGCCACCGGGATCCGCTTAAGCGAAGACGAGCTCAAACAGCTGGATGCGGTGAGCGCGCTGCCGCGGGAATACCCTGGCTGGATGCTGGAGCGTCAGGGGGAATATCGCCGCAATCAGCTGGCGCAACAGTAACCTTTTTCATCAGGTGATTTTAAATTTCTTTGCCCATCGTTACAGCAATCGGCGAAAGCGGCTTATTTCACTGAGCATGCTTTTGCCGATTCAACGATGGGCTCTGGCGGAAATCAGCAACCGTCTTTGCAGGTTGCCGCTGGATTTTGCTCAAGAACTCTTACCAGCAGGGCTCGGGGTTCTCTTACTACATCCGTTCCAACTGACAGTACTTTGCCGTCCCGCTCTGCTGAATACTTCGCGACAACATCACCGAATGCATTTCGCTGCAGGGCGACTTCTTGTCCTGCTTTTACCGTATCGCCGGGCTTAACGAATACCTCCGCAAACCCACCCGTGGTCGCTCGTATTGAACTGATAGCATTACCAATATACGTTTTATTGCTGCTGGCGGTTGCGCCGATTTTGCCTTCAATCACCTTATAATGGATCAGTACATTGCGGGCACCTTCTACACCCCGGGCAATCATATCCTGCTGGTAAATCCTCGGCTCTCCCGTCTCGGCCGTTATCGCCGGGATACCATTTTGAATAAAGGTGGTTTCCATTGAGCCGGCTTCACCGGGATCTTTCTTAATTTGATCTGCCGGAAAAAGTTCTGCAATAGTCCGGGCATCCGCATTGCGGTAGTCGGCATAAATGAACAGCGGATAAGCCGTTCCGGTAGACTGGGTGTGATAGTCAATTGCCAGGTCGACATTTCCCTTGTAAACGTTATTCCACATCATCCATGCCTGACGCTCGGCAGGGTTACCCGTTTCTTTTCCCGGATGCACGCGGTTGTAGTCGATCGTCTCACCCCCATCGGTTGAAACGGACCATGTCCGGGAGACCCTTTCAAGGCCAGAACGGTTTGGACCAATAATGCCAATAACGCTGCCGTTCATTTTTGCAGGGTCCAGTTGTTCCATCACTTTTTGTACGATGCGCACTCCGTTTAGCTCATCTCCATGGACGCCCGCCTGCAGCAGAACTTTCTTCCCGTCCGTTTTCCCTTTTGCCACCATGATGGGTACATACCAGCGCTGTCCCGTTCCTGTCTCAACCCCCTCGAACATGAAGCGATGTTGTCCTGCTGTCAGGTCTGATACATCCAGAGTCGAGATGACCGGCACTCCCTGTACCTTATCACCCGTATACACCGTTGCCGCGTAAGTCATTGAGCATGGCAGCGCTAAGCTGAGAGCGAATGCGATACGGCCAGTAGATATCTTCATGAGCGTCATTTTCCATTTGATAGAGTTAAGATTTTTACTTTCCGGCCTGGGCCGTGGTTCGTGCTCATTAAGTTAATAGTGATTTTATGAGGCCAGCCAGTGGCACGAGCGGGAAATGTGATTTTGCATAGGCTAAGGCACCGGCTTCAATAACAGGGTTTGCGCGATTCATTTCCTGCCCGACGTTTCTTTCCGACATGCCTCACAAAAAACGATCCTCCGCTTTGATCGACATGCCATCTTAACCTATATGACTAGTCATGAATTTTTAAATGACTAGTCATATAGGGAGAGACCATGAACAATCAGCTGCCGGCAAACTTTTTATGGGGCAACTCGGTATCGAGCATGCAGACGGAAGGTGCCTGGAATGAGGGCGGAAAGGGGATGTCGGTGTACGACATTCGTGAAGCCGGGGAGAATGTCTCCGACTGGAAAGTGGCGACCGACTCCTATCACCGCTACCGTGAGGATTTCGACCTGATGCAGGATCTGGGGATGAACTGCTACCGCTTCCAGATCTCATGGAGCCGCGTCTGCCCGCTGGGTGACGGCCCGTTCAACGACGAAGGCATCGCGTTTTACGACCGCTTTATCGACGATCTCATCGCCCGCGGCATCGAGCCGATGATCTGCCTGTACCACTTCGATATGCCGCTGGCGCTGGCGCAGGAGTACAACGGCTTCAACGACCGCCGCGTGATGGACGCCTTTATCCGCTACGGCAAAAAGATGATCGACTGCTATGGCGATCGCGTGAAGTACTGGCTGACCTTCAACGAGCAGAACATCTTCCATATGCCGGAAGCGTTTCGCATTTCCGGCTACATGAAAGGGGAGAAAACCCTGCGCGAGCTGTACGAGCTGCAGCACCACACCATGGTGGCGCACATGTCGCTGACCGAGTACCTGCACCAGACTAAACCGGGCCAGCTGATGGGCGGCATGCTGGCGCACCAGCTGATCTACCCGGCCACCTGCAAACCGCGCGATATTTTCTGCGCCCAGCAGTATGACGAATTTCTTAACCAGAACCTGCTGCGCGTCTTTGCCGGGCAGGGCTACAGCCCGGCGGTGATGGCGGTGGTGGAGCAGGAGGGCTTCGGCGATATCTACCGCGCTGAAGATTTAGCGCTGCTGGCGCGCACCAAAAACGACTATATGGCCTTCAGCTACTACGCCAGTAAAACGCTGGACAGCGATGCGATCCCGGAAGGCACGCCCGTGAACTATTACCTGCTGCACGGCGAGAAAAATAACCCGTATCTGAAAGCCACCGAGTGGAACTGGCAGATCGACCCGCTCGGTTTTCGCACCATCATTACCCGCTATTACAACGACTGGCGCCTGCCGGTATTCCCGATCGAGAACGGCATTGGGGTGATTGAGTCCTGGGACGGCGTGAACCCGATTGAGGACAACTACCGCATCGACTATCACCGGGCGCATATCAATGCCATGAAAGAGGCGATGTTCGAAGACGGAGCAGAAGTTATCGGCTACCTCGGCTGGGGCCTGATCGACATTCTCAGCTCTCAGGGTGATATGCGTAAGCGCTACGGCGTGGTCTATGTCAACCGTGAAAACCACGACCTGAAAGACCTGAAGCGCGTGCCGAAGAAGAGCTACGCGTGGTTAAAACAGGTTATCCATACCAACGGACGCGAGATGTAAGCCGTACGCTGCCGGGCCGTTTTTGTGACTGATTGATGGGAAATATCCGCTATGTCTGAAACAAAAATAACACCGCACATGCAGTCTTTTGTCGATAAATTTGTAGAGTTCTCGGCGCGCCTGGCAAACCAGGTGCACCTTCGCTCCCTGCGCGACGCCTTCGCCACGGTGATGCCCATTTTCATCCTCGCCGGTCTGGCGGTGCTGGTGAACAACGTGGTGTTTCCGTGGATTTTTCACGGCGACACGCTCGCGCAGTTTAAGGTGTGGGGCGAGGCGATTATCAACGGCACGTTGAACATCGCCGCGCTGCTGCTAGCCCCGATGATTGCCTGGTCGCTGGCGCGCAACAAAGATTTCGACAATCCGGTCTCGGCAGTGGTTATCGCCGTCAGCAGTTTTATCATCATGATGCCGATGCGCTTACAGGTTACGCCCGTTGGCAGCGACGCTGCGGTGAACGTCACGCAGGTGCTGACGTTCGCCAATATCGGCTCAACCGGCATTTTCGCCGGGGTGCTGATTGGGCTGCTCTCAACGGAAGTGTTTATCGCTATTTCGCGCCTGAAGGCGCTTAACATTTCACTCGGTGAAAACGTGCCTCCAGCGGTGAGCAAATCTTTTACCGCGCTGATCCCGACGATCCTCACGCTCTCTTTGTTTGCGGTGCTGGCGGCGATACTGGCAAACGTGCTGCATACGGACCTGATCCATCTCATTACGACCTTTATCCAGCAGCCGCTGCGGCTGATCAACACCAGCCTGCCGGGGACGATTTTTATCTACAGTTTCGGTAACTTCCTGTTCACGCTCGGTATTCATCAGTCTGTCGTTAACAGCGTGGTGCTGGAGCCGTTCCTGCTGATCAACACCAACGAGAACATGCTGGCCTTCGCCAACGGCCAGCCCATCCCGCATATCATCAACAACATCTTCGTGCCGACGTTTGGCATGGTGGGCGGCACGGGCAGCACCATCTCGCTGCTGATCGCCATCTTTATCTTCTCCCGTCAAAAATCGGCGAAGCAGGTGGCGCGTCTGTCGCTGGCGCCCGGTTTATTCAACATTAACGAGCCGGTGATCTTCGGCCTGCCGATCGTGTTTAACCTGCCGCTGATGATCCCGTTTGTGCTGCTGCCCGCCATCGGCATTTACTTCGCCTGGCTCTGTACCACGCTGGGGTTAATGTCGCGCTGCGTGGTGATGATCCCCTGGACCACGCCGCCAATTCTCAGCGCCTGGCTGGCGACGGCGGGGGACTGGCGCGCGGTGGTGGTGCAGTTGGCAATCATTGTATTTGGTGTATTCTTCTACCTGCCTTTCCTCAAGATTGCCGAGAGAGTGGCGTTGAAAAACAGCGGGATAGAAAACTAACTGAAAGGAAGGACGATGGCGGCGAAGTACATCACCATAGCGCGGGAAATCAAGAAACGCATTATCAGCCAGAAGTACGCCGCCAATGAACCGCTCCCGGACCAGTTTGCGCTGGCGGCGGAGTTCAGCACCAGCCGGATGACCATTCAGCAGGCGATGCGCCAGCTGATCGTTGAAGGTCTGGTCTATACCCGTCAGGGCCAGGGCACGTTTATCCGCAAAAACTTCCTCCAGCTCTCGCAGTGGGATCTCTCCGGCAGCGACTACTTCGGCGCGACTAAAACCTGGGAACACCTGGGCAAGGTAACCAGCCAGGTGGTGCATTTTGAGCTGCGCTTCCCGAACGAGAAAGAGCAGGCGTCGCTGATGATAAATGCCGATGCGCCGATCTATGATTTCATTCGCCTGCGTTTGCTGAACGGTGAACCTATGTCGCTGGATTCCACGGTGATGCCGATGAATCTGGTGCCGGGCCTGACGAAAAACCATCTTGAAGGTTCAGTGTTCCAGTACGTGCAGGAGACGCTGGGGCTGAAAATTATGGGGTCGTATCGGGTGGTGCGGGCGCTTAAGCCCAGCGCGCTGGACAGGGAGCATCTGGTCTGCGAGGAAACCGATCCGGTCCTGGAGGTAGAGCAGGTCATTTATCTGGAAGATGGCACAGCGCTGGAGTATGCCCACTGTCACTATCGGTACGACCACGGCGGGATTGTGATCGTGAATAACGGGTAAAAAAAAGCGGGCAACGAGGCCCGCTTTTTTAATGCTTCTCTATCAGTTCAAACGCACCGGCATACCGGAGCGGTTCTGCACGGCCTGGTCAACAATCGCCGTTTCAACGTCTGGCTGAGAAGTCACCGCCTGTACCGCGCTGTTCAGCGTAACAGGAACGACTTCGTTGTTGTTGATCTGGTCTTCGCTGGTGGACAGCGGGTTGTGCACTTCGATGTAGCGGCTGCCGTCTGGCTCAGAGGTCGCTTTCACCGGTTCGTTGATGAACTGCACGCGCGTACCGACCGGCACGTTTTCGAACAGGAATTTAATGTCATCGTTACGCAGGCGCACGCAGCCGTGGCTCACGCGCAGGCCGATACCGAAGTTGGCGTTAGTACCGTGGATAGCGTACAGGCGACCAATGTACAGGGCATACAGACCCATCGGGTTATCCGGGCCTGCCGGTACTACGGCTGGCAGCGGTTCGCCCGCAGCGATGTATTCCGCGTGCATTTTGGCAGTCGGCGTCCAGGTTGGACCCGCTTTCTTACGCTCGACTTTCGTGGTCCAGTTCATCGGGGTGTCTTTACCCAGCTGGCCGATACCGATTGGCAGCACGATAACGGTGTTGGTGCCTTTCGGGTAGTAATACAGACGCATTTCGGCGCTGTTAATCACGATACCTTCATGAACGGTATCCGGCAGGATCAGCTGCTGAGGAATATTCAGCACGGTACCCGCTTTTGGCAGATACGGGTCAACGCCCGGGTTTGCTTCCAGCATGTTAGACAGGCCCAGCTGGTACTGCGCGGCGAAATACTCCAGCGGCTGAGAGTTACCCTCAGGAACCGTCACCACTTGGTTTTGACCCACCAGACGGCTTCCGTCGGTCGGCAGGGGATACGTCACCGCAGACGCGGTCTTACAAAAACCTACTACGGCTAACGCCGCCGCAAAAAGCGTTGTTAATTTCATGTTCATGTTGTGCGAGGTATCTAAGCCATTCTGGCGATGAGTTGATAAGTCTGAATCTGTGATGGGAGCGCATTATATGTGCATTCCCGCTAACAGGGAATTCAGATGTGTACGAAATCACATTTTTTTCGATTTTGTTAAAGTTTAGTGGATTGCCGCAACACGGGATCTCAATTCGGAATTGTGGCATAATGCCGTGTTTATCACACTTTTCGCAGGAATCTCCCCGTGTTAGTTACCAGCAACGTCACTATGCAGTTTGGCAGTAAGCCGCTGTTCGAAAACATTTCCGTCAAATTTGGCGGCGGCAACCGTTACGGCCTGATTGGTGCCAACGGTAGCGGAAAATCCACCTTTATGAAGATCCTCGGCGGCGATCTGGAGCCGACCCTCGGCAACGTCTCGCTCGACCCTAACGAGCGTATCGGTAAGCTGCGTCAGGATCAGTTCGCCTTCGAAGAGTTCACCGTGCTCGACACCGTGATCATGGGGCACGCGGAGCTGTGGGAAGTGAAGCAGGAGCGCGATCGCATCTACGCGCTGGCCGAAATGAGCGAAGAAGATGGCTATAAGGTGGCCGATCTGGAAACGCAGTACGGCGAGATGGACGGTTATTCTGCGGAAGCGCGCGCGGGCGAGCTGCTGCTGGGCGTGGGGATCCCCGTTGAACAACATTACGGCCCGATGAGCGAAGTCGCCCCTGGCTGGAAGCTGCGTGTGCTGCTGGCACAGGCGCTGTTCTCTAACCCGGACATCCTGCTGCTCGACGAACCGACGAACAACCTGGACATCGACACCATCCGCTGGCTGGAGCAGACGCTGAACGATCGCGACAGCACCATGATCATCATCTCGCACGACCGTCACTTCCTGAACATGGTCTGTACGCACATGGCGGATCTCGACTACGGCGAGCTGCGCGTGTATCCGGGCAACTACGACGAGTACATGACCGCGGCCACCCAGGCGCGCGAGCGTCTGCTGGCGGATAACGCCAAGAAGAAAGCGCAGATTGCTGACCTGCAGTCCTTCGTCAGCCGCTTCAGCGCCAACGCCTCTAAGTCGCGTCAGGCAACCTCGCGTGCGCGTCAGATCGACAAAATCAAGCTGGAAGAGGTTAAAGCCTCCAGCCGTCAAAACCCGTTCATCCGCTTCGAGCAGGACAAGAAGCTGTTCCGTAACGCGCTGGAAGTGGAAGCTCTTACCAAAGGCTTCGATGAAGGCCCGCTGTTTAAAAACTTCAACCTGCTGCTGGAAGTGGGCGAGAAGATTGCCATTCTGGGCGCCAACGGCGTGGGTAAATCCACCATGCTGAAAACCCTGGTCGGCGAACTGCAGCCGGACAACGGCACCGTGAAATGGTCCGAAAACGCGCAGATTGGTTACTACGCGCAGGACCATGAATATGAGTTCGAGAATGACCTGACCGTCTTCGACTGGATGAGCCAGTGGAAGCAGGAAGGCGACGACGAGCAGGCGGTGCGCAGCATTCTGGGTCGTCTGTTGTTCAGCCAGGACGACATCAAGAAGCCGGCTAAAGTGCTTTCCGGTGGCGAGAAGGGACGCATGCTGTTCGGCAAGCTGATGATGGAAAAACCAAACATCCTGGTGATGGACGAACCGACTAACCACCTGGATATGGAATCGATCGAATCCCTGAACATGGCGCTGGAGATGTATCAGGGCACCCTGATCTTCGTCTCTCACGACCGTGAGTTCGTCAGCTCGCTGGCGACCCGCGTGATCGAAATTACGCCAGAGCGCGTGGTGGACTTCACCGGTAACTACGAAGATTACCTGCGCAGCAAAGGTATCGAGAACTAAAAACGCCGGGTGGCGGCTTCGCCTTACCCGGCCTACGTTCTATCCCCTCTCCCTATGGGAGAGGGTTAGGGTGAGGGCATCCGCCCGCATTATACCACCCACTCACTCCCTTCAGCCCCATTCACCAGCAGTTTGCGTTTTTCCCCCGCCGGTAACGACACTTTCATCGCTTTCCACGCCGGACGATAATCCCCGCGCGCGTTCACCTTCAGGTTGATGGTTGCGCTGTCGCACACCATCTCCCATTCCACCCACAGCGCATTGCCGTTCTGGTAGCCCCAGCTTTCACCGTCGTCTTCAAACAGCAGCCCGGAGGTTGTGCCGACGCCTTTCACCGGGAACAGCTTCAGCTCGCGGGTCGTATCTTTTTCGGCACTCACATGCGTGATGCGCTCGCTCAGCGGCAGACCGGCTCCGGCGCGCACCAGCAGCGGCAGTTTTTCCAGCGGCGCATCGAGGACGATCGATTGTCCACCCGCATACCACACGTGGGTGTAAAAATCGTACCAGCCCGTTTCGTTATCCGGCAGCCAGACCCTGCGCTCGCGCTGTCCGGCTTCGACGACGCTGGCGACCAGCAGGTCGCGGCCAAGCAGGAAGTCGTCGCACTCTTCGAAGGTCTGCGCATCGCGCTCGTGGTCGAGGAAGGTCGGGCGCAGCATCGGCTCGTCGTCGGCGTGCGCCTGCCAGAGCAGGGTGTAGAGATACGGCAGCAGGCGGTAGCGCAGCTCAATCGCGCCGCGAATGGCAGGCGTGACGCCCGGATACATCCACGGTTCGTTGACGGTGTGGTCATCGTTCCACGAGTGAATGGTAAAGCGCGGGTGCATCACGCCGTTCTGCACCCAGCGCACGAACAGCTCGGCGTCCGGCTTGTCGCCGGAGAAACCGCCGACGTCGTGGCCGACGTTGAACAGCCCGGACAGGCTCATGCCCAGCCCCATGCGGATGTTATAGCGCAGCGTGTCCCAGCTGGTGCGGTTGTCGCCGCTCCAGGTCTGAACGTAGCGCTGCATCCCGGCGCATCCGGAGCGGGAGATGAGGTACGGGCGTTTTTCTGGCGCAAAGCGCTGCTGGGCTTCCAGCGAGGCGCGCATCATCAGCAGCGGCATGACAGGGCGAATATGCTTGATGGCGATCTCCTTGCCGAAGCCAAAGCAGCGGGCTTCTCCGTCCCACACTTCGTACTCGTTGTTGTCGTTCCAGGTAGAGTCGATGCCCATCTCCAGCAGCTGCGTAGTGACGCCGTTCTGCCACCACTGCACCGTCTGCGGATTGGTAAAGTCGAGGTGCGAGCCTTCGTCATCCCAGAAGCTGGAGCGCTCGGGTGCATCGGTTTCTGAATCGCGAATGAACAGGCCACGCTCCGCCACTTCGTTGTAGCGCGGATGGTCCTGCAGCAGGCACGGCTTGATGTTAGCCGCAAGCTTCAGTCCCGCGTCATGGAACGCCTGGCTCATTACCTTCGGCTGCGGCACCTTGTCGCAGTTCCAGTTGAAGACGTAGCGCTTGCCGTTGATGGAGGTATAGCCGGAGGAGAGCTGGAACGAGTCGCAAGGAATGGCGTGCTCTTCGCACAGGCGGATGAAGTTCATCAGCTGGTTTTGCGCGTCCGGCGCGTCGGTATAGTGCATGGTCGAACCGCTGTAGCCCAGGCTCCATTTCGGTCCGAACAGCGTTTTCCCGGTGAGGCGAACAAAGGCTTTGGTAACGTCCAGCACGCGTTTGCCGGTAAAGATGTAGTAGTCGATATCGCCCGCTTCCGCCTGCCAGCGGCGATAGGCGGTATGGTAGTTGTCGATCTCGTTGCCCAAATCCAGCCAGCAGCTGCTCAGGTTGTCGTAGAACAGGCCGTAGCTCACGTCGTCGCGGCGGGTGATAGTGAAAGGAATATGCTTGTAGAGCGGGTCGGTGCTGGCGGCGTTATAGCCCATGGCGTCGAGGTTGCGCATTTCATAGCGTTTACCGTTGCGCTGCAGATCGCCCGCTTTCTCGCCCAGGCCGTAGAAACGCTCGTCCTTGCGGCGGCCCAGATAGTGCGCCACGCCGTCGCCGTGGGCGTTCAGCAGGTAGGCGCTGGTGGGGCGGTCGTTGACCAGCGGCTGCCACTCGCCCGCGTCATTGCGATAGTGCCACTCCAGCCACAGCGGCTGGTGCACGGTGACGCGCAGCTGTTCGGTTGCCACGGTTAACGTGTCGTCCTGCTGCGTCAGCGTCCAGGTCGGGCAGGTGAAGCCGCTGATATCGTCACGACGGCGCCCTTCCCAGGGCACGTCTTTTTCCGGAGCGATACTCCAGGTGCGGTCCAGCGCCAGCTCGCCTTTGCGCTTAATCAGCACGCGGAACAGGTTCTCTTCCAGCACATACAGGCACAGGCGGTGCTGGTTATCGACAAGCAGTTCCAGATGGTTTGCCGACTGTATATCAACGGTCCAGTTTTTCAGGGTTTTCATATGCAATACATCCACTATCAGGCGCGCTTGGCGCGACGTTCAGCAATAAATGCTACCAGGAAGACGGCGCCAATCAGGTCAAAGAAGCCCATGGCGATAAAGAGCGGGTTAAAGCCGATTTTGTCGGCGGTCACACCGATTAACAGCGAGAACAGGAAGCTGGCGATCCACGCCGCCGAGCCGCGCATGCCGTTTACGGTAGCCATCTGACCTTTGTCGAACGACTCCACGACCAGGGCGCTAAGCATGCAGGAGATGATCTGGTGCCCGAAGCCGCCGATGGAGATCAGCACGATGGTGATATACGGGTCGCGGGTAATGGCCACGATGGCCAGCGAGATCATCAGGAACGCGCCGGTCACGGAGCTGGCGACGACCGAGTTAACGCGGGAGCAGCCGAACAGACGGGTGTACAGACGCGTCAGGTAGCCGCTCGCCACGCTGCCGAGGTCGGCGGCGAGGAACGGCAGCCAGGCAAACATCGCAATCTGCTTCAGGTCCATACCGTGCTCTTTGGCGAGGTACAGCGGTACCCAGAAGCTCAGCACCGCCCAGGCCGGTTCCGCCATAAAGGCGGGGATGGCGATACCGTAGAAGCGTTTGTTTTTCGAGACGGTTTTCAGCGCGGTCAGGAAGGGCAGTTTGACGGCAGGCGGTTCGTTATCCTGCTTGATAAACGCCAGCTCGTCCTTGCTCAGGTTCGGGTGCTGCTCCGGGTTGTGGTAGAACGCCCACCACAGGATCACCCACAGCAGCGCCAGCACGCCGGTAAACATAAACGCGCCCTGCCAGCCGAACGAGGCGTGAGCGAAGTAGATGATAGGCGGAGCCAGCATCGCGCCAATGGAGAAGCCCACGCCCGCCCAGCCGGCAGCAACGGGACGCTCTGATTTCGGGAACCATTCGCCGATGGTTTTGGCGTTCGCCGGGGTAGCGGCGGCCTCAGAGGCACCCATAAAGAAGCGCAGAATGGCCAGGTGCAGCCAGCTTCCGGCACCCGCGTGGAAAATACACATCAGAGCCCAGATCCCGGCGCAGACCATAAAGCCAATCTTCAGGCCAATGACGTCAATCAGCCAGCCGCACAGGGGCTGGAAAATGGTGTAGGCGATCTGGAAGGCTCCTACGATCCAGGAGTACTGCTCGGTGGTGATCCCGAGGCTCTCTTTCAGTTCCGGGGCGAGGATCCCGAGCGAGTTTCGGGTGATGTAGTTAACGGTAACGCCAAGTAAGAACAGCACCAGCACATACCAGCGCAGGTTCTTGATGACGCGACGGGTTTTGCTTGTCGCAACGGTGTTATTGATGTCCTGACTCATTTTACTCTCCACAAGACGGACGGTAAGGGGACGGAGGTTCAGGTGTCACACGGATTTTTATGTCTTTGATTTTTATCCGTTTAAAATTCTTAATCTGGTATGCAACTAGTATGGAAGTTGTGTGACAAGTTCACCTTAAGGAAGAAAATGAGTTGGCAAAAGTGGATTTTGTGCAAAATTTCTCATAACTGACGAAAAGTCTCTGGCAAGATGGTATTTATGTCAGTAATTGCCTGACGAATACGCTATGAAAATTTTTTCATTTCGCAAATGGAGCCAGATCACAAAATGGACAAAAGGCTAAAAATCACCGAAATCGCGGCCCGCACACAGCTCTCGATCAGCACCGTGTCGCGGGTGCTGGCGGGAAAAGCGAATACCAGCGAAAAGGCGCGCGCAAAGGTGCTGGCGTGCGCGCGGGAGCTGGGGGTGATGGAGGGTATGGCGGCGGGACGGCTGCTGCTCAATAGCCTGGTGGTTTTTGCCCCTCAGCGTGCGTTCGACGAGCGGTCCGACATCTTTTACTACCGTGTGATCCAGAGCGTGAGTAAAGGCCTTGCATCCCACGATGTGCGCTTGCGCTACTGCGCGCTGGAAGAGAACGATAGCGATGCCCAACTGTTTCTGGCGCGCATGAACGAGGCGGATACTCAGGCGGCAATCCTTCTTGGCATCGACGACCCGCATATCCACGATCTGGCTGTGGATGTCGGCAAACCCTGCATGCTGATTAACTGCCGTGACCGCCACATGCGCCTGCCTGCCGTCGCGCCGGATCATCGCGCCATTGGCGAGCGGGCGGCGGAATATCTGTTTGAGATGGGACACCGTGAGGTAATGAGCGTGCTGTGCCTGCGCCGCTATACCATGGAGCTTCGCCTGGCGGGGATCCGCGACGCGTGGCAGTCTCACAACCTGAAATTCAACGACAAGCGCGATCTGCTGGTGGTGCCCAGCTTCAGCGCACGCGAAAGTGAACAGGTAGTCAGCAGCTGGCTCAGCGAAATGCAGGGCAAGGATTTGCCAACCGCATTTTTGGTTGGCGGCGATTTTATGGCGGCGGGCACCATCAGCGCATTGCAAAAAAGAGGATTGCGCGTGCCGCAGGACGTGTCGGTGATGAGCATTGACGGGTTTAACCTGGCGGCAATCCAGGATGTTCCATTAACGGCCGTGCACGTTCCCCGCGATGAGCTGGGAACGGAAGCGGTTTATATGCTCCAGCAGCGGCTCATGCGCCCGGACGCGCCGGTGGGGACGTTACTGCTTAACGGCACGCTGGCCGTTCGGGAATCGGTACGGCGGATACGTCAGGGGAAACGACGCACCGCCGTTGAGCGGGAAGGTTTGTATGACAGTTAAACCATGCCCAGCGCGCGCTTGCCGTGGATGTTGAGATCGTTCACGGTAAAGCGGTCCTGCCAGCTCTTTTCATAATCTTCGCGCGGGAAATCTCCCGGTGACGCGCCGGTTTCAAGCGCTTCCTTGACCTTTTTGGCGTACGCGAGGTTCTTCTCGCACATCGGCGCGGCAGGAATGTACATCACGTTGCCCCAGCCCTGCTGATTTTCCACCGGCGCGACGGAGTGGATCACATCGCAGTGCCACCACACGGAATCGCCCGCGTCGAGCGCCGGAATGCTGCTTAATGCTTCGATGAGCAGCGGGTGCCACTTCTCGGAAACCGGCAACACGCGCCCCGGCGCCACGCCGCACAGCTCGTCTTCCGGCACGTCGTCCAGCAGCGGACGCAGCAGAATGTACGCCATCGCTTCGGGGATTGGCACCACGTGCAGCAGCCCCTGACCGCGGATCATGTCCGACAGCGCGGTCCAGCCCTGGAAGGTGCGGAATACCGAGCATTTGGTGGTGTTATCGACGGTATACTCTTCCACTTCGGTACGGTGCGCGGCGTTCCACGGATCGTATTTCTCGACGTTGCCGTCAAACACGCGGGCAAAGACCTGCTGATAGGCCGGCAGCAGCCAGCGCTCCAGCGCGCCGGAGTCGGTATGTGCGCCAAGTCCTTTCGAGGTGGTTCCCGGCGGACGGCGGCGAATACGATCCGGATAAATCACGCTCACATCCGGGTCGAACCACTGCTTGCCGTTGCTCTCGAACGTCCATAAACGGTTCAGGAACGACTGTACCTGCGCCATCTCTTCGCTCTGGCGCGCCTGCATCTGCGCCTGCGACCAGTAGATCGGGTAAATCTCCGGACGGGAGGCCGTTAAGGTGCCGAAGAAGTTATCGCCAGGCCCTTTGTACACTTCGTCAAACTTGTTCAGATCGAGGTAGTCGAGCATCGACTGATCCCACGCCAGCGCCTGCTCGCGGGGGAAGTGACCTTTAATCACCGCGCAGCCGCGGCGTTTAACGGCCTCGCGCTGTGCGTTGGTAATCGTGCCGTTTTTCACATCCGCAAACGGAATCACCGGCCAGACGGATTCGCCTTTGTTCTTAAGAGCGTTGATTTCCGCCACGCGGGTGGCAATTTTATCGCTGAGCTTATTAAACACCGCCTGCACGTCGCCGATCTGCGCGCGCAGTTCACGTTTCAACTGACGGATTGCCGCTTTGTGATCCGCCGGCAAAGTTTCACTGGTAAAGGTCATAACTGCCTCGCATCTTTCATTCGAAAGTCAAAATGTCTACAAGTGATACTTTAAGTTAAAATTAAGTTAATGCAAGTTTAAAAACTTGACGCAAGCCACAGGACGGGAAAAGAGTGAGGCTGCCGGAGCAAGGCTCCGGCGAGGAGAAGATCAGGCGTCGAACGGGGAATGGTTGTCGAGCACGGCCTGAATGACGTTCAGCGCGCCCTGATGGTTGTTGTCGTCGGTGCTGTAGCGGCTGATTTCTTTGATGCTTTCCGCCGCGTTACCCATCGCAAAGGAAAATTTTACCAGCTTCAGCATCTCGGCATCATTGCCGCTGTCGCCAATGGCCACGCACTCCTGAGGGGAGATTTTCCAGCGTTTCAGCAGACGGCTGATGCCGTTGGCTTTGTGCAGGCCGGGGATAATCAAATCGACAAACCCAAAGCCGCTGGTGACCGGCTTCATGATGCCGTCCAGGGAGACGTGCAGCTTATCCACCAGATTCGGGATATCGCTATCCGGCAGGTTCAGGGAGAACTTAAACAGCACGTCGTCAATGTCGCGGTAATCGCTGATGCGCTTTAAGCGGTGGTAGTGCTTTGACATCAGCGCCACGAAGGCGTCCGGGGCTTTGTCGCTGACGTAGGCGCTCTCCAGCCCGCAGGCCACGAAGTTCAGCCCTTTGTCTTTCAGCAGTTCGCCAATCACGATCTGCGATTCATGGCGGGTCAGCTCGCCGTGAAAAATCTGTTCTCCGCGGTCAAACACCAGCGCGCCGTTTTCCGCCACGAAGGAGATCCGATCTTTTAGCGCCGGAAAGAAGGAAATGAGCTGGTAATACTGGTTGCCGCTGGCGACAACGAATTCAATATCGCGGGCTTTAAGCTGTTCAAACTGTGCCTGGAAGCGGTCACGATCGTACTGCTTGGCATCATCAAGGAAAGTTCCGTCCATATCGGTGACGATAACTTTAACGGTCATACTGTGCTCCTGGGTCACTGCGTTTTGAAACATTCTAATAACAAGGTGACGGGGAGCACAAATTTAATTTCATTCGAAAGTAAAAGCAAAACGGCAACCGAGGTTGCCGTTTTTAGTGTTTTCTCCCTCACCCCGTGGGAGAGGGTCGGGGTGAGGGCATCAGCGTGCGCATTTCCCCTGAGGGGATATACCGTTACAGCGTATGCTCAGTACGGGCGATAATATCGTCCTGTGCATCCGGCGACAGGGCGGTGAAGAACGCCGAGTAACCCGCGACGCGCACCACCAGGTCACGATACTGGTCAGGGTGTTTCTTCGCCTCCAGCAGCGTTTCGCGGGAGACAATGTTGTACTGAATATGCCAGCCCTTATGCACCTCGAAGAAGGTGCGCAGCAGCACCATCAGCTTCTGGCGATCGCTGTCGTTTTCCAGCGTTGACGGATTCAGCTTCTGGTTCAGCAGCACGCCGCCGAGAATCGCTTCGGTCGGCAGTTTGCCCACCGAGCCAATTACCGCCGTCGGGCCAAGGTGGTCCGTACCAGAAGCCGGGCTTGCCCCTTCCGCCAGCGGCGTGTGTGCCTTACGTCCGTCCGGCGTTGCCATCGTCGCCGCGCCAAACGGCACGTTTGCGGAGATGGAGGACGTGCCCGCGTAGTAGTTACCGCCAATCGGGCCGCGGCCGTAGCGAGGGTTGTGATACTGCTTAAGCTCTTCAATGTAGGTCTGATAAGCACGGGTCAGCAGCATATCCACGCTGTCATCGTCGTTACCGTACTTCGGCGCGCCGTTAATCAGACGTTGACGCAGCTGCTCGTGAGTCAGCCCGTCGAAGTCATCCGCCAGCGCCGCCGCCAGCTGCTGTTGGCCGATAGTGCCCTGTTCGAACACCAGCTTTTTCACCGCCGCCAGGCTGTTGCCGAGGTTGGCGATACCCACCTGCAGGCCGGAGACCCAGTCATACTTCGCGCCGCCCTGCTTGATGCTTTTCGCGCGCTCGATGCAGTCGTCCACCAGCGCCGAGCAGAGAATATCGTGGACGTTCTCTTCCAGCATGGTGTCCACCACGTACTCAATTTCAATGGATTTGCGGGTGTAGTAGCGGATCTGGCTATCCCAGGCTGCCATCACCTCCTCGAAATTATCGAAGTTACCTGCAGAGAGCGCTTTCTCCTGCGGCAGGAATACCTTGCCGCTGGTGGCGTCGCGGCCGCCTTCCAGCGCGGCCAGCATCACGCGGGCGAAGTTGATGAAGCTCATGCCGGTGCAGCGATAGCCCCACTTGCCGCCCACTGCGGTTTCGATACAGCCAATGGCCGCGTAGTCGTAGGCGTCGTCGCGCTCAACGCCGAGCTTGATGAATTCCGGAATGACGATTTCATCGTTGTTGAACGCCGGCATCCCGAAGCCGCAGCGGATCACCTGCACGCAGGCATCGAGGAAGTCGTTGCTCATGCCCGCGTGATAGCGCACGCTCAGGTTCGGCTGGGTGGAGCGCAGGCGACCGCAGGACTCCAGGATCGCGTAGGAGAGCGGGTTCACCGCGTCCATCGGCTCGCCGTTAACCAGCTTCTGACCACCAATGGTGACGTTCTGGTACAGCGGGCTACCGGCGGAGGCCTTGGAGTGCGAGCCGGAGCGGATCTTGTTCACTTCCAGCAGCTTCAGCCAGCAGCTGTGCAGCAGCTCGATGGCGTGCTCGCGATCCAGGCTCTGGTCCAGCTCCACGTCGCGGCGGTAGTACGGATAGAGATACTGGTCCATCCGCGCAAACGACACGGAGTGGCCGTTGGACTCAATCTGCAGGATCAACTGAATGAAGTAGCACAGCTGCAGCGCCTGCCAGAAGGTTTTTGGCGGCTCGTGGGCAATCACGTCGCAGTTTTCCGCCATTGCCAGCAGCTCGTCGCGGCGGCTTTCGCGGGTTTCGGTCGCGGCCATTTCACGCGCCAGGTCGGCAAAACGTTTGATGTGCAGGCTTACCGCTTCCAGCACGATATCGATCGCCTTCAGGAACTGATCGCCGTGCAGGTCTTCCAGCACCGTCAGGTTGATGCGCGAGCGGCGTTCGGCCACTTTGGCGCGCAGGCCGTCGAGACCTTTCTCCAGCACCAGCGGGAAGTTCACCGCCAGGTGCGCGTCGCCTGAGGTCATGTTGCCTTCGGCTTTGATAATGCCGGTTTCCAGCAGGCCTTTCTGCTCGTCGGTGAACATGCCGTAGCAGCGATCCTGCACCGTCTGGCCGCGCCACCAAGGGCAGATCTCGTGCAGCACACGCTTGTTCTGTTCGCTCACCGCAAAGCCCGCGCCCGGGCGGTCTGCCAGGTCGTCGATCTCTTTCTCAATCCAGGAGACGGTGTATTCCGGGAAGATCGGCGCGGCGCGCACCTCGCTTGCCTGGTTACCGATAATCAGCTCGTCGTGTTTGATCCAGATGGTACGTTCGGCCAGGTGATGCGCCAGCGCCAGAGCGCGACGCACCGGGATCGGCTTGTCCATGTGCTGCTGGTACATTTCGGTGTAATGCTGCGCGCGCTCGGTACATACCGGCGGCTTGACGATATGCACCAGGGCCGTTTTGTGCGCCTTAATGCGTTCGCTGAGGGTATTGAGATTCAGGGTGGTCATAAGTTTATCCTCGTAAGGTCGCGGTTAACCCTTTCTGGCGGGCGTACTGCTGCGCAAAGTCCAGCAGAGCAGGGTTATCCAGCGGTTTGTCAGGGGCAGAGTAGGGTTGGCCGAGCAGGGTGTATTTGTTCATGCCCAGCGTGTGATACGGCAGAAAATGAATATCGTCGACGCCGAGTTCATCGGCAGCGAAGTTGGTAATGGCGGTTATGGAGGCTTCATCTGCGTTGAAGCCCTGGATGAGCGGTACGCGGATGGTGATTTTTTTCCCTGCGGCGGCCAGGCGTTTCAGGTTATCCAGGATGCGCTTAGCCGAACCGTCCGTCCACTGCTTGAAAACGTCACCGTCGACATGCTTCAGGTCGGCGAGGAACAGATCGACGTACGGTAATGACGGCTCGATATAGTGCCACGGCACGTGAAGGCAGGTTTCCACGGCGGTGTGGACACCCTGTTCGTGGCTGGCTTTAAACAGAGCGTGCGCCAGATCCGGGTTCATAAACGGCTCGCCACCGGAGAGGGTGATCCCGCCACCGCTGCGGTCGTAGAAGGGCTTGTCGCGCAGTACGGTCGCCATGATCTCCTCGACCTGCTGTTCTTCGCCACAGACGGTCAGCGCCTGCGTCGGGCAGCAGTCGGTGAGAGCATTAAGCGTCTCTTCACTCAGCTTTTCGCGGTGGATGATCGGGCCATTCAGCGCGCGTTCGATGCAGCCCGGCGCAGCCTGCTGGCACAGGTCGCAGCCGTCCAGGCACAGACGTGCATCAAACAGCACGTCCCGGCTGCGGGAGCGGCTTTCCGGGTTCTGGCACCAGCGACAGCCCAGCGAGCAGCCTTTCAGGAACACCACGGTACGAATACCGGGGCCGTCGTGGGTAGAGTAACGCTGAATATTGAAGATCATGTTTTTGCCTCTCATATTGCATATGAAGATTAAATTACTTTCGAATGAAAGGTATCTTGATGCAGGTCAACTCTTCAGCAGGTTTTGTCGTGATAGGGTAAGTACAGGCTAATTTTGAGGGTGACATCATGGAACTTTATCTCGACACATCTGACGTTGCGGCAGTCAAAAAGCTGGCGCGTATCTTCCCGCTGGCGGGCGTGACCACCAATCCAAGCATCGTAGCTGCCGGTAAAACGCCGCTCGATGAACTGCTGCCCGCGCTGCACGACGCGCTTGGTGGTAAAGGTCGTCTGTTCGCACAGGTGATGGCGACCTCCGCCGAAGGGATGGTGGAAGACGCGCGTAAGCTTCGCGCCATCATTAACGATCTGGTGGTGAAAGTGCCGGTAACCGCAGAAGGGCTGGCGGCGATCAAGATGCTAAAAGCGGAAGGGATCCCGACGCTGGGCACGGCGGTATACGGTGCTGCGCAGGGGATGTTGTCCGCGCTGGCGGGGGCGGAGTATGTGGCCCCTTACGTTAACCGCGTGGACGCGCAGGGCGGGGACGGGATCCAGACCGTAATTGAGCTGCAACAGCTGCTGACGCTGCACGCGCCGCAGTCAAAGGTGCTGGCCGCGAGCTTTAAAACCCCGCGTCAGGCGCTGGACTGCCTGCTGGCAGGGTGCAAGTCCATCACGCTGCCGCTGGACGTGGCGCAGCAGTTTATTGCCTCTCCTGCGGTAGATGCGGCAATTGTGAAGTTTGAGCAGGACTGGCTGGGGGCGTTTGGCAGGACGTCGATTTGACGGGTGCGGCCTGATGCCCTCACCCCAACCCTCTCCCACAGGGAGAGGGAGCAAACACTAAAACGGCAACCTGAAGGTTGCCGTTTGCTTTAACCTCCGCACACCTCACATCCCGGGTTACGCATCAGCTTCATCTCGCGGAACTGGCAGGTCATCGCGTCATACATCACGATTTTCCCCGTTGCTGGCGTGCCGTAATTCGCCAGCACCTTGATCGCTTCCATTGCCTGCAATGAACCAATCACGCCGACGAGCGGCGCCATCACGCCCGCCTCAACGCAGGTCAGCGCATTCTCGCCAAACAGACGGCTCAGGCAGCGGTAGCAGGGTTCACCCTCGGCGTACGTGAAGACGCTGATTTGCCCCTCCATGCGGATAGCAGCGCCGGAAACCAGCGGCGTTTTATGGGCAAAACAGCCCGCGTTGAGCTGGTTACGGACGGTGACGTTATCGGTGCAGTCCAGCACCAGATCGTGCCGGGCAATCTGCGCGGAGAGCGCGTCGTCATCCAGCATTGCGTCAATCAGCGTGAACTGAACGTGGGGGTTGATGCGCGCCAGCGCAGCCCTTGCGGATTCCACTTTCGGCTGGCCCACCGTCGCGTCACTGTGCAGCGTCTGGCGCTGCAGGTTGGACACCGACACGGTATCGAAATCCAGCAGCGTCATCCTGCCCACGCCCGCCGCGGCAAGGTACTGCGCGGCTGCGCAGCCCAGCCCGCCCAGCCCGACGACCAGCACGCTGGCCGCCTTGAGCGCTTCCTGACCTTCGAAATCAAACCCGCGCAGCACAATCTGGCGGTTGTAGCGCATCATCTCCGGGTCGCTCAGCTCCACCGTCATATCAGCCTCCGAACAGGTGGTTAAAGCGCTCTATCTCAACCCATTCGCCGGCTTCCACGTTGCCGCGCTCGCGCTCCAGCACGATAAAGCAGTTGCCCTGGCTGAAGGAACTGAAAATGTGTGAGCCCTGGTGCCCGGTGGTACTCACTTCGAGCTCACCGTCCGCGTTGCGCGACAGAATGCCGCGCTGAAAATCGAGACGACCCGGTGATTTTTTCATCCGCGTGGCAGCACGCACGCGCACGCGTTCCGGCAGCGGGCTGGCCTTGTTGCCGGAAAGCTTCGCCAGCAGCGGGATCGCCAACTGGTAAAAGGTGAGTGCCGCCGAGACCGGGTTACCCGGCAGGCCGCAGAACCAGCTGTGTGAAAGCTTGCCAAACGCAAACGGCTTGCCCGGCTTGATTGCAAGCTTCCAGAAGGCGATTTCACCCAGCTCTTCAAGAAGGGTTTTGGTGTAATCCGCTTCGCCCACGGAAACGCCGCCGGAGCTGATGACCACGTCGGCGGATTTATCCGCCTCGATAAACGCCGCGCGCAGTTTTTCCGGATCGTCTGGAATAATGCCGAGGTTAATGACCTCGCAGCCCAGCTGCTCCAGCATCAGGTGTACCGCCAGGCGGTTGGTATCGTAAATCTGGCCGTCCTGCAGCGGCTGGCCCGGAAGCTGCAGCTCGTCGCCGGTGGAGAAGACGGCGACGCGCACTTTGCGAATAACGTCGACTTCCGCGATGCCGAGCGAGGCCAGCACCGGCAGCTCCGCCACCGTCAGCCTTTGCCCGGCGGTAAAAACCGTAGCGCCGAGGGTAATGTCCTCGCCGGTACGGCGGATGTTCTGGCCTGCTTTGACGCTGGCGGTAAAACGCACGCCGTCGTCGGTCTGTTCGGTCTCTTCCTGCATCACCACGGCGTCGCAACCTGCCGGAACCGGCGCGCCGGTCATGATGCGCACGCAGGTGCCCGCAGGCCATTCACCGCTAAACGGCTGACCCGCAAAGGCTTTACCCGCCACCGGCAGAGCGTTACCCGTCTTGAGATCCGCCAGGCGTACCGCGTAACCGTCCATCGCGGAGTTATCAAACCCCGGCACGTTAAGCGGAGAGACGATATCGCGCGCGGCAATACGGCCAAAACAGCGCAGGAGGGGCAGCGTCTCAACGTCATGCAGCGGGGAAACTCGGTCAAGCATCTGCGTGAGTGCCGTCTCAAGCGGCATCAGTCCGGCGGTAAAATCCATGGTGGGCTCCTGCGGAGTAACAACGAAAGCGTCCATTATGGCAGAAAAGTGCGGCTAACTGTATGACCGAAGGGTGCACGCTTTACATCACTGTTACGTCTTTCTATATTCAAAAATCATCTGAAGTTTCGTCGACGATAATGATATTTATAGAAAAAGCCGCAAAACAGGCTAACGGGTGATGTGAATGGTTAATGCGGTAATCGCAATTCATGGTGGCGCCGGGGCAATCACCCGAGCACAGCTCAGTCCCGAGCAGGAAAAGCGCTACATCGACGCGCTGTACGCCATTGTGGAAACGGGCCAGAGAATGCTGGAAGCGGGCGAAAGCGCGCTGGACGTGGTCACCGAGGCGGTGCGCCTGCTGGAAGAGTGCCCGTTATTTAATGCGGGGATCGGTTCGGTCTTTACCCGGAATGAAACGCACGAGCTGGATGCCTGCGTGATGGACGGTATTACCCTGAAAGCGGGCGCCGTGGCGGGCGTCAGTCACCTGCGTAACCCGGTGCTGGCCGCGCGTCTGGTGATGGAAGAGAGTCCGCACGTGCTGCTGACGGGGGCCGGGGCGGAGACCTTTGCCTTTGAGCACGGGATGGAGCCGGTATCGCCCGATCTGTTTTCCACGGAAGCGCGCTATCAGCAGTTACTGGAAGCTCGTTCGGCGGGCATGACGCAGCTTGACCATACTGCGCCGCTGGATGAGCGCAGCAAAATGGGCACGGTCGGCGCGGTGGCACTCGATAAAGCCGGAAACCTCGCGGCGGCGACGTCAACGGGCGGGATGACCAACAAGCTGCCTGGACGCGTCGGCGACAGCCCGCTGCCGGGTGCGGGCTGCTATGCCAATAACGCGACGGCGGCGGTGTCGTGTACCGGCACCGGGGAAGTGTTTATTCGCGCCCTCGCGGCCTACGACATTACCGCGCTGATGGATTACGGCGGCTTAAGCCTGAGCGAGGCCTGTGAGCGCGTGGTGATGGAAAAACTGCCTGCCCTGGGCGGCGTCGGCGGACTCATTGCGGTGGATCGTGAGGGCAACCTGGCCCTGCCGTTCAACAGCGAAGGCATGTATCGCGCCTGGGGCTATGCCGGTGATGAGCCGAGCACGGGGATCTATCGTGAATAAGGGGGCAGCGCGTGCCGCACAGTGAAGAGCTGGACAACCGCGAAGTATTGGCTGTCCATCAGCTGAATATTGCGTTTCAGGAAGAGCGGCGGTTCTTCCCCGCAGTACAGAATTTATCGTTCACGCTCAGGCGCGGCGAGACGCTGGCGATTGTTGGCGAATCCGGTTCCGGGAAATCGGTCACCGCGCTGGCGCTGATGCGCCTGCTGGAACAGACGGGCGGGCAAATCAGCAGCGAGAAAATGCTCCTGCGCCGCCGTAACCGTCAGGTCATTGATTTAAATGAGCTGAGCGGTGCGCAGATGCAGGGCGTGCGCGGGGCGGACATTGCGATGATCTTTCAGGAGCCGATGACCTCCCTGAACCCGGTGTTCCCGATCGGGGAGCAAATTGCCGAGTCTATCCGCCTGCATCAAGGGCTGAGCGGCGACGAAGCGCTCAAAGAGGCCCGACGGATGCTTGAGCTGGTGCGCATTCCGGAGGCGCAGGCCATTCTGGGCCGCTATCCGCATCAGCTTTCCGGCGGCATGCGCCAGCGGGTAATGATTGCCATGGCGCTCTCCTGCCGTCCGGCGGTGCTCATTGCCGACGAGCCGACAACGGCGCTGGACGTGACCATTCAGGCGCAGATCCTGCAGCTCATCAACGTGCTGCAGCAGGAGATGGAGATGGGGGTGATCTTTATCACCCACGATATGGGTGTGGTTGCCGATATCGCCGATCGCGTACTGGTGATGCATAAGGGCTGCGCGGTAGAAACCGGCCCGGTCGAGCAGATTTTTCACGCGCCCGCGCACCCTTACACCAAAGCGCTGCTGGCGGCGGTCCCGCGCCTGGGGGCGATGAACGGCAGCGATCTGCCGCGCCGTTTTCCGCTGATTTCCCTCGAGGCGTCTGAGCTGCAGGAGGATGAACGCGAGCAGGACACCGTGGTGCCGGGCAAGCCCATTCTGGAAGTACGAAATCTGGTCACCCGGTTTCCGCTGCGCAGCGGCGTGTTGAACCGGGTGAAGCGCGAAGTGCACGCGGTGGAAAACGTCAGCTTCGACCTCTGGCCGGGCGAAACGCTGGCGCTGGTGGGGGAGTCCGGCTGCGGTAAATCCACGACCGGGCGCGCGTTGCTCCGTCTGGTGGAATCTCAGGAGGGCAGCATCACCTTTAACGGCGAGCGCATTGATACCCTTCCGGACAGCAGGCTGCAGGCGGTGCGGCGGGATATTCAGTTTATTTTTCAGGATCCGTATGCCTCCCTCGATCCGCGCCATACGGTGGGGTATTCGATCATGGAGCCGCTGCGGGTGCATAACCTGCTCGACGGCGAGGCGGCGCAGCGTCGCGTGGCCTGGCTGCTGGAGCGCGTTGGCCTGAAGCCGGAACACGCCTGGCGTTATCCGCACGAGTTTTCCGGCGGGCAGCGGCAGCGTATCTGCATCGCCCGCGCGCTGGCGCTGAACCCGAAAGTGGTGATTGCGGATGAATCCGTCTCTGCGCTGGATGTCTCTATCCGGGCGCAAATCATCAATCTGCTGCTTGATTTACAGCGGGATATGGGTATCGCCTTCCTGTTTATCTCGCACGACATGGCGGTGGTCGAGCGCATCAGCCATCGCGTGGCGGTAATGTTTATGGGGCAGATCGTGGAGATTGGGCCGCGAAGGGCAGTGTTCGAGAACCCGCAGCACCCGTACACCCGCAAGCTTATTGCGGCGGTTCCGGTTGCCGATCCCGCGCATCGTCACGGCCAGCGCGTGCTGCTGCAGGATGATATGCCGGGTAATATTCATAAACTCGGCGAGGCCGTGGAGCGCGTGACGCTTCGCGAGGTCGAGCCGGGTCATTTCGTCGCTCCCCCGCGTCAGGACAATGCTTTTTCGCGGTTATAACTTACAACAGGCAGGAGAACACAATGGTTACATTTGTAGCGCGTAGATGGTTGTTAGCCGCGAGCGTGACGGCAGCCCTGGCCGCTGCCCCCGCGTTCGCTGCCAAAGATGTGGTGGTTGCCGTCGGCTCCAATTTCACCACGCTCGATCCGTATGACGCCAACGACACGCTCTCTCAGGCGGTGGCGAAATCGTTCTACCAGGGCCTGTTCGGCCTGGATAAAGAGATGAAGCTCAAAAACGTGCTGGCGGAGGGGTACACCGTGTCCGACGACGGGCTGGTCTACACCATCAAGCTCAGAACCGGCGTGAAGTTCCAGGACGGGACAGACTTCAATGCGGAGGCGGTGAAGATTAACCTCGATCGCGCCAGCAATCCTGAAAACAGCCTCAAGCGCTATAACCTTTATAAAAACATCGCCAAAACCGAGGTGGTCGACCCGGCGACGGTAAAAATCACCCTGAAAGAGCCGTTCTCCGCGTTTATCAATATTCTGGCGCATCCGGCAACGGCGATGATTTCCCCTGCCGCGCTGCAGAAATACGGCAAAGAGATCGGTTTCCACCCTGTTGGCACCGGCCCTTACGAACTGCTCACCTGGAACCAGACCGATTTTGTGAAGGTGAAGAAGTTCGCGGGATACTGGCAGCAGGGGCTGCCGAAGCTGGATACCATCACCTGGCGCCCGGTGGTGGACAACAACACCCGCGCGGCGATGCTGCAAACCGGCGAGGCGCAGTTTGCCTTCCCGATCCCGTATGAGCAGGCCGCCATTTTGCAGAAAAACAGCAAGCTGGAGCTGGTCGCCAGCCCGTCGATCATGCAGCGCTACATCAGCATGAACGTCACGCAAAAGCCGTTCGATAACCCGAAGGTGCGCGAAGCTATTAACTATGCCATTAACCGTCAGGCGCTGGTGAAGGTCGCTTTTGCGGGCTATGCCACCCCGGCCACCGGCGTGCTGCCGCCGGCTATCGCCTATGCGCAAAGCTATCAGCCGTGGCCGTACGATCCGGCTAAAGCGCGCGAGCTGCTGAAAGAGGCGGGCTTCCCGAACGGTTTTAGCACCACGCTGTGGTCGTCGCATAATCACAGCACCGCCCAGAAGGTGCTGCAGTTTACCCAGCAGCAGCTGGCGCAGGTGGGTATCAAGGTACAGGTCACGGCAATGGATGCCGCACAGCGTGCGGCAGAAGTGGAGGGCAAAGGGCAGAAAGAGAGCGGCGTGCGGATGTTCTACACCGGCTGGTCGGCATCGACTGGTGAAGCCGACTGGGCGCTGTCGCCGCTGTTTGCCTCGCAGAACTGGCCGCCAACCCTGTTCAACACCGCGTTCTACAGCAACCCGCAGGTGGACAAAGACCTTGCCGATGCCCTGAAAACCACTAAACCGGACGAGAAAGCTCGTCTCTATAAGGACGCACAGGACATCATCTGGAAAGAGTCGCCGTGGGTGCCGCTGGTGGTGGAGAAGCTGGTGTCAGCCCATAACAAAGCGTTGACCGGGTTCTACATCATGCCTGATACGGGCTTTAGCTTTGACGATGCGGATTTAAAATAACGCCCATGCTGAATTATGTTTGTAAACGCCTGCTGGGGCTTATTCCGACGCTGCTGATTGTGGCGGTGCTGGTGTTTTTGTTTGTCCATATGCTGCCGGGCGATCCGGCGCGTCTGGTTGCCGGGCCCGAAGCGGATGCCACGGTCATTGAGCTGGTGCGTAAACAGCTGGGTCTTGACCAGCCTCTGTATATGCAGTTTCTGCACTATATTGGCAACGTTCTTCAGGGTGACTTTGGTATTTCGATGGTGTCGCGTCGCCCGGTTTCGGAGGAGATCGCCACCCGCTTTATGCCGACGTTCTGGTTGACGATTGCCAGCATGAGCTGGGCAGTCGTGTTTGGGCTTGGCGCCGGTATTGTCGCTGCCGTCTGGCGCAACCGCTGGCCGGACAAGCTCGGCATGGCGCTGGCGGTCACCGGCATCTCTTTCCCGGCGTTCGCGCTGGGGATGCTGCTGATGCAGATCTTCTCCGTTGAGCTGGGCTGGCTGCCCACCGTCGGGGCCGATACCTGGAAGCATTACATCCTGCCTTCCATGACGCTTGGGGCTGCCGTGTCGGCCGTGATGGCCCGCTTTACCCGCGCCTCGTTCGTTGACGTGCTGAGCGAAGATTATATTCGCACCGCGCGGGCGAAAGGGGTCAGCGAGAAGTGGGTCATTCTCAAGCACGGGTTCCGCAACGCGATGATCCCGGTGGTGACGATGATGGGGCTGCAGTTTGGCTTCCTGCTGGGCGGCTCTATCGTGGTGGAAAAGGTCTTCAACTGGCCGGGGCTGGGACGCCTGCTGGTCGATTCCGTCGAGATGCGCGACTACCCGGTGATTCAGGCGGAAGTCCTGCTTTTCTCGCTGGAATTTATTCTTATCAACTTAGTGGTGGACGTGCTCTACGCCGCCATTAACCCGGCCATCAGGTATAAGTAAGATGCGATTATTGAACTGGCGACGTCAGGCCGTTTTAAACGCGATGCCGGGGCTCAAACCGGACCACGTCCGCACCCCGTGGTCTGAATTCTGGCGGCGTTTTCGCCGTCAGCCGGTCGCGATGACCGCGGGGCTGTTTGTGCTGCTGCTTATTGCAGTGGCGGTGATTGCGCCGTGGGTGGCGCCATTTGATGCGGAAAACTATTTTGACTACGACCGTCTGAACGACGGACCGTCGATGCTGCACTGGTTCGGCGTGGACTCCCTCGGGCGCGATATCTTTAGCCGCGTGCTGGTCGGGGCGCAAATCTCGCTTGCCGCCGGGGTGTTCGCGGTGCTGATCGGCGCGGCCATCGGTACCGTGCTGGGGCTCGTTGCCGGATATTACGAAGGCTGGTGGGACCGCATCATCATGCGCATCTGCGACGTGCTGTTTGCTTTTCCCGGCATTCTGCTGGCGATTGCCGTGGTGGCGATCATGGGCAGCGGCATGGCCAACGTCATCATAGCGGTCGCGGTGTTTTCGATTCCGGCGTTTGCGCGCCTGGTGCGCGGCAACACGCTGGTGCTGAAACAGCAGACCTTTATAGAATCTGCCCGCAGCATGGGGGCCAGCGACGCCACCATCCTGTTCAGCCATATTCTGCCGGGTACGGTGTCGTCCATCGTGGTCTATTTCACCATGCGTATCGGCGTGTCGATTATCTCGGCGGCCAGCCTGTCGTTTTTAGGGTTGGGGGCTCAGCCTCCAACGCCGGAGTGGGGCGCGATGCTGAACGAGGCGAGGGCGGATATGGTGATTGCACCGCACGTGGCGATCTTCCCGAGCCTGGCGATTTTTCTGACCGTGCTGGCGTTTAACCTGCTGGGTGACGGTCTGCGCGACGCGCTGGATCCGAGGATTAAGGGATAGCGCAGTGAAATGTGCCGGGTGGCGGCTACGCCTTACCCGGCCTACAAAAGAGGAGCAGGAAGATTAAACCCGGCTACCCCACAGGTCATACTCGTCGGCGTTTTCAACCTTCACGCGAATAATATCACCTGGCTTAACGTTGGTTTCGCCATTCAGGTACACCGCGCCGTCGATTTCAGGGGCGTCCGCCATGCTGCGGCCAATCGCGCCTTCTTCGTCAACTTCGTCGATAATAACCATGATCTCGCGGCCCACTTTTTCCTGCAGACGCTCGGCAGAAATCTGCTGCTGCAGCTGCATGAAGCGGTTCCAGCGTTCTTCTTTCACCTCTTCCGGCACCTGGTCCGCCAGCTCGTTGGCGGTTGCACCTTCTACCGGGCTGTACTTGAAGCAGCCGACGCGGTCCAGACGCGCTTCTTTCAGGAAGTCGAGCAGCATCTGGAAGTCTTCTTCGGTTTCACCCGGGAAGCCGACGATGAAGGTGGAGCGCAGCGTCAGATCCGGGCAGATCTCACGCCACTGCTTGATGCGGGCCAGCTGGCGGTCAACAGAGCCAGGGCGCTTCATCAGCTTCAGGATACGCGGGCTCGCGTGCTGCAGCGGGATGTCCAGGTACGGCAGAATTTTGCCTTCCGCCATCAGTGGGATGACATCGTCAACGTGCGGGTACGGGTAGACGTAGTGCAGGCGCGTCCAGATACCGAGTTTAGACAGCTGCTCGCACAGGCCAACCATGCTGGTTTTCACTGGCTCGCCGTTGTGGAAACCGGAGCGGTGCTTTACGTCCACGCCGTAGGCAGAGGTGTCCTGGGAGATGACCAGCAGCTCCTTCACGCCCGCGTCGGCCAGACGTTTGGCTTCAGCCAGCACTTCGCCAATCGGACGGCTCACCAGATCGCCACGCATGGATGGGATGATGCAGAAGGTGCAGCGATGGTTGCAGCCTTCGGAAATTTTCAGGTACGCGTAGTGGCGCGGCGTCAGCTTCACGCCCTGTTCCGGCACCAGGCTCAGGAACGGGTTGTGCTTTGGTTTTGGCACGTAGTGATGAACATGTTGCAGCACCTGCTCGTAGCTGTGCGGGCCGGTGATCTCCAGCACCTTAGGGTGCACTTCGCGGATCTGGTCTTCTTTCGCGCCCAGACAGCCGGTCACGATCACTTTACCGTTTTCCGTCAGGGCTTCACCGATGGCTTCCAGTGATTCCTGGACCGCGCTGTCGATAAACCCGCAGGTGTTAACGATCACCATATCGGCGTTGTCGTAGCTTGGCACCACGTCATAGCCCTCGGTGCGCAGTTCGGTCAGGATGCGTTCTGAATCCACCAGGTTTTTCGGGCAGCCCAGGGAGACGAAGCCGATTTTCGGCTGGTGCGTAACATTGCTCATAGGTTAAAAATTCATCAATTATGGAGTTATCAGGGCGGGATTTTACAGCGTATCGCGGGGGATTTATACACTCTTTGCAAGGCGGATGCGTCGGGCTGACGTTGTAACATTGTAAATAATGTTAATCAGTTAATAAAAATTGATCCCAGGCATTAAACTGTACAAAAAATGTACTTATCCTGACTATGCACAATGGCTGACAGAGGAGGAAAGAGCATGACCGTTGACAGACTAAAACGCGATCTGCTTAACAAGCTGATCAACGCCCGAATCGACCTGGCCGCGTACCTGCAGTTGAGGAAGGCAAAAGGGTATATGTCAGTCAGCGAAAGCGAACATCTGCGTGATAACCTGTTTGAACTGTGTAATTTCATGCGTGAAAAAGCACCGACCCTGAAGGCGAATTACGGCGAAAGTGAGCTGATCGCGCTGCGCCGCGCCGCTGAGGTGCTCTCCATCGCTGGGGTATGTCTGATGAACGGACGCCACGACTGCCCGAACTTTATCGCCGTAAACGCGGAGAAGCTTGAAAACTGCCTGACAACGCTCTCTCTTTGCATCATGTGCCTGAACGAGCACGAGAAGCTTGAACAGCACTGATCCAGGGGGAGGCAACTCCCCCTTCTGCTTAAGCTTTTGTAAAAGTGCTAACGCGCCCGGACGCAGTGGCTAATCTTTATGCCATATGCCGATAAAGGAGTGCGTTATGCCTCGATCCTCGCTGATTTCCCTGCCTGTATTATTCATTCCGTTTTCACTTCTTGCTGCGCCAGAGGCGGTGAAGGTCGAGGTGCTGCAAAACAGACTCGATCACCCCTGGTCCCTGGCGTTCCTGCCGCATAATGACGGGCTGCTGGTGACCCTGAAGGGTGGTCAGCTCAAACGCTGGCAGGCCGGAAAAGGGCTCTCCGATCCGATTGTCGGCGTGCCGAAGGTCTGGGCAAACGGTCAGGGAGGGTTGCTGGATGTGGTGCTTGCCCCGGATTTTGAGAAGTCGCGCCGCGTCTGGCTGAGCTACGCCGAGGCCGGGCATGACGGCAAAGCCGGCACGGCGGTAGGCTATGGCCGCCTGAGCGACGACTATTCCCGCATCGAGGGATTCCAGGTGGCGTTTCGCCAGATGCCGAAACTCTCAACCGGTAACCATTTTGGCGGGCGGCTGGTGTTCGACGGCAAAGGCTCTCTCTTTATTGGACTCGGCGAGAATAATCAGCGTCCGACGGCGCAGGATCTGGATAAATTGCAGGGTAAAGTGGTGCGCCTTACCGAAGACGGAAAAGTCCCGCCGGATAACCCCTTTGTGAATACCCCCGGTGCGCGACCCGAAATCTGGTCTTACGGCATTCGCAACCCGCAGGGGATGGCGATGAACCCCTGGAGCGACACGCTCTGGCTGAACGAGCACGGCCCGCGAGGCGGGGATGAGATCAACATTCCGGAGAAAGGAAAAAACTACGGCTGGCCGCTGGCGACGCACGGCATTAACTACAGCGGCCTGAAAATCCCGGAAGCTAAAGGCGAGCACGTTGAGGGAACCGAAAAACCGCTGTTCTTCTGGAAAGTCTCACCCGCGGTGAGCGGCATGGCGTTTTACAACAGCGACGTTTTCCCGCAGTGGAAAAACAAGCTGTTTATCGGCGCGCTGAAGGAGAAGGACGTGATCGTGCTGAGCGTGGACGGCAATAAGGTGACGGAGGACGGGCGCATTCTGGGCGACCGGGACCAGCGTATTCGCGACGTGCGGGTGGGGCCGGATGGGTATCTGTATGTCCTGACCGACGAGACGGACGGGCAACTGTTGAAAGTCAGCCCGTCCGGCGCGTAATCAGGTGACCGGGATCATTACCACGTTGCGGTAAGCCGGGCGATCGCTCAGCTGTTTAAGCCAGCGCTCCAGGTGAGGGCGCGGCGTCCACTTCAGGCCCATATTGGTCAGGTTCCAGACGAACGGCGCCACGGCAATATCGCCCACGCCGAACGCCTCGCCGGAGAACCAGGCGTGCTTCGCCAGCTCGTCATCCATCATCGCAAACAGATTTTCGCAGGCATCCTGGGCGGCGTGAATTGCGGGATAATCGCGTTCGGCTTCCGGCGTGCGGATAAGCCCCATCAGGATCACGCGGTGGGTCGGGGACAGCGTCTGGTTCGCCCAGTCCATCCACTTTTCGCCCTGAGCGCGCCGGGCGGGATTCTCAACCCACAGGCGGCCCTGACCGTACTGCGCGGCGAGGTAACGCACAATGGTGTTGGACTCCCAAAGCGTCGCGTCTGTTTCATCATCGCGCAGCAGCGGCACCAGGCCGTTCGGGTTCATGGCCAGATAGTCGGCCTCTTTGTTCACGCCGAACGACATACCGGCCATAATTTGGTTGAACGGTAAATCCAGCTCCTCGAGCGTCCAGAGCACTTTCTTAACGTTGGTCGAGTTGTTCCTGCCCCAAAGCGTAATCATATTTACTCCTGATGAGATGTGAATCCGGGTCAGCTTTTGCCATGGTGAGATAAACCTAACAATTACGCAACAGAAGACAAAAAAATCGTCAGAATCAAAGCGTATCTGAATGTTATTGCATAAACTTTAATAACTTTACCCTCGTTGGGTTTCTTTAACCGTTTTAGTGCGCTATTACTCATCGCTTCTTGCGACACGGTGATGTGACGTAATTTTTGAATGGACACTCGGGTGGCATTTATGACGCGTAAAATGACTTCTCTGCGCAGCCTTGCGACAGGCTCTGCGCTCCTTTTCATGTTTGCACCAACTCTCTACGCAGCTGAGCAGGCTGCGCCCGAAGCGCCGCCTGTGGACGCGCGCGCATGGATCCTGATGGATTATTCCAGCGGTAAAGTTCTGGCGGAAGGTAATGCAGATGAGAAACTCGATCCGGCAAGCCTGACCAAAATCATGACCAGCTATGTGGTGGGTCAGGCGCTGAAAGCGGGCAAGATCAAGCTGGACGATATGGTCACCATCGGGAAGGATGCCTGGGCGACCGGCAACCCGGCGCTGCGGGGCTCTTCGGTGATGTTCCTGAAGCCTGGGGATCAGGTCTCCGTTTCCGATCTGAACAAAGGGGTAATTATTCAGTCGGGAAATGATGCATGCATCGCGCTGGCCGATTATGTTGCCGGCAGCCAGGATTCTTTCATTGGCTTGATGAATGGCTATGCGCAGAAACTGGGCTTAACCAACACCACGTTCAAAACGGTTCACGGTCTGGATTCGCCGGGACAGTTCAGTACCGCGCGCGACATGGCGCTGCTGGGGAAAGCGCTGATCCACGACGTGCCGGATGAATACGCCATCCATAAAGAGAAAGAGTTTACCTTCAATAAAATCCGTCAGCCGAACCGCAACCGACTGTTGTGGAGCAGCAACGTTAACGTGGACGGAATGAAAACCGGCACCACGGCGGGCGCGGGCTATAACCTGGTGGCCTCCGCGACCCAGGGCGACATGCGCCTGATTTCGGTAGTGCTGGGCACCAAAACCGACCGTATTCGCTTTAATGAGTCAGAAAAACTGCTGACGTGGGGCTTCCGCTTCTATGAAACCGTGACGCCGATTAAACCGGATGCCACGTTCGTCAGCCAGCGCGTCTGGTTTGGTGACAAGAGCGAAGTGAACCTGGGCGCGGGTGAGGCGGGCTCGGTGACCATTCCGCGTGGTCAGCTGAAAAACCTGAAGGCCAGCTACACCCTGACCGACCCGCAGCTCACCGCGCCACTGAAAAAAGGTCAGGTAGTCGGGACGATTGATTTCCAGCTAAACGGTAAATCAATTGAACAGCGTCCGTTAATTGTAATGGAAGCGGTCGAAGAGGGCGGCTTCTTCAGCCGGATGTGGGATTTCGTGATGATGAAATTCCACGGGTGGTTCGGCAGCTGGTTCAGCTAAACCTGATGGTTTTCTCCCTCTCCCTGTGGGAGAGGGCTGGGGTGAGGGCATCAGACCGCACCCCTCTTAATACATCAATTTCACCTGCTGCGCCTTCGCGTGGGCCACAATCTCGTCGTCCGGGCGGCAGTCGCTAACGATGGCGTCGAACTGCGCCAGCTCGCCCATTCTTGCCGAACGGACCTTACCAAACTTGCTGTGATCGACCACCAGCACATGGTACTGCGCGGCGCTTAATGCCCAGTGCTTCACCGGTAGCTCTTCCAGGTTAAAGCAGGTCGCGCCCTGGCGCACGTTGACGCCCGCCGCGGAATAAAACGCGATATCCGGGCAGAGATTGCTGAGCGTGTCCTGCAGGTTGAGCGGCTTAAAGATGGCGTTGCTGGCGTGAAACTCGCCGCCGCACAGGATCACCCGGCACTCGGGTTTCTCCTGAAGCGCCAGAAAGGTGTTCAGGGAGTAGCACACGGCAGTAAAAGGAATGCTGCTGTCGATGGCCTCGATAATCCACGGCGTGGTGGTGCCGCAGTCAAAAAATAGCGTCTGGTGCGGCTGTACCAGCGAGGCTGCAAGCCGGGCGGCTTTGCGTTTCTCTTCCACCAGGCGCGTCTTCTGGTCGCTGATCAGATAATGGCTGGCGCTACGCGGCTCAAGCACAATATACCCGCCCAGCAGCACGACGGGCGCGCTTTCGCTGTTAAGATCCCGACGAATGGTCATCTCTGAGACGCCGAGGAGGTTGGCGGCTTCCTTAAGATGCAGCTTATCGCTGCGCTTCAGCGCCTGTAGCAGCTGAGCAATGCGGTCATCGCGACGTGTTTCCATAGTTCCTCGGGATAAAAAAGTGAACCCCCGCAGGGCGGGGGTTCAAGTGTAACCTGTCAGGTTGGGGTTAGTCACGTATCCAGCCTTTGCGGATCGGGATAGCGAAAATGGCGCGATAGAGTGATGACAGCGTGCGGTAGAGCGCTTCACCAAAGAGGCTCCACAGGATAGCCGCGCTCACGCAGCCAATCAGCCCGACCAGGAAGCCGCCCACCATATCCAGCGGCCAGTGGACGCCCAGGTAAACGCGAGACCAGGCGATGGCCACGGCGACCACCATCAGCACCGCACCAGACCACAGGCGATGCCAGAACAGGAAGGCTAGCGCAAAGGTGAAGATCACCGTACCGTGATCGCTCGGGAACGAGTCATCCGGCGCATGATGCAGGAAGGTATAGCCGACGTGATCGACAAACGGACGATCGTGCGGGAACGCGTGGCCCAGAATGTAGCTCACCAGGACGCTTACGCCGAGAGCCATCGCCACTTTGATTACCAGCTTGCGCTGTGCTTTTACCTGGCTACGAGGCCCCCACAGCCAGAGAATGGCTGCCAGCGCGGGCACGATACCGATCAGGTCTTTTGCCAGAAAGGTGGCAAAGTCGATCATCCACTCGGGCGAGGCCGGTGTGGCGTTGATCAGATAAAACAGCTGATAATTCAGATTCTCTAGCATAGCGTTATCACTCTTTAGCAAACCGGGTGGAAATCAGCCCGTAGACCACCACCTGGGAAAACCAGACCCACCACCCGGCCCACAGGTTGTGAGAGAAAAAATGCGCCCCGCGCATGACCTGACCGAAGCCCATCGCCAGACCTAACACCACGCCCAGCGCGACGAAGAACCAGGCGAGACGCGGACGTTCGCGCCAGAAGGCAAAAAACAGCCCCATCACCATAAAGCCGCTGGAGGCATGACCGCCGGGGAAACAGCGCCCCGGACCGCTGTCAGCAGGAATGGCGCTGAACAGGGGGTAGGACACGGCCTTCCCGCCATATTCCACCAGGTCCCACGGACAGCTGTGATGGCTCATGCTCTTCAGCAGGCCTACCACCAGCGCGCCAACGCCCATCAGCAGCGCTGCCGTAACCAGCCTTGCGTTACGCTTGTAGGCGCCGTAAAACAGCGCCACGGCGCCTGAGGCGATGGCAATGTACTTCGCCAGTCGGTGGTTGAGCAGATCCAGCAGGTGGTCTTTCTGCAGCGGAAAGCTCTGCGTCGCCGCGTCATACCAAAAGCCGGTAATCCATCTGTCGAGCGCTTCATTGCGCGATAGCCACGTAAATACCACGGCAAGGGTAATCAGTATGAAAAGCTGATAACCATAAAAGCGGGACGGTAAGCGGTAAAGGCGTTTTGTCTTATTTGTCTGTAACTTAGACAATTCTGAACGGCTGGAGGTAAGTGCCATGATTTGGGGTCGTTGACGAGTAATGGGGCTATCATAAAAGTGTCAACTTAAGGAAACCTTAAACGAAGACGATATGTGCTTTATTTCTGTTTATCCTCGATAAATCACTATCTCGGGCTGCGGCATTTCATTACACTCGTCGCGATTTTGTCATTATAAAGAGATTGCATGTTAAACCGTTCTTCTTCTGGTTCACGTCTGGGTCGTCAGGCGTTGCTTTTCCCTCTGTGTCTGGTGCTCTACGAATTTTCTACCTATATCGGCAACGATATGATCCAGCCCGGTATGCTGGCCGTGGTGGCGCAGTACAACGCCGGAATCGAGTGGGTACCGACCTCCATGACCGCCTATCTGGCCGGCGGCATGTTTTTGCAGTGGCTGTTAGGCCCGCTGTCGGATCGTATTGGCCGCCGTCCTGTGATGCTGACGGGCGTGGTGTGGTTTATCGTCACCTGTCTTGCCACGCTGCTGGCGCAAAACATTGAACAATTTACCCTGCTGCGCTTCCTGCAGGGGGTGAGCCTGTGCTTTATCGGCGCCGTGGGGTATGCCGCCATTCAGGAATCGTTTGAAGAGGCGGTGTGTATCAAAATTACCGCGCTGATGGCGAACGTGGCGCTGATTGCCCCATTACTCGGGCCGCTGGTGGGTGCCGCGTGGGTGCATATGGCGCCATGGGAAGGGATGTTTGTGCTGTTTGCCGTTCTCGCCGCCATCGCGTTCTTTGGTCTGCACCGGGCGATGCCGGAAACGGCCACCCGCATCGGCGAGAAACTCTCGCTGAAAGAGCTGGGTCGGGATTATAAAGAAGTGCTGAAGAATGGCCGCTTTGTGGCGGGCGCGCTGGCGACCGGGTTCGTTAGCCTGCCGCTGCTGGCGTGGATCGCCCAGTCTCCGGTTATTATCATCAGCGGCGAAAAGCTCAGCAGCTATGAGTATGGTCTGCTGCAGGTGCCGATCTTTGGCGCGCTGATTATCGGGAACCTGGTGCTGGCACGTTTGACGTCACGCCGCACCGTGCGTTCGCTAATTATCATGGGCGGCTGGCCGATTGCGGCAGGGTTGATTCTGGCGGCGGTGGCGACCGTCGCGTCATCACACGCTTATCTGTGGATGACGGCGGGACTGAGCATCTACGCCTTCGGGATTGGCGTGGCCAACGCCGGTCTGGTGCGCCTGACGCTGTTCGCCAGCGAGATGAGTAAAGGCACGGTCTCCGCGGCGATGGGGATGCTCCAGATGCTGATTTTTACCGTAGGTATCGAGGTGAGCAAGCATGCCTACGCGATGGGCGGCAACGGGCTGTTCAGCCTGTTTAACCTCGCCAACGGCGTGCTGTGGGTTGCCCTGATGGTGGTGTTCCTGAAAGACAAACGCGTTGGAAACGCCCTGCAACCTTAATCTTTTTTCCCTCTCCCCTTTGGGGAGAGGGCCAGGGTGAGGGGCGAGGCCGCCAGACCGCTCGCGGTCAATTAAACGGCGCCTCCCCATCCAGCACCTTATCAATCACATCCAACACGCCTTCATCGTTATTGTGCGGCGCTTCAAAACGCGCCGCCGCTTTGATATGCGGTCTGGCATTAGCCATCGCAAAGCTGAACCCGGACTGGCGCAGCATCTCCACGTCGTTGCCGCTGTCGCCGAAGGCCACCACTTCGCTATCGGCTATGCCCCAGCGCTTTTGCAGGATCCGCAGGCCGTTTGCTTTGTGCACGCCGGGGATGATCAGGTCGATACTGCCGTGACCGGTGGTGACGGGCACCATGATGTCACTCAGCTTTTCATGCAGCAGCGCCTGAATACGCGGAATTTCATCGTCAGACACGTTGAGCCCGAACTTGAAGAAAATATCGTTCAGGTTGTCGAAATCGCTGACCATTTCCAGACGGTGATAGTACTTCGCCGCGATACCCTTAAAGCCTTCGTCATAGCACTTCAGCGTGTAGGCGCTGCTCTTCCCGCAGGCGATAATCTCAATGCCGGGAACGTCGCTTAACACGTTCGCAACGGTCTCGAAATGGGCTTTCGACAGTTCACCGTTAAAGACGTCTTCACCCTCACTTACGACCCAGCCGCCGTTTTCGGCGACGAATGAAATTTCATGCGCAATCTCCGGGAAAAAGGAGATCAGCTGGTAGAACTGGTTGCCGCTGGCGACCACGAAGCGAATGCCTTGCGCCTTCATGCGGGCGTACTGCGCCAGAAAGCGCGGACGATTGTAGGTCTTGGCATCGCTGAGGAATGTGCCATCCATGTCGACGGCAATCAGTTTAACGCTCATATCCCTTCTCCAGTGTCGTTTGATTCGTTTCCGGCTTTGCCACCGCGCGCGCCACCAGCGCCGCGATGATGACCAACCCTAACACCACCAGCATGGCGCTGCGCAGCCCGTAGTGCTCGCCGAGGAAGCCAAGCAGCGGCGGCCCGACCAGGAAGGCGAGATAGCCCGTGGTTGCCACCACGCTGACGCGCGTCGGGGCATCCGGGCCGGTATCGCTGGCGGCTGAAATGGTAAGCGGAAAGCCGAGCGACGCGCCCAGTCCCCAGAGGATCACCGAGACCCCGGCAATCCAGTCCACATCGACAAATATGATCATCGCGATACCCAGGCCGCCCAGCAGGGCGCTGGCGCGCACCACCGCTACGCGGCTGTAGCGGTCGATAAACCAGCCGCCGGTGAAGCGCCCGACGGTCATCCCCAGCGTAAACCCGGCGTAGATCAGCGAGCCGGAGGTCGGGCTAAAGCCGTGACCGTCTACCATCAGCAGCGGCAGCCAGTCGTTGGCGGACCCTTCGGCGAAGGCCATAGCCAGCACCACCACGCCGATCAGCATCAACTGGAAGTCGCGGTAGAAGGGCAGCCCTTTTTCGGCCGAGTGCTGTTTGTCAGCGGAGTTCTTACCTGTGCCGTCCGGGATCGCCCGGATGCCGGTCAGAATAGGAATGATACACACCAGCGCTGCCAGCAGGATATGCAGATTGGCGCTCACGCCAGTGGCCGTCAGCGCCATTCCCACGCCCGCACCGGCCAGCGTGCCGAGGCTGTAAAAACCGTGCATCATCGGCAGCACGGTTTTGTTCATCTCACGCTCGACAGCCGCTCCTTCAACGTTGATGGCAACTTCCGCCGAACCGAAGCTGCCGCCAAATACCGTCAGCCCCAGCGCAAACAGCACCGGTGAGGCAAACCACAGCGCGACGCTGAGCACGATCATCCCGAATACCGCGAAGCACATGGTGGTGCGGATCACCGCCCGCGTACCGAAGCGCTTCACCAGCCACGCGGAGCAGAGGATGCCGCTCATGGAGCCTATCGACAGGCCAAACAGCACGATACCCATCTCAGCTGTAGAGACGGACAAAATGTCGCGAATGGCGGGGGTGCGCGTGGCCCAGGAGGCCATCAGCAGACCGGGAATAAAGAAGAACATAAACAGCGCCCACATGCGGAGCTGCAGGGCTTTGCGGGAAGAGGTCAGCGTCATTGGGGTAGCACCAGAAGTACAACAATAGCGACAACACTAGCAAGTTTGTGTACATTTGTACACAAACCAGGTGAGGAAATGATGAGCAGACCACCCAACGATCCGCATCGCCGGGAGAAAATCCTGCAGGCGACCCTCGACACCATTGCTGAACACGGTATTCACGCCGTCACGCACCGGAAAATCGCCACCTGCGCGGGCGTGCCGCTGGGGTCGATGACCTACTATTTCGACGGTATGGAGCCGCTGCTGGAGGAGGCCTTCACGTGGTTTACCCGCCAGATGTCGCAGCAGTACCGGGATTTCTTCGCGGGCGTCACCGGGCCGGAAATGGCGTGCGAATCCATTACCACTCTGATCCACAGCTCGCAGGTGACGACGCCGCACAACATGGCGCTGATGTATCAGCTTTACGCTTTTATGCACCGCAGCGCGGCGCTCAAAACGGTGATGCAGGACTGGATGAAGATGAGCCAGACAACGCTCGAGCAGTGGTTCGACCCGGTCACCACCCGCGCGCTGGATGCCTTTATTGAAGGAATGACGCTGCACTACGTCACCGACCGGGCGCCGCTATCCCGCGAAGAGATCCGGGCGATGGTGGGGAGAATTGCGGGCGAGGGGAACCCTTAGGTATCGCTCGCCCTGCCAGTTTTACCTGCGCTCGATTTTATTCCCGCTGGCGTCAACCACCGCTTCGCCATCTTCTTTCGTAAATGCCCCTTTCTGTGCGTCCGGCAGTATGTCGAGGACGACTTCAGACGGGCGGCACAGGCGAGTGCCCAGCGGCGTCACGACGATCGGACGGTTAATCAGGATCGGGTATTGCAGCATAAAATCGATAAGCTGGTCGTCGGTGAAGCTGTCTTCGGCCAGGCCGAGCTGTTCGTAGGGCTCCACGTTTTTACGCAGCAGATCCCGCACCGAGATCCCCATATCGGCAATCAGGGTTGTCAGCTTATCGCGCGACGGCGGGGTTTCCAGATAGAGGATAATCTCTGGCTCCGTGCCGCTGTTGCGGATCATCTCCAGCGTGTTGCGCGACGTGCCGCAGGCGGGGTTGTGGTAGATAGTGATGTGGCTCATATCAGTGGCTCATTACAGTGTGAAGGAGAGACGTAGCGCCAGCGCGGCGAGCGTCACAAACAGGACCGGCAGCGTCATAATGATGCCCGTCCGGAAATAGTAGCCCCAGCTAATCGTCATGTTTTTCTGCGCCAGCACGTGAAGCCAGAGCAGGGTGGCAAGGCTGCCGATAGGCGTGATTTTCGGCCCCAAATCGCAGCCAATCACGTTGGCGTAAATCATTGCTTCCTTGACTAGTCCTGTCGCCGTACTGCCCTCAATGGAGAGCGCGCCAATCAGCACCGTGGGCATATTGTTCATTATGGATGACAGGAACGCGGTGATGAACCCGGTTCCCAGCGTGGTGGCCCACAGCCCTTGCCCGGCCAGGTTATTCAGTACGCCTGAGAGATATTCCGTCAGCCCGGCATTGCGCAGGCCATACACCACCAGATACATCCCCAGCGAGAAGATCACGATCTGCCACGGTGCGCCGCGCAGCACTTTTCCGGTATTTATCGCATGTCCGCGTTTTGCAACGGCAAACAAAACCAGCGCGCCCGCAGTCGCAATGGCGCTGACCGGAATACCCAGCGGTTCTAGCACAAAGAAACCGACGAGAAGAAGGAGCAGCACGATCCAGCCCGTTCTGAAGGTCGGGAGGTCGTGAATGGCCCGCGCGGGCTCACGCAGTTTTGCCAGGTCATATTCCGGGGGAATTTCCTTGCGGAAGAACAGATGGAGCATGGCCAGCGTTGCGGCAATCGCGGCGACATCAACGGGAATCATCACCGAAGCGTATTCGCTGAACCCCAGCGTGAAGAAGTCTGCCGAGACGATGTTGACCAGGTTCGACACAATCAGCGGCAGGCTGGCGGTATCGGCGATAAAACCTGCCGCCATCACAAATGCCAGCGTAGCCTGCTTGCTGAATCCCAGCGCCAGCAGCATGGCGATAACGATAGGGGTTAGGATCAGAGCCGCACCGTCATTGGCAAACAGCGCCGCCACGGCTGCGCCCAGCAGCACGATATACGTAAACAGCAATCTTCCGCGGCCGTTCCCCCAGCGGGCAACGTGCAGTGCCGCCCACTCGAAAAAGCCGGACTCATCCAGCAGCAGGCTGATGATGATGACGGCGATAAACGTTGCCGTGGCGTTCCAGACGATATTCCACACAACCGGAATATCGTTTACGTGAATAACGCCGCTGGCGAGCGCCAGTACGGCACCAATAGTCGCGCTCCAGCCGATGCTGAGCCCTCTGGGCTGCCAGATGACCAGTACCAGCGTAAACAGAAAAATAGCCCCTGCCAGAAACATCCTTTACTCCATTATATCTGTTTTTGTGAATGTGTTTTGCTTAGCACAAGCCCGGAAGTCGGTTTTTCAGCTTCATGCGCGTCTCTTCCCGCAGGCAGTTCCAGCTGTTGTCGATAATCGTTGCCGCCCACGCGGGCATGTTGGGAGAGAGACGGTAATAAACCCACTTACCCTCACGACGGTCGATAACCAGCCCGGACTCGCGCAGCAGCGCCATATGGCGGGAGACCTTCGGCTGCGATTCGGCGGTTGCGGCGCAGAGATCGCAGACGCACAGCTCGCCCGCTTCGCGGAGCAGCATGGCGATGGCGAGCCGCGTTTCGTCAGAGAGGGTTTTGAAGAGCTGGAGCGGGTGGAGCATGAGGGTTCCTGTCGGCGTGGCTTTTATATGCGTTTAATCATATATGTTTTAATGGTTGGAGAAAAGGTGAAATTGAGTAAGGGGAATTTCAGGCAACAAAAAACCCATCAACCTTGAACCAAAACGGCGGGGTTGATGGGCTCCACAAATTGGGGACATCAAAGAAAAGCAGTGGCACTAGTTATGACTGCCCCCTGATAAAAAAGTTCTGCGCGTAACGAAAATAATTTCACCACGCGCAAACTTAGGAGTTATCCGAGTCCCGGCCAGATGATAATGATCAGCGTACCCGCCAGCGTAAGCAGTACGTTAGCGATAGCGTACGTGCCTGCATACCCCAGCGCCGGGATGTTGCTGCGCGCGGTATCGCTGATGATTTCCATCGCAGGCGCACAGGTACGTGCGCCCATCATTGCCCCGAAGAGCAGGGCGCGGTTCATGCGCAGCACGTAGGCGCCGAACAGGAAGCAGATCACCACCGGCACCAGGCTGACGATAAGTCCGGAAACCAACATTTGCCAGCCGACGGCGCCCAGGCTGTGGCCAATGCCGCTGCCCGCGCTTAGGCCCACGCCCGCCATAAAGACCATCAGACCGAACTCTTTCACCATGTTCAGCGCGCCCTGCGGAATGTAGCCGAAGGTAGGATGGTTCGCTCGCAGGAAGCCTAGCATGATCCCGGCGAACAGCAGCCCGGCGGCGTTACCGATGCCGAAGCTAAAGTTGCTGAACTGGAAGGTGATCATCCCGATCATCAGGCCAACGATAAAGAAAGCGCAGAAGGCCAGCAGGTCGGTGACCTGGCTGTGAATGGAGATAAAGCCGATGCGGTCGGCCACGGTTTTCACGCGTCGGGCGTCGCCGCTGACCTGCAGCACGTCGCCTTTGTTGAGCACGACGTTGTCGTCGATAGGCATCTCAATCTGGCTGCGGATCACGCGGTTGAGGAAGCAGCCGTGGTCGGTCAGCTTCAGCTGCGCCAGGCGGCGGCCAACGGCGTTATGGTTTTTCACCACGATCTCTTCGGTGACGATACGCATGTCGAGCAGGTCGCGGTCGAACACCTCTTTGCCGTTACGGAAGCTCGGGTCGAGACGGGCGTGGGCGTCCGGGTAACCCACCAGCGCGATGTCGTCGCCCATCTGCAGAACCGCGTCGCCGTCCGGGTTCGCCAGAATGCCGTTGCGGCGGATACGTTCGATATAGCAGCCCGTCTGGCGGTAAATCCCCAGTTCGCGCAGATTCTTGCCGTCTGCCCATGCCACCAGCTCTGGCCCGACGCGATAGGCGCGGATCACCGGGAGATAGACTTTACGTTTGGAATCGGTATCCAGACCGCGCTCGCGGGCGATTTGCTGGGCGCTGGTCTGTAGATCCTGGTGCTGCAGTTTTGGCAGATAGCGTGCGCCAACGATCAGGCTCACCAGACCAATCAGATAGGTCAGGGCATAGCCCAGGCTCAGGTGGTCGAGTGCGGCAGAAAGCTGTGCGCCGGCCATGCCGGAATGACGCAGGGTATCACCGGCACCCACGAGCACGGGAGTGGAGGTCATGGAGCCTGCCAGCATACCGGCCGTTAACCCGATATCCCAGCCAAACAGTTTACCCAGTCCTAACGCGATCAGCAGCGCGCTGCCGACCATCACCAGCGCCAGCATCAGATAATTTTTGCCGTCGCGGAAGAAAATTGAAAAAAAGTTCGGTCCCGCTTCCACGCCAACACAAAAAATAAACAGCATAAAACCTAAGTTGAGCGCGTCCGTGTTAATGCTGAAGTGCTGCTGACCTAATAATAAGGAGACGACTAAAACGCCAATGGAATTACCAAGTTGAACTGAACCCAGGCGCAATTTACCCAGGCAAAGGCCCAGCGCCAGTACCACAAATAATAACAGGATGTAATTCCCATTTAACAAGTCTGCGACGTTTATATTCACGGAGGCTAACTTCTTGTTTACCAGTAAGTTGTTGAATGAAAGGACTATTTGGGCTACTGTTTTCTGGGTCAGGGAAAGGCGTTAACGCTCCCTGTTTCCTGCTTTATTCCCTAAAACATTAGCTGGCGTGTAGTTTAATCGCATTAGCTACTGACAGCTACCTATTATCGCATCACCCTGTGCGTACTTTGGCAAGGATTGCCGCATTGCTTTATCTGACTGGGCGTCTACCCGACGAAGCTGTATTTGATAGAGATAAGTCAGGAGGATAGTTTGAACATTAAACGAAACTGGGCGGGGGTGATCAGCTGCTTTTTGCTGTTTACCGTCGTGTGCATGTCGCTCGCTTTTAACCTGAAAGGGGCATTCAGGGCTGCAGGACACCCGGAGCTGGGGCTGCTCTTTTTTACCCTGCCGGGAGCGGCAGCCAGTTTTCTTTCCCGTAAAGGGGAAGTGGTCAAGCCGCTAATTGGCGCCATGCTGGCGGCACCACTGTGTCTGCTGCTGATGCGCATGCTGTATGTTTCAACGCGAAGTTTCTGGCAGGAGCTGGCGTGGTTGATGAGCGCCGTATTCTGGTGCGCCCTTGGCGCGCTCTGCTACTTATTTGTGCGCAGTCTGCTTCAACGCCGACGGCACCACAAATAAAAACGCCCTCTCGGTGAGGGCGTCCTTTCATTACTGGGCAGCAAACAGGCCCAGGTGCTCTTTGGCGTAAGCTTCGAAGTCGGTGCAGCCGCCGATGTGTTTCTGATCGAGGAAGATCTGCGGTACGGTTTCAACCGGCTTACCGACGGTTTTTTCGAGATCCGCTTTCGTGATGCCTTCCGCGTGGATATCCACGTAGCGGAAGTTGAAGTCATCGCGCTCTTCGGTCAGTTTCTCAGCCAGCTCTTTCGCGCGCACACAGTAAGGGCACCCTGGACGACCAAAAATTACTGCAAACATTTCTCTCTCCTCAAAAAACAAGCCTGACGGCGAATGACACGTATAGTGCCCCATAACCTCTCGTCATTAAAGAAGGTTTCGCCTGTCGTTATAATATCTATGAGCTATGTTTCGCCAATTACACCGCGCATATCATTGCCTATACTGGCTGGCATACGTATTAAGCAAGACAAAGAGAGACAAGATGACGCCAACCATAGACCTGCTCCTTTCCCATCGTTCCATTCGCCACTTCACCGATGAGCCGATTACCGATGCGCAGCGCGAAGCGATTATTAACAGCGCAAGGGCGACTTCAAGTTCCAGCTTCCTGCAGTGCAGCTCCATTATCCGCATTACCGACCCGGCCATGCGTGAACAGCTGGTGACGCTGACCGGCGGGCAGAAGCATGTGGCTCAGGCAGCCGAGTTCTGGGTATTCTGCGCCGACTTTAACCGCCACCTGCAGATCTGCCCTGAGGCCGAGCTCGGGCTGGCGGAACAGCTGCTGTTGGGCGTGGTGGATACCGCGCTGATGGCGCAAAACGCCTTTACTGCTGCGGAGTCGCTGGGATTAGGCGGCGTCTACATCGGAGGCCTGCGTAACAACATTCAAAGCGTGACCGACCTCCTGAAGCTGCCAAAACACGTGCTGCCGCTGTTTGGCCTGTGTCTCGGCTGGCCGGCGGATAACCCGGATCTGAAGCCGCGTATTCCCGCGGCGATGCTGGTGCACGAAAACCACTACCAGCCGGTCGATCAGGACGTTCTGAATCAATATGACGAAGAGCTGGCGAACTACTACCTGACGCGCGGCAGCAATAACCGTCGCGACACCTGGACTGACCATATTCGCCGCACCATCATTAAAGAAAATCGCCCGTTTATTCTTGATTATCTGCACAAACAGGGCTGGGCGACGCGATAGTCCATTTATCCTGCGCCTGCCTGCGTATATGATACGCAGGCTTTTTCCATGTCTTCAGAGAGGTGCAGGGTGAAAATTGCCATATTGTCCCGGGATGGAACGCTCTATTCATGTAAGCGTCTTCGGGAAGCGGCGGCGAAACGCGGACATCAGGTTGAGATCCTCGACCCGATGTCCTGCTATATGAACATTGACCCTGCCGCCTCGTCGATTCACTACAAAGGCCGCAAGCTGCCTCACTTTGATGCGGTGATCCCCCGCATCGGCTCCCAGATAACCTTTTACGGCACCGCTGCATTGCGCCAGTTCGAGATGCTGGGCAGCTATCCGCTCAACGAATCCGTCGCCATTTCACGCGCCCGCGACAAGCTGCGCTCGCTGCAGCTGCTCGCGCGCCAGGGGATCGATCTTCCCGTCACCGGGATTGCCCATTCACCGGACGACACCAGCGATCTGATCGACATGGTGGGCGGTGCCCCTTTGGTGATCAAGCTGGTGGAAGGCACACAGGGCATCGGCGTGGTGCTGGCGGAGACGCGTCAGGCAGCGGAGAGCGTGATTGACGCCTTCCGCGGGCTGAATGCCCATATTCTGGTGCAGGAGTACATTGAAGAGGCCAAAGGGCGCGACATCCGGTGTTTCGTGGTGGGAAACGAGGTGGTGGCGGCCATCGAGCGCCAGGCCAAAGAGGGCGATTTCCGCTCTAACCTTCACCGCGGCGGCATTGCCAGAATCGCCGATATCAGCGACCAGGAGCGGGAAATTGCCGTCAAAGCGGCGCAGACTTTGGGGCTGGACGTGGCAGGCGTAGACCTGCTGCGCGCGACGCGAGGGCCACTGGTTATGGAAGTGAACGCCTCGCCGGGGCTTGAAGGCGTGGAAAAAACCACAGGGGTCGATATTGCGGGTAAAATGATCTTATGGATCGAGCGTCATGCGACGCCGGGCTACTGTCTGAAAACGGGTGGTTAAATGGATTACCGCGCGCTTTTTAAGTACCCTATGCGAAGTTTTTATTAAAGAGGCTGCACAGCGATGGATTTACAGGTCGTACCTACACTGGATACGTTACGTCAATGGCTTGATGATGCCGGAATTACGTTTTTCGAATGCGATTCCTGCCAGGCGCTGCATCTGCCTCATATGCAGAATTTCGACGGCATTTTCGATGCCAAAATCGATCTGATTAACGACGTGATCCTTTTCTCCGCGCTGGCCGAAGTGAAGCCCTCTGCGCTGCTGGCGCTGGCTTCCGACCTGTCAGCGATTAACGCCAGTTCTTTGACGGTGAAAGCATTTCTCGACATACAGGATGATAATCTGCCAAAACTGGTCGTTTGCCAGTCTTTATTCTCAGGTGCCGGGCTGTCATTCAAGCAGTTCTCATGGTTTATGCGCCTGAGCGAAGAGCAAATTTCGATGGTCATGATGGAAGCCAATGCACACCATCTGCTGTATAGCGCGGAAGATGATGCAGAGAATAATGATGCATCTCCCAATTTTCTTCACTAAGCCTGTCTGACTTTTGCGCAGTCGCTGCCATAGCGGCTGCAGAAGGCCATTTTTTCTGCTGCTTTTAACCTTTCTTTAAAGAATTATTCACCTCCCTGAAGGCCGTTTCGGCTTATCACGTAGACTTAACCTGCATAAAAAATTGATAAAAGGCGTTTTTTCGTCTGGGCTATAGCCGCAGACACGGGCTACAGTTATTCTTGCGATGCTTCAAAAAGCGAGCGGAAGCTGCCGGGTAAAGAGGTTTCTTTTTATTTTGAGCAGAGCGACAAACTATGCATGATTTTTGCATACATTTAGATTGCACAGTTTTAGTTCGTTTGTTAACGAGCTTTCAGAAGGAATAACACTATGATCGCCTTGAATAAAAAATGGTTATCGGGTCTGGTTGCGGGTGCTCTGATGGCCGTCTCTGCCGGCACGCTCGCTGCGGAACAAAAAACGCTGCACGTTTATAACTGGTCTGACTATATTGCGCCGGACACGGTGGCGAATTTTGAAAAAGAGACCGGCATTAAAGTCGTCTACGACGTGTTCGATTCCAACGAAGTGCTGGAAGGAAAACTGATGGCGGGCAGCACCGGGTTTGACCTCGTGGTGCCTTCCGCAAGCTTCCTCGAGCGTCAGCTGACGGCAGGCGTCTTCCAGCCGCTGGATAAGAGCAAATTACCGAACTGGAAAAATCTCGATCCGGAAGTGCTGAAGCTGGTGGCCAAGCATGATCCGGACAACAAATACGCCATGCCTTACCTGTGGGCGACTACCGGTATCGGCTACAACGTCGATAAAGTCAAAGCCGCGCTGGGCCCGGACGTGAAGCTGGACAGCTGGGACGTGGTGCTTAAGCCGGAAAACCTTGAGAAGCTGAAAAGCTGCGGCGTCTCCTTCCTCGATGCGCCGGAAGAGATTTTCGCAACCGTGCTGAACTACCTGGGCAAAGATCCGAACAGCAATAAAGCCGATGATTACACTGGCCCGGCGACCGATCTGCTGCTGAAGCTGCGTCCAAACATTCGTTACTTCCACTCATCTCAGTACATCAACGACCTGGCGAACGGCGACATCTGCGTCGCGATTGGCTGGGCAGGGGACGTATGGCAGGCGGCTAACCGCGCGAAAGAGGCGAAAAACGGTGTGAACGTCTCCTACTTCATTCCGAAAGAGGGGGCGCTGGCCTTCTTCGACGTCTTCGCGATGCCGGCTGATGCGAAAAACAAAGATGAAGCGTATCAGTTCCTCAACTACCTGATGCGTCCTGAGGTGATCGCCCACATCAGCGACCACGTTTACTACGCGAATGGTAACAAGGCCTCCGTGCCGCTGGTGAGCGAAGAAATCCGTAATAACCCGGCTATCTATCCGCCAGCGGATGTGTTCGCCAAGCTCTTCACCCTGAAAGTCCAGGATCCAAAAATTGACCGCGTGCGTACCCGCGCGTGGACCAAGGTGAAAAGCGGTAAATAACCCTTTGTCACAGGCCGGGCAAGCCAGGCGCCCCCGGCAACAGGCGCACCGTTCTGGTGCGCCTGCACCATGATTTGATTTCTGCCGGAGAGCACCCCGTGAATGACGCGATCCCCCGCCCGCAGGCGAAAGTCCGTAAAGCGCTGACCCCGCTTCTTGAAATTCGTAACCTCACCAAATCTTTCGATGGCCAGCATGCCGTGGACGACGTCAGCCTGACGATTTATAAAGGCGAGATTTTTGCTCTTCTGGGAGCTTCTGGCTGCGGTAAATCGACCCTGCTGCGTATGCTGGCCGGTTTTGAACAACCCACCGCCGGGCAGATCATGCTCGATGGCGTGGATCTCTCCAGCGTGCCGCCGTATCAGCGCCCGATTAACATGATGTTCCAGTCCTACGCGCTGTTCCCGCACATGACGGTGGAGCAGAACATCGCCTTTGGCCTGAAGCAGGACAAGCTGCCGAAGGCCGAAATTACCGCGCGCGTGGCCGAGATGCTGAGCCTGGTACACATGCAGGAGTTCGCGAAGCGTAAGCCGCATCAGCTGTCCGGCGGCCAGCGCCAGCGCGTGGCCCTGGCTCGCAGCCTGGCAAAACGCCCGAAACTGCTGCTGCTTGATGAGCCGATGGGCGCGCTGGATAAAAAGCTGCGCGACCGTATGCAGCTTGAAGTGGTCGATATCCTCGAGCGCGTGGGCGTGACCTGCGTGATGGTTACCCACGACCAGGAAGAGGCCATGACCATGGCCGGACGTATCGCCATCATGAACCGCGGGAAGTTCGTGCAGATTGGCGAGCCGGAAGAGATTTATGAGCATCCAACCACCCGCTACAGCGCGGAGTTCATCGGCTCGGTCAACGTCTTCGAAGGGCTGCTGAAAGATCGTCAGGAAGATGGTCTGGTCATCGAATCGCCGGGGCTGCAGCATCCGCTGAAGGTCGACCCAGATAACTCCGTGGTGGATAACGTGCCTGTCTACGTCGCGCTGCGTCCGGAGAAGATCATGCTCTGTGAGGATCCGCCTGCCGATGGCTATAACTTTGCCGTCGGCGAAGTGGTGCACATTGCCTATCTTGGCGACCTCTCCATCTATCACGTGCGCCTGAAAAGCGGGCAGATGCTCAGCGCGCAGTTACAGAACGAACATCGCTACCGCAAGGGGCAGCCGACCTGGGGCGACGAAGTGCGCCTGTGTTGGGATGCAGACAGTTGCGTTGTGCTGACGGTATAAGGAGCGGCCAATGAGTACACTTGAACCTCCAGCCCGCGCAGGTAAACCGGGCAGTTTTGCCCAGTGGCTGACGCGAATGCAGATGAACCACGGCCGCAAGCTGGTGATCGCCATGCCGTACGTGTGGCTGATCCTGCTGTTCCTGCTGCCGTTCCTGATTGTTTTCAAGATAAGCCTGGCGGAAATGGCGCGGGCAATCCCGCCTTACACCAACCTGCTGGACTGGGCCGACGGGCAGCTGACGCTGACCTTAAACCTGGGTAACTTCCTGCAGCTCACCGACGACCCGCTCTATTTCGAAGCCTATCTGCAGTCGCTGCAGGTGGCGGCTATCTCGACGCTCTGCTGTCTGGTGATGGGCTACCCGCTGGCGTGGGCGGTGGCGCACAGTAAGCCGTCGACCCGCAACATCCTGCTGCTGCTGGTAATCTTACCGTCGTGGACCTCGTTCCTGATCCGCGTTTACGCCTGGATGGGGATCCTGAAAAACAACGGCGTGCTGAACAACTTCCTGATGTGGCTCGGGGTTATCGATCAGCCCCTGACGATCCTGCACACCAACCTCGCGGTCTATATCGGTATTGTGTACGCCTATCTGCCGTTTATGGTGCTGCCAATCTACACGGCGCTGACCCGTATCGACTACTCGCTGGTGGAAGCGTCGCTCGATCTCGGTGCCCGTCCGCTAAAAACCTTCTTCAGCGTCATTGTCCCGCTGACCAAAGGCGGCATTATCGCCGGGTCGATGCTGGTCTTTATCCCGGCGGTGGGGGAGTTTGTGATCCCGGAACTGCTCGGCGGGCCTGATAGCATCATGATTGGCCGCGTGTTGTGGCAGGAGTTTTTCAATAACCGCGACTGGCCGGTGGCGTCAGCGGTGGCGATTATCATGTTACTGCTGCTGATCGTGCCGATCATGTGGTTCCACAAGCATCAGCAGAAACAGATGGGAGATCGCGGATGAACAACTTACCGGTAGTACGCTCCCCGTGGCGAATCGCGATCCTGGTGATCGGCTTTACCTTCCTGTATGCGCCGATGCTGATGCTGGTGATCTATTCGTTTAACAGCTCCAAACTGGTGACGGTCTGGGCAGGCTGGTCGACGCGCTGGTACAGCGAGTTGTTCCACGATGATGCAATGATGAGCGCGGTGGGGCTGAGCCTGACCATTGCGGCGCTGGCGGCGACCATGGCGTCCGTGCTGGGCACGATCGCCGCGCTGGTGATGGTGCGCTTCGGGCGTTTTCGCGGTTCGAACGGCTTTGCCTTTATGATTACCGCCCCGCTGGTCATGCCGGACGTGATCACCGGTCTCGCGCTGCTGCTTCTGTTCGTGGCCATGGCGCACGCCATCGGCTGGCCGGCAGATCGCGGCATGCTCACCATCTGGCTGGCGCACGTCACTTTCTGTACGGCCTACGTAGCGGTAGTGATCTCCTCGCGCCTGCGCGAGCTGGATCGCTCCATTGAAGAGGCGGCGATGGATCTCGGCGCGACCCCGCTGAAGGTCTTTTTCATCATCACGCTGCCGATGATTATGCCGGCGGTGATCTCCGGCTGGCTGCTGGCGTTTACCCTGTCGCTCGACGATCTGGTGATCGCCAGCTTTGTTTCCGGCCCGGGGGCGACCACGCTGCCGATGCTGGTCTTCTCCAGCGTGCGTATGGGGGTCAACCCGGAGATCAACGCCCTGGCCTCTATCATCCTCGGCGTGGTCGGAATTGTCGGATTTATCGCCTGGTATTTGATGGCGCGCGCGGAAAAACAGCGCGTGCGCGATATCCAGCGTGCAAGACGCGGCTGAAGGATTTAAAATTTCCAGTGATGTGCCGCGCATGACGCGGCACTGTTTTTCAGGGAAGTAAAACATTGGGATTATTAAAAAAATCACGTATTACGCACGCGCGTCCTAACGTACCTGCGCTGGTTCAGGTGGCGGCGCTCGCCATTATTATGATCCGCTGCCTGGACGTGCTGATGATTCTCAACACCCTGGGCGTGCGCGGCATCGGTGAATTCATTCACCGCAGTGTGCAGACGTGGAATCTGACGCTGGTCTTTTTGAGCAGCCTGATGCTGGTGTTTATCGAGATCTACTGCGCGTTTTCGCTGGTTAAAGGGCGCAACTGGGCGCGATGGGTCTATCTGCTGACGCAAATTACCGCCGCAAGCTATCTGTGGGCCGCCTCGCTGGGGTATGGCTACCCGGAGCTGTTCAGCATCGCCGGTGAATCCAAACGCGAGATCCTGCGCGCGCTGTTTATGCAAAAACTGCCGGACATGCTGGTGCTCTTTCTACTCTTCGTTCCGGCTTCCAGTCGGAGATTCTTCCGCCTGCAATAATGTGTATAATCGCAGCCCTCGTGATTTTTAAGGTTTTCATATGCAGTGCTCACTCTATGACGCCGGACGCTGCCGCTCCTGCCAGTGGATAGAACAGCCGGTTTCTCAACAACTCACCGCCAAAATGGCCGACCTGCAACAGCTGCTGGCAGAACACGCGGTGGGCGAGTGGTGCGCACCCGTCAGCGGCCCTGAACAGGGTTTTCGCAATAAAGCCAAAATGGTGGTCAGCGGCAGCGTAGAAAAACCGCTGCTGGGGATGCTGCACCGCGACGGCACGCCGGAAGACTTAACCGACTGCCCGCTGTATCCCGACTCGTTTGAGCCTGTCTTTGCCGCACTGAAACCGTTTATCGCGCGGGCGGGCTTAACGCCCTACAGCGTGGCCCGCAGGCGCGGCGAGCTGAAATACCTTCTGCTGACGGAAAGCCAGAAAGACGGCGGCATGATGCTGCGCTTCGTGCTGCGCTCTGAAACCAAGCTGGAGCAGCTGCGCGCGGCGCTGCCGTGGCTGCAGGCGCAGCTTCCGCAGCTGAAGGTCATTACGGCAAACATTCAGCCCGTGCATATGGCAATCATGGAAGGGGAGAAAGAGATTTTCTTCACCGACCAGCACGCGCTGGCCGAAAGCTTCAACGGGGTGCCGCTGTGGATCCGCCCGCAAAGCTTCTTCCAGACCAACCCGACCGTGGCAAGCAGCCTGTACGCCGCCGCCCGCGACTGGGTTCGTGCGTTGAACGTTCACCACATGTGGGATCTCTTCTGCGGCGTGGGCGGTTTTGGCCTGCACTGCGCCACGCCGGAGATGCAGCTCACCGGCATTGAGATCTCTGCCGAAGCGATTGCCTGCGCGAAGCAGTCCGCCGCCGAACTTGGGTTAACGAATCTGCACTTCCAGGCGCTCGACTCTACGCAGTTCGCGACCGGCCAGGGCAACGTGCCGGAGCTGGTGCTGGTCAACCCGCCGCGCCGCGGCATCGGCAATGCGCTGTGCGACTACCTGAGCCAGATGGCGCCAGAGTACATCATCTATTCCAGCTGCAACGCGCAGACCATGGCAAAAGACATTGCGCAACTACCGGGCTATCGCGTTGAACGCGTTCAGCTTTTTGATATGTTCCCGCACACCGCGCACTATGAAGTGCTGACGTTGCTCGTAAAATCTTAAACAAAATGTGAACTCTTCATCCCGGCGAAATCAGGTAAGCTTACGTCATAAGAAATGAATGAAGGCTTACCCATGAAGCAGATCCTGCTGGTGGAAGACGACCACGATATCGCGGCGCTTCTGCGACTCAATTTAGAAGACGAAGGCTACGCCATCACCCACGAACCCGACGGGGGCAAAGCCCTGCAGCGTCTTGAAGTCCAGACGTGGGACGCGGTGATCCTCGACCTGATGCTGCCCAGCGTTGACGGCCTGGAGATTTGCCGCCGCATCCGTCAGATGACGCGCTACCTGCCGGTGATCATCATCAGCGCCCGCAGCAGTGAAACCGACCGCATCACCGGGCTGGAAACCGGCGCCGATGACTATCTGGCAAAACCGTTCTCCGTGCAGGAGCTGATTGCGCGCATCAAAGCGCTGTTTCGTCGCCAGCAGGCGATGGGGCAGGCGCAAACCGACGGTCAAATTCAGGCTCACGGACTGACCATCGATCCGCTGGCGCGCAGCGTGCTGCTTCACGGCCAGGTGGTGGATCTCACCCCGCGCGAGTTCGAGCTGCTCTACTTCTTTGCCCGTCATCCCGGCGAGGTGTTCTCCCGTCTGGCGCTGCTGGAGCAGGTCTGGGGTTACCAGCACGAAGGCTACGAGCACACCGTCAACACCCATATCAACCGCCTGCGCATCAAGATTGAGAAGGACGCCGCCGAGCCGGAGATTATTCGCACCGTCTGGGGCAAGGGCTACAAATTTGCGGAGCCAAATCATGATGCGCCGCTTTAGCCTGAGCCAGCGCCTGACGCTGCTGTTCATCCTGCTGATGATGCTCTGCGCCGCCGTTGCCTGCGCGGTACAGCTCTACAGCAGCATGCAGTACGGTAATGCGATGGTGCAGCGTTTGTCTGGCGGGCTGGCGCAGCAGATCGTTCAGCGCGAACCAATTCTGGACGCGCAGGGCAGGGTTGACCGCAGCGCGCTGAAACCGCTGTTTGGCCGGCTGATGACCTTTAATCCGAGCGTTGAGCTCTACGTTGTCTCCCCGGACGGCGATATCCTCGCCGATGCCGCACCGCCGGGCCATATTCAGCGGCAAAAAATCGATCTGGCTCCGGTGCAGAGCTTCCTGAGCGGCACCGCCATGCCGGTATTGGGCGACGATCCGCGCAGTCAAAATCAAAAAGTCTTTAGCGCCACGCCGCTGCGGCAGGACGGCGAGCTAAAAGGCTATCTGTACATTATTTTGCAGGGCGAGGAGTCAAATTCTCTTGCGGAGATGGCCTGGCATAAGGCGCTGTGGAGTACCGTCCTGTGGTCACTGCTGTGGGTCGCGCTGTTTGGCCTGCTGGCCGGTTTACTGGTCTGGTACTGGGTCACGCGCCCGGTTAAACAGCTGACGGTGGAAGTCGCCGGGCTGGAGCAAGACAGCATAAGCGCTATCAGACAGCTGGCGGCACAGACGCCGGACGCGGCGGCAAAAGATGAGGTGGCGATCCTGCGCAACAGTTTTATCGAGCTGGCGCGCAAAATCACCCAGCAGTGGGATCGGCTGGCCGACAGCGATCGCCAGCGCCGGGAGTTTATCGCCAATATTTCGCACGATCTCCGTACGCCGCTGACCTCGCTGCTGGGCTATCTCGAAACCCTGTCGCTCAAATCCGCCACGCTGACGCCGCAGGAGCACCAGCAGTATCTCGCCACCGCGCTGCGCCAGGGACAAAAGGTCCGTCATCTTTCGCAGCAGCTGTTTGAGCTGGCGCGCCTGGAGTACGGCGGTATTAAACCCCAGCGCGAGCGGTTCGCGATGGGAGAGCTGATTTCCGACGTGGCGCAGAAGTTTGAGCTCACCGCCCGTACGCGAGAGGTCAACCTGCATATTGACGTGCCGGGGCCGTTGCCGCTGATAAACGCCGATGTGTCGATGATCGAGCGCGTAGTAACCAACCTGCTGGATAACGCGATGCGCCATACGCCTGGCGGCGGGGAAATTCGTCTGGCGGTGTGGCAGGAAAATGAACGGCTGCAGGTCGAAGTGTCCGATAGCGGAGCGGGCGTGGATGCCGCGCTGCGCGACGATCTGTTCCAGCGGCCGTCGGCGCTCAATACTCAGGCGTCGAGAGAGAATCGCGGCGGGTTAGGGCTGCTGATTGTTAAACGGATGCTGGAGCTGCACGGGGGTGGGATCAGGCTGATGGAGTCGGCGAGCGGAGCACGGTTCAGGTTCTTTGTGCCACTCTGAGAAATTGCCGGGTGGCGGCTTCGCCTTACCCGGCCTACAGACTACCACCCCCATAGGCCGAGCCACCCGGCAAAAAAATCTTACTGCGGGAACCACTGCTCGCTAATTTTCTGGTAAGTACCGTCTGCTTTAATCGCTTTCAGCGCACCGTTCAGTTTTTCCAGCAGGGCTTTGTTATCCGGACGTACCGCGATACCCAGACCCGTGCCGAAGTACTGTGGATCGGTCACTTTCTCGGTAGCCGTGCCCAGCTGCGGATTGGTTTTCAGCCACTCGTTCACCACGGCGGTATCGCCGAAGACGCCGTCGATACGGCCATTTTTCAGGTCAATAATCGCGTTCTGGTAGCTGTCATAGGCCACGGTCTTCACTTCCGGATGTTTGTCCTGGAGATATTTCTGGTGCGTGGTGCCGTTTTCCATCCCGATGCGTTTGCCTTTCAGCTGATCGAAAGAGGTATAAGCGCCTTTCTTCGCAATCACCACCGCCGAGTTGGCGTAGTACGGGTCGGTGAACGCGACCTGCTTGCTGCGCTCAGGCGTGATGTCCATCCCGGAGATCACCGCGTCGTATTTTTTGAACTTCAGCGACGGGATCAGGCTGTCAAAAGCATGGTTAGTAAAGGTGCAGTCGGCCTGCATCTGTTTGCACAGCGCTTTCGCCAGATCGATATCGAAACCGACGATCTGGTTGCTGGCATCCAGCGACTCAAACGGCGGATAGGTGGCGGACACGCCGAAATTGATTTTATCCGCAGCGGATGCGCCAGCGGCGAAGGTGGCGAGTAATGCGGCCAGAACTAACTTTTTCATTGTAATGCTCCCGTCTGTCTTATTGATGCGCCGTGTCTGCGGCCTGGATGTACAATGCCAGTTAATGAATTTATATGCAATAAAAATGATTAAGTATTATTTTTATCGCAAAAAAAAGCGGATAACCCATCAGGTTACCCGCTTCATGAATACCGTTTTATGCATTTTCGTGGTTAATTTCTGCGCTCAAACGCCAGCGCTTTACGCTCGATCAGGCGCATCATCAGCGTCAACAGGCCGTTAACCACCAGATAGACCACGCCTGCCGCACCGAACACCATCACGTCATAGGTGCGTCCGTACAGCAGCTGTCCGTGACCCATCACCTCCATCAGGGTGATGGTGTAGGCCAGAGAGGTACTCTTGAACACCAGCACCACTTCGTTGGAGTAAGAAGAGAGCGCGCGCTTAAAAGCGTACGGCAGCAGGATCGCTAGCGTGTCTTTCTTGCTCATGCCCAGCGCTCCGCAGGACTGCCACTGGCCTTCCGGTATGGCGCGGATCGCGCCGTAGAACAGCTGGGTGGTATAGGCCGCACTGTTCAGCGAAAGGGCAATCAGGGCACACAGCCACGGTTCAGAAAGCAGATGCCAGATAACCGGATACTCCTGCAGCGACGGGAACTGGCCCGGGCCGTAGTAAATCAGGAAGATCTGCACCAGCAGCGGCGTACCGGTAAACAGGGTGATGTACCCGCGCACAATCCACACCAGCACCGGCGTTTTCAGCGTCAGGATGATGGTGAAAATAAGGGCCAGGATCAGCGCCACGATAATGGACGCCACGGTCAGCGTCAGGCTGGTATGCAGCCCTTTCATCAACTCGGGGAAATATTCAAGCATCAGCCTGGTCTCCGTTCAAAGCGCGTCGCACGCAGGTCAATACGCTTGAGGATGTACTGACTGAGCAACGTGATCACCAGGTAGATCGCCGCCGCCACAATGTACCAGGTAAAGGGCTCCTGGGTACGGGTGGCGATGCTTTTGGTTTGCAGCATTAAATCATTGACGCTAATCAGGCTCACCAGCGCGGTATCCTTCAGCAGCACCAGCCACTGGTTGCCGAGCCCAGGCAGGGCATGACGCCACATCTGCGGCATGACCAGACGGAAGAAGATGGCTGATTTCGACAACCCTAACGCCTGACCCGACTCCCATTGACCCTGCGGCACGGCTTTCAGCGCACCGCGCAGGGTTTGCGACGCGTACGCGGAGTAGAGCAGGGAGAGGGCAATCACGCCGCACAGGAACGGGCTGACGTCGAAGTTTTCGATCTGCATCTGCACCGGGATCTGCGCAAAGCCGAGATTGAGGGTGAAGCCGTCCGACAGCGTGAGCAGCAGCTGTGAGGAACCGAAATAGATAAACAGGACCACCAGAATTTCCGGTAGCCCGCGCAGCACGGTGACCAGCGCGGAGCCTGTCCAGGCGACGGGGAACCATTTCGCGGATTCCCACACCGCAAAGAACATCGCCAGCACGAGGCCGATAATCAGTGCGCAAACGGCAAGACCGACGGTCATCCCGGCGGCGCTTGCTAAAGGAAAAATTTCATTCATCAGGAATTACTTCTGGAACCATTTTTTGTAGATGGTTTCGTAGGTGCCGTCTTTCTTCACTTTTTCCAGCGCAGCGTTGAATTTCTGCTGTAGCTCAGTGTTGCCCTGACGAACGGCAATTCCCAGACCGGTACCGAAATAATCCTTATCGGTCACTTTGTCGCCCACTGGCGCCAGCTTGTCGTTAGCTTTCAGCCACTCGGTCACTACCGCGGTATCACCGAAAACGCCGTCGATACGGCCATTCTGCAGATCCAGCTTGGCGTTCTGGTAGCTGTCATACGGAACGGTGGTGATTTCCGGATGCTTATCCATGATGAATTTCTGGTGGGTGGTACCGTTCTGCACGCCCACTTTTTTACCTTTCAGCTGATCGACAGAGGTGAATTTGCCTTTCTGACCAATGAACAGGGCGGAGTTGTCGTAGTAAGGGGTGGTGAACAGCACCTGCTTTTCACGCTCAGGGGTGATGTCCATACCGGCCATCACGGCGTCGATACGGCGGAACTTCAGGCTTGGGATCAGGCTGTCGAACGCCTGGTTGCTGAAGGTACAGGTCGCATCGATCTCTTTACACAGGGCGTTAGCCAGATCCACGTCGAAGCCAACAATTTTGTTGTTCGCATCGATGGACTCAAACGGAGGGTAAGAGGCTTCCGTAGCAAAACGAATGGTCTGAGCTGCGGTAGCGGAAAGGGTAACGCCAGCAAGCAGCACGGCAAGTAATACTTTTTTCATTATATTTCCCCTGACACAATCAATGAGATAAATAGTTTTTGAAGGCATCGGTTTGCGGGTTAGCGAAGCAGCTCGCATCACCTTGCTCAACGATATACCCGTTTTCCATGTAGACCACACGGCTGGCAGTTTTGCGCGCCACTTCCACTTCATGGGTGACGATAACCTGCGTAATGTTGGTTTCCGCCAGCTCGCGAATGATGCTCACGATCTGGGCGGTGATTTCCGGATCCAGCGCCGCGGTCGGTTCATCAAACAGCAGTACCGCGGGCTCCATCATCAGCGCACGGGCAATGGCCACACGCTGCTGCTGACCACCGGACAGGTGCAGCGGGTAGCGGTCGCTGTAGGGCTTAAGGCGCAGACGATCCAGCAGCTTTTCAGCACGGGCGATCGCCTGATCCTTGCTTAACCCCAGCACGCGGCACGGGGCTTCAATCAGGTTCTGCAGCACGGTCAGGTGCGGCCAGAGATTGTATTGCTGGAAGACCATGCCGACGTTTTGACGCAGCTCGCGAATCGCTTTATCAGACGGCGTCTTCGCGAAATCAAAGTGGTTACCGGCAATCGCCAGCGTACCTGAACGGGGCATTTCAAGCAGATTAAGGACGCGCAGAAGGGAGCTTTTGCCTGCACCGCTTGGGCCAAGCAAAACCAGCGTTTCGCCTTCCGGGCAGTTCAGCGTGATGTCAAACAGCGCCTGGTGTGCGCCGTAGAAGCAGTTAATGCCGTTTAGTTTAATACTCATCGGGGCAGTCTTTACTCATCCAGGCAATCTATAGCAATTGAGGCCGCAGATAGTACCGTTGACAGAATAGTTATGCAATATTTCTGCGTTAAAAGTTAAATATAACCCGTATTTCCTCTTAAACATAGCACAAAATAGCGAACGGCAAGGTCGGCGAGTATAAATGTCGGCATTCCGCAAGAAATGCCGCACATTTTACGGGGGTTACCAGGTTATATCGGCGAGTTTAGCGATTTTCAATCGACTGGCGCAGCGTGCCTGCCGAGGCATGAACGCTGCCGCCCACGTAGCGCACGTCGTCTACCGCCCAGCACTGTCCTTGACGGATCATCAGCACTTCATCCTGCCAGGTTTGGGTTCCCTGCGTCAGCTTCACGCGCAGCGGAATATTGCGGGCATCCGTGTTCGGAATGGTTGACGCGCTCGCCACTTCGGCGCTATCCGGCAGCGTGGCGCGGCTGGAGAACGGATCGGATTTCAGCAGGGCGTTATGCTGAGGATCGCGGGTGGCATCGTTAAGCAGTTTTGCCAGACCATCGCTCAGATACGGGCGCAGGCCAGTGAGATCGTTGCTGCGGTGCTGAATGCGATAATCATAGAACTGCTGCGCCACGGTGTCCGGGCCGCCCTCAATACAGGGGCCGCTGCGGGTACCGATATCCTTAAAGGCAGGCGTGACCGTGGTGGTACAGGCGCTGAGCACCAGCGCGCAGGGCACTAAAAGTGTTAAAGCTGAATAGCGCATGTTGATTTCCTTATTTATTAACTATCCTTTCAATCATAGCGTAACGAACCGATAATGCTGTGCCTAAGGCATTGAACGCTAAAGAAGGAGAGAAACCATGCAGTTTTCAACAACGCCAACCCTGGAAGGGCAAACTATCACCGAGTACTGCGGCGTGGTCACCGGCGAAGCGATTCTCGGCGCGAATATCTTCCGTGACTTTTTTGCCGGCATCCGCGATATCGTTGGCGGCCGCTCGGGCGCATATGAAAAAGAGCTGCGTAAAGCGCGTGAAATCGCCTTTAAAGAGCTTGGCGAGCAGGCGGAAGCCCTCGGCGCTGATGCGGTCGTGGGGATTGATATCGATTACGAAACGGTCGGGAAAGATGGCAGCATGCTGATGGTGAGCGTAAGCGGTACGGCGGTGAAAACCCTGAGATGAGGCGTTCGTTTGCCGCGCTGCTGCTGGCGCTGCTGCTGGCAGGATGCGCCACGGAAAAAGGGGTTATCGACAAAGGCGCCTACGAGCTGGATACGCGTCATCAGGCTCAGGCGGCTTATCCGCGCATCAAGGTGCTGGTGATCCACTACACCGCGGATGATTTTGACAGCTCGCTGGCCACGCTGACGGATAAAAACGTCAGCTCTCACTATTTGATCCCTGCCAGGCCTCCCGCTCCGGACGGTAAGCCGCGCATCTGGCAGCTTGTACCCGAGAGCGAACTGGCCTGGCATGCGGGCATCAGCTTCTGGCGCGGCACCAACCGCATCAATGATACGTCTGTCGGCATTGAGCTGGAGAACCGTGGCTGGCAAAAAACGTCGGGCGTTAAGCGCTTTACCCCTTTTGAGCCAGCGCAGATTGCGGCGCTGGTGCCGCTCGCCAAAGACATTATCACCCGCTACAACATCAAACCTGAAAATGTGGTGGCCCATTCTGATATCGCCCCGCAGCGCAAAGACGATCCCGGCCCGCTGTTCCCCTGGCGTCAGCTGGCGCTGCAGGGGATTGGCGCATGGCCCGACCCGGCGAGGGTGGCGTTTTACCTGAACGGCAAGCCGCGAGATGAGCTTGTGGAGCAGAAGGTGCTGCTCGATCTGCTGGCGCGCTACGGCTATGAGGTGACCGATAAGATGACGAACGCACAGCAGAAGCGCGTGATCGTCGCGTTTCAGATGCATTTTCGCCCGGCGCGCTGGGACGGCGTGGCCGATCGCGAAACGCTGGCTATCGCGGAGGCGCTGTTAGAGCGCTACGGGCAGGGGTAATCCTTCGGGTTACCCGACTCCACTTCTATACGGTCTCCTTTTGGACTAATTTTCTAATCACATTCGCGGAGTAAATGTTTATAGTTTCCTCAGTCGAAATTACTCGCTAACGTGTTTGACAATATATCAGCACGCGAAATCAGAAATACTGATGTGCTGACGTCTTAGCTTTATTTACATTTATTAAATGGACTACGCATTTATGCGCTGTGATTGCACACGTTCATCTTTTCCAATTTAATATTAATGGGTATAACTATGTTAAGTATCTATAGTAAAAATAGCCGTCCACAAGAAGAACTTGACGCCATTATCGCGGCAACTGAAGGTTTTGAAGAAAGAACCTTACGCAAATGGCAGCGTATCAGTACCGAGAATAACGAAGATATTCATTTTATCATTAGCGGTGAAGTTGAATTCCGCCGCAAGTCGGATGAACTGTGTGTATTCACCTTACATAATAAATGTATTTTCGGTCTCTCCTCTATTTATTACAATTCAGCGCATATGTACGGCCTGGTTCGTGCCAATACCGTGGTGCGCACTATTAAAAAAGATGATTTTTTCCGTCTGATGAGCGAAAAAAACCTGTGGGAAGCCTTGAGCAAAGTCCTCTCCTGGTATATTTGCATGCTCAGCAAACGTGACGAAGTGCTCGTCGCCCGCAGCGCGTACTCGATTGTTCGCGAGTTCTTGCTGGAAATTAACGAACTGATGGTGCACCATCAGCACGATATTAATATTTACGACTATATTCAGGAATATACCAGCCTTGCCCGCAGCACCATTATTAAAATCCTCGCTGACCTGAAAAAAGGTAATTATATTCAGGTTGATAAAGGTCGTCTGATGTATTTGTCGACACTGCCGGAGAAATATTAATCGCTTTTTACCCCCCCCTTTTAACTGGAAGAGGGACTATGTGTCAGTGAATTATTTGCCTGCGTTCCTGCCGTGGTTTCTTCCACGGGGGGCGTGGGTATTTTCCCTTGCGAATAATCTTTTTCCTGCTCTTTTAACGCCTTCATCAATAATGCCTTGATTGCCCCATCATCAAGTGTGTGACTGGTATTATCCTGTTCGGGAGTAGCAGAAACGTTCATTTCGGTCCCTGGCAATGTATCTCGGGATATATCATGCGATAATTCACCGTCTGGCGCCTGCTGCCAGTCGGTATCGCCGCTATCAATTGACATCTCCTGCAGCAGCGGCATCTCTTTTGTCATCGGTTCTTGCTTTGCTTCAGGCTGCGGGAACGGTTTACTGACATAGACATAATGCATGTCCGATAGCTTCGTTTCTGGCTTAACGGCGCTCGTTTTTATTGGCTCTGGTACCGGATGGCGCAGATCCCAGTAAAGATGAGTATAGAGTCCCGCAGCGATCGTCATCACTATTCCCACCACCCAGATCAGGGTGGCACAGACCATTTTTTTCAGCGAGGGGCGCCGGTAAGAAAACCAGACCGGTGCGTTCAGGGTATAGCTGCGCTGGGCAGCCAGAGTGATCGTCGACATTATAAATGCTTCTCCTGCGCGGTGGGGGTCGCAGATATATTTGCGGACTGAATAAGCACGCTTGGCGTAGTCCTGGTTTCACGCATTAACTGCATCAATGTCTCTTCACCCGCAATCCCGTCCACATGCAGATGCATTTTCTGCTGAAACTCGCGGGTACGTTGCATCAGTTCCGCCGTCCACACTTTTGCGTGGGTTTCGGGCAGATTCATCGCCAGGCTGAGCTGCTGATCCATCCAGCCCAGATCTTTGGCGCTGCTTTCAGCGCTCACGGCATCTTTCCCCTGCGGCGTAAGGCGGTGCAATAGGGTGTAATTGCCCGTTGCATGCTGGTTAAACCATTTGCGGCTCACCTGCCAGGTGCGATTATTCATCAGCAGATCCAGCGAGTTATCATCTACTCTGGCCACCACGGCATAGTTCAGGTGATCGCCTGTTCTGATCTCGCCGATCCACGGGTAACCCTCTTTTGCCAGCTCCTCGAGCGGAGCGCTGCCCTCCTTACACATCAGGTTGACCCGCCCGGCGTTCTGGCAGAGCGCCTCTTCCATCGTGGCGTCATAACCCCACATGGTATAGAGCTGATGCATCGCATCGGGCTTATTCACCACTTCATTCTCAATAACCGGCACCACTGGGGCGTCGGTTTTTGGGGTCTGCGGTTTCCAGCTTGCCATCACGGGCAGCTGTACCGGCAGTCTGGCGGTAATGGCGGGCATCAATGTCCAGCCGCAGGCGGCAAACAGTACAGAGGCAAAAAGGCCCATAACGGCAAGGCGTTTGCCCTTCGGTTTTGCCGGCAGAACTTCTCCTGCGGCGAGTCGCAGATGGCGCGGCGATACCTGCGCTGAACGTTCGGTCCAGGCGGCGAGCATCGCAAGGTGCGCCAGCTCGTTGAGTTTACTTACCTGTCCTTTGGTCAGAACATGCATCTTGCGCACGCGGGCCCGGGTGAACGGCGTCGCGTCGCTGCCATGCGCTTCACACTGGGCCTGAACATAGCTCATGGACTCGCGGCAGGTGAGAGGCCGGAGCATGTGATGCGTATGAAGAGATTCACGCAGCCCGGACTGCTGGAGGGCGGCTTCCTGGTCGGCCGATCCCATCAGCACAACCGACAGAGGCACATCCAGCTCCTGCGCGCGGGTTAACAAAACGGACAGTGCGTCATGGCAATTCGCTTTCATCGACTGAATATGCGAGATGACCAGCACTTTACGTGAGGTTTTGCGGGACAACATCTCGTCCTGCCACTGACGCAGCACAGCATCAATAGCCTGGATCCGGGTTTTGCTCTCTTTAGTGGTGGTGTTGAGTTTATAGAGCAGGCCGCTGGCGCTGAGTTTCGGGAAGGCGTTAATGGCAATCAGCGTGCCGTCATGCTTTTTAAGCGCATCGCAAAACTGCGAGGTGAGATAGCTGTCGTCGCTAAAGAGCGCAGTAACGCCTGTTGTCTGGCACTTCTCTTTCAGCAAACCGAACACATCCTGATGATACGGAACAAAAAAATCACCTGGCATCCGGCTGATAGTCCGGAAAGGCTGGGTAGTGAAATTAAAATGGCGCATATACATAGCGTATTACCGTCTCTTTCATTCATAACAAGGAGACGGAAAAGTAAAGGATACGGGCGGAAGGGGCAATTTGAATGCAGGATAAAAATATTCGGCCTGCGCTTTTAGCATAGGTTTATTTAACGTTCAATCTTTTTCTAAATTATTGTTGGCGGAAGTATAAATGGGCGGGGGATAGGGAACTCATTAGTATTTACGCCACTTACTCATACAGCCCTGTGCTGTGAATTACTGACTGGCAGAAAGGCTCGTTAAAAAATGCGGATGTCATTTGTTAATCAATTGATTATGCCCTGCGTCATGTTTGTGCTGCTCATTTTCTGCGGCCAGCAAGGGTATATGGTTTATAAAGATTATAAGAAAGTTACGAACAGATTGTCTGATCCAAAGCAGAAGATGCAAAAAAAAAGTCATGATGAAACTCAGTTTGTACTTTTTACGCCGGCGGTGATGCCAGCGAAACAGCCAGCGGCGTTGAAAAAGCCGCTCAGTGCGGAAATCGAAGGTATTCTCAGCAGCGACGAAGCCTGGCTGTCCTTTGCGGTGATAAAAACCCCCTCCGGACAAAAGAGCTATCGCGAGGGCGAAATGCTCGCCGGTTTTGACAATGCCTATATTGCCGAAATTCATCCCGATAATGTGGTGGTGAATTATGAAGGCGCACCGCAGGTTATTTCACTTAAAAAACCAGACTATTTTAAAGGCGGCGTTGACAGCAGCCCGGTAACCAAATCGAAGAAAGATGCAGGATTGGATAATCTGCATCTGGATGATTATCTGGTGTTAAAACCATTAATCGAGAAAGGCCAGCTGGAAGGCTACAACATTAATCCACGCAATGCGTCTCCTTTCTACAGCCATGCTGGCCTGGAAAAAGGTGATGTAGTGGTAAAAGTTGACGATGTGGATATGACTAAAGAGGCGCAGGCAAAAGAGATCGTTGCCCGCTGGTCAAAAATGAAAGAGGCGGATGTCATTATTCGGCGTCACGCTCACCTTGAAAATATTCGGGTCAATGTTATAAACAATTAATAAGTGTACAGACATGAAGAAATTTCCATGGGCGTGCGTAGCGCTGACCGCATTGTCATTATATTCCGGTTCGCTGTTCGCGGCGAACTTTAGCGCCAGTTTTAAAAATACCGATGTCCGCGAATTTATCGATACCGTCGGGCGTAACCTCAATAAAACCATTCTGGTCGATCCTTCCGTTCAGGGAACGGTGTCGGTCCGTACCTACAACGTGCTGACGGAAGAGGAATATTATCAGTTCTTCCTGAGCGTGCTGGATCTCTATGGTCTGTCGGTGATCCCGATGGATAACGGGATGGTGAAAGTCGTGCGCTCTTCGGTGGCCCGCATGTCGGGCGCACCGATTGCCGACAGCAAAAACCCCGGCAAAGGCGACGAAATCATCACCCGCGTGGTGCGGATGGAGAACGTCCCGGTACGTGAGCTGGCCCCCCTTTTGCGTCAGTTGAACGACGCCTCCGGCATCGGCAACGTGGTTCATTTTGAACCGTCAAACGTGCTGTTGTTAACCGGCAAAGCCTCGGTGGTAAACCGCCTGGTCGATCTGGTGCAGCGAGTGGATCAAAGCGGCGTCCAGCGCCGTGAAATCGTGCCACTGCGTTTTGCCTCGGCCAAAGATCTTTCTGACATGTTGAACAATCTCAACAACGAAGAGCAGAAAGGGCAAAACGCCCCGCAGCTGGCGACCAAAGTGGTCGCCGACGATGAAACCAACAGCCTGGTGATTAGCGGCAGCCCGGACGCGCGTCAGCGCACCCGGATGCTGATCTCCCAGCTCGATCGCGAGCAGAACAACGAAGGCAACACCCGCGTCTTCTACCTGAAATACGCCAATGCCAGCAAAGTGGTGCCGGTGCTGACGGGGATCGGAGAGCAATTGAAAGATAAAGCGGGCGGCGGTAAGAGCAAAGCCGCGCCGATGGCAGGCGACCTGAATATTACTGCCGACGAGTCTACCAATTCGCTGGTGATCACCGCCCAGCCAAACGTCATGAATTCGCTGGAGAAAGTGATCGACAAGCTGGATATCCGCCGTCCACAGGTGCTGGTGGAGGCGATCATCGCCGAAGTTCAGGACGGTAACGGCCTGGATCTGGGCGTGCAGTGGACCGGTAAACACGGTGGGGTTCAGTTTGGTTCGACCGGCCTGCCGATCAGCCAGATCAAGAAGTCAAAAGTCATTGGCAGCTATACGGGCCTGGCGACCGGTTTCTTTAACGGCGATTTTGGTGCGCTGATGACGGCGCTGTCCACTAACGGCAAAAACGATATTTTGTCGACACCGAGCGTGGTGACGCTGGATAACAAAGAGGCGTCGTTCAACGTCGGTCAGGATGTACCGGTACTCTCCGGTTCGCAGACCACCAGCGGCGATAACGTGTTTAACTCGGTGGAACGTAAAACCGTCGGTACTAAGCTGAAAATCGTACCGCAGATCAACGATGGCGACATGATCCATCTGAAGATTGAGCAGGAAGTTTCCAGCGTGGATAACACCTCGACGGCCGATGCCAGCCTGGGCCCAACGTTCAACACCCGCACCATCAATAACGAAGTGATGGTCCACAGCGGACAGACGGTGGTACTGGGAGGTTTGATGGAAAACGTCACTAAACAGTCGGTCTCGAAAGTACCGTTGTTGGGCGATATTCCGGTCGTGGGGCAGTTGTTCCGCTATACCTCGCAGGACAGCGCCAAACGTAATCTTATGGTGTTTATCCACACCACCGTACTGCGCGACGACGACAACTACAGCGCGGCGTCGAAAGAGAAATACGATCAGATCCAGGCGCGTCAGCAGCAGCGTATGGAAGAGCACAAGCTGGGCATTGTAGAGAATTCTGATTCCCCGATGCTGCCGGCCTATCCGTCCCAGAGCCACGCCGCGCCGGTGAGCGCCAGTGCGCCGGTGTCGTCCCGCAACCCGTTTAAAGAGTAAGGCGGACGCGACATGACCGAGATGAGTAATGCGCTCTGTACCAGCACCTGGGCGAAAGAGAACGGGGTCCTGTTCTATAACGACGAGGTTTATATCCGCGAGGATGCGCAGGCGTATGCCCTGCTGGAGATGCGCCGCGTGCTGGGGCGCTCCTATGCCCCGACGATCTTGACGGCGGAAGCGTTTGACGAACTGCTGACCAAAATATGGCAGCAGAACAGCGGCGTCTCGCAGCAGCTGGTGGACGACATGGACGCCGATATTGACCTGATGGCGTTAACCGAGGAGATCCCGGACAACGAAGATCTGCTCGATAACGACGAGAACTCACCGGTGATCCGCCTGATCAACGCCATTATGGGCGAAGCGGTGAAAGAGGGGGCCTCCGATATTCATATCGAGACCTTCGAGCGCACCCTGAGCATTCGTTTTCGCGTTGACGGCGTGCTGCGTCCGGTGCTGCAGCCGGCGCGCAAGCTCGCGCCGCTGCTGGTGTCGCGTATCAAAGTGATGTCCAAACTGGACATCGCCGAAAAACGTCTCCCCCAGGACGGTCGTATTTCGCTGCGCATTGGTCGTAAGGCTATTGACGTGCGTGTCTCCACTATTCCTTCTCAGTACGGAGAACGCGTGGTGATGCGTCTGCTGGATAAAAGCAACCTTAAGCCGGACATCAACAAGCTCGGTCTGATTGACGAAGAGCTGGTGAAGTTAAAGGGACTGATTGAACGTCCGCACGGCATCATCCTGGTGACCGGCCCGACCGGTTCGGGGAAAAGTACCACCCTGTACGCGCTGCTGTCGGCGCTTAACGGTCATGAACGCAACATTCTGACCGTGGAAGATCCGATCGAGTATGAACTGGAAGGTGTAGGACAGACCCAGGTCAACCCGCGCGTGGATATGACCTTTGCACGAGGGCTGCGCGCCATTCTGCGCCAGGATCCGGACGTGGTAATGATCGGGGAAATTCGTGACGGTGAAACCGCGCAAATCGCGGTGCAGGCGTCCCTCACCGGTCACCTGGTAATGTCTACCCTGCACACCAACAGTGCGGCGGGCGCCATTACCCGTCTGCGTGATATGGGGCTGGAGTCATTTTTAATTGGTTCGTCGCTGCTTGGCGTCATTGCCCAGCGTCTGGTGCGTCGGCTGTGTACGCACTGCCGCACGACCAGTCCGCTGGATGACAATGAGAAAGCGCTTTTCACCTTTATGGAAACGCCGCCCAAAGCGATTTATCGCGCCGTGGGCTGCGAACAGTGTCGCCAGAGCGGCTACCAGGGACGCGCAGGCATCCATGAATTTCTGGTGGTCGACAGCGCCATGCGCCGTGCGATCCATGAAGATAAAGATGAGATGTCCATCGAAACGCAGCTTTTCAAAGAGGCCTACAGCCTGCGTGAAAACGGTCTGCTGAAGGTGATCTCCGGCGTGACCTCGCTGGAAGAGGTGATGCGCGTCACCGCCGAGCGCGGAGGGGATGCGTAATGGCCTGGTATGCGTGGTCCGCGACGGACGCCGCCGGGAAAACCCAGCGCGGCAACCTGCAGGCCGAAGGGCCAAAGCAGGTGCGCCAGATGCTGCGCGAACAAAAGCTGATACCGGTGAATATCTCCCCAACCAGCGATCCGGCGGCGGGGAAAAACGCCCGTAAAGGGGCAAAACTGTCGATTCCGGTGCTGTCGATGTTTACCCGACAGCTTGCGACGCTGGTCAATGCCGCGCTGCCGCTGGAGAGTGCGCTAAAGGCGATTGCGAAGCAGACGGAAGATAAAACCCTGGCGGCGATGGTGACCGAGATCCGCGACAAGATTGTGGAAGGCCACACGCTGTTCGACGCCTTCAGCCAGTTTCCGCGCAGCTTCGATAAGCTCTACTGCACCCTGGTGATGGCCGGTGAAAAGACCGGTCATCTCGGGGGCGTGCTGGAAAAGCTCGCCGAATACAACGAGCAGCGCCAGAAGATGAAAAGCAAGCTCACCCAGGCGATGGTGTACCCCATCACCCTGACGGTAGTGGCGATCGCGGTGATCTCCATTCTGCTGGTCGCCGTGGTGCCGCAGGTCATCGACCAGTTCACCCATATGAAACAAGAACTGCCGGTGACCACCCGCACGCTGATTGCGGTGAGCGACTTTCTACAGGCCTGGGGCATCGTTATCGCCGGCGGCCTGTTCGGGGCGTCGGCGAGCTTTAAATTTTGGATAAAAAAAGAAAAGAACCGATTTGTTTATCATCGGTGGCTGTTGCTAAATTCACCGCTGAAAAAACTGGTCTGCGCCATCAACAGCGCGCGCTACATCCGCACGCTGAGTATTTTGCAGGCCAGCAGCGTTCCGCTGCTGGAAGGGATGTATATCGCGATGGACGGGATAGAAAACCTCTATGCCCGGCAGGTGCTTGAGCAGGCGGCGGACACCGTGCGCCAGGGGGCATCTCTCTACAACGCGCTGGAACAGGCGAAAATTTTCCCACCCACCATGCTTTATATGGTGGCCTCCGGGGAGGAGAGCGGCGAGCTGGGCTCGTTGATGGATCGCGCGACGGAAAACCAGGAATCTGCATTACAGCATCGAATTACTTTAACGCTGTCGGTATTTGAGCCGGCACTGGTAGTAACTATGGCGACCGTTGTTCTATTTATCGTTCTTTCAATATTACAACCGCTTCTTCAACTTAATAATATGGTGGGTTAATCATGTCTTTGAAAAAGAATAGCCTGAAGCGTCAGGCGGGATTCACGCTGCTCGAATTAATGGTGGTTATCGTTATTCTCGGTGTGCTGGCCAGTATGGTGGTGCCTAATTTAATGGGCAATAAAGAAAAAGCCGATATTCAGAAAGCGACCAGCGATATTGTGGCGCTGGAAGGTTCGCTAGATATGTACAAGCTCGACAACCATCGCTATCCGACCACCGAGCAGGGGTTGCAGGCGCTGGTGACCAAACCTGAAATTGCGCCCATTCCGAAAGGCTACCGTGACGACGGCTATATTCGCCGCCTGCCGCAGGATCCATGGGGCAATGACTATATTCTGGTCAGCCCGGGAGAGCATGGCGCTGTCGATATTTTCTCAGCCGGTCCGGATGGAGAAGCGAATACTGCCGACGATATCAGCAACTGGTCTTTTGATAAAAAAGATAAGTAATGAATAAGCAACGTGGATTTACCCTGCTGGAAATTATCGTGGCGCTGGTGATATTCGCCCTGAGCGCCATGATGGTGGTCACCACCATTCCATCACGCAGCGGCGCAGATACATTTGGTCAGCAGCTAAAATCCCTCGTTGAATATGGTTCTGACCGTGCGGTAATGGACGGAAATATTGTCGGGCTGGTGATGACCTCCTCAGAATTTGAACTGGTGACACAGATTGGAAATAACGGCGAACGCCACTGGGCACCGCTAAAGGCGGGACGGATTGCTACCCGCGGCGAGTTTCCTGAGGAGATGCACGTCTCCCTCTCGCCGCGAACGCTGGCGGCCACGCTGGACGATGAACCGCAAATCATTTTTTTGCCGGACGGCGAGATGAGCCGCTTCACGCTCAGCTTCGAAAGCCTCGATAAAAAGCAGCGCTTTCACGTGATGTCACAGGGCTCTGTTCCCGTGGTGGTGGAAAACGATGACTAATCGCAAAACCAAAGAGCAGGGGATGACCCTGCTGGAAGTGATGGTGGCGCTGGTGATTTTCTCCACCGCGGCGCTGGCGCTGATGAACTCCGTCACCCTGAACGTGCGCTTTACCCACAGCCTGTCGGAAACACTGCAGGCCGGCTGGGTGGCGGAAAATCTACTGGCACAAGCTCAGCTTGCTCAGACCGATTTTCCGGATGCCGAGCAGGTGGGTACCGAAACCATGGGCGGACAAACCTGGACCTGGCATATCCAGCGGGTAAAAACCGCCGAAAATACCTTTGCCGATGAGGTAAGGGTTTACAGCGAAGGAAGCGATGCGCAACCGGTGGTGGCACTTCAGCTCGACGAACCGGAGGTGGATCGTGAGTAAGGCGCAGCGTCAGCAGGGCTTTACCCTGCTGGAAATTATGATTGCGCTGGCCATCTTCGCGGTGATCAGCATTCTCGCCTGGCAAATTCTTGACGGTGCGATGCGCACCTCGACGGCCAGCGACGAGGCGGCGACAAAAGTGACGGCGCTTCAGCGCACGTACAATCTGCTCTCGCGTGACTTTTATCAGCAGCAGGCGCGCGCGCCGCGCAACAGCGGCGAGGTGTTCGTTCAGCAGCAGAATGGTCTGGAAATGACAACCCTTAACGGCATCAGCGGTCAGGTGCAGCTAGAGCGGGTGAGCTGGACGTTAAAGGACAAGCGCCTGTGGCGCAACGTCTGGGCTGCTATCGATGGTCCCGCCAGCGCGCAGCCGGAAGAAGTGCCGATTCTGAACGATGTGAAAGCGATGAAATGGCGTTTCTGGCACGAAGGCTGGCAGGAGAAATGGACCGACATCGCCCATCAGCCTGATGGCGTTGAGCTGAATCTGACTATGGAAAACGGCGAAACCTGGCGCTGGGTTTTTATCACTCCCGGCGATATGCCTGAGATCCAGACCGCACCAAAAGAGACGAATGCGGACCCGGCGCAGCCGGCAGCGGAGAATGCGGCGCAGCCCGTAACCAACCCGCAGCCCGATACGGCAGAACAACCAGGAGTGAGTTCATGAGCGGCAAACCTGCGCGGAAAGAGCGTGGCGTGGCGCTACTGGTGGTCCTGATCCTGCTGGTGATGATGTCCGCCCTGGCGGCGAAAATCAGTCAGCAGTTCTGCCGCCACCTGCAAAAAACGCATTATCAGGTCAGCCAGCAGACGCTGCGCTGGGCCATTGCCCGTCAACAGAAGGTACTGGAAAACGTATTGCAGAAAGCGGCCAGTTCAGAAGGGGCGGGGCTTTCGCCGCGAGGTGACTGGGCCCAGCCCCTGGAAACCCACGGGGATAATTACACCGTGGTGAGTCAGGTGGAGGATGCCCGGACCTGCTTTAACGTCAATAGTCTGCTGGCCGTTGATGCGGCGCCAGCGGCCCCGGCCGACGCCACTGCGCTGCCGGAAAAACCGGTCAAAGAGCAGATTGTCGAACAGCTGCTGGCAGAAGGCGGAGTCGGTACGCTGGCGGCAGAAGAGATTTACCAGCAACTGGTGGATTATCTTGACGCCGACGACGTGACGGCGAAACAGGGCCAGGAGGCCGATGCCTGGGCGAGCGTGACGCCCGCCCGTGGTCCGGCGAATCAAATGATGCGCACCATCAATGAAATCAGACTGCTGCCCGCCTTTCCGCAGGCCGCATGGCCGAAGGTCAGCAAACTGCTGTGCGCCTTGCCGGATACGGATGGCACCATAAATGTGAATACCTTAACACGAGAACAGTCGCCGCTGCTGGCGGCGGTTTTTACCGGCGTGTTAAACACGGACGATGCTGCCCGCCTGATCGATTCACGCCCGGAAGAGGGCTGGGAGTCGCTGGAGGCATTCAGCAAAGTGCTGGAGAGCAACTATCCGCAGACCAAAGATATCCTGGCGCAGATTCAGGACAGGGTTGCGGTCAACAGTCGCTATTTTCGGGTGGATACCACCGGCAATACCGATGATTTAACGCTGCGCGTCGTCAGCCAGCTTCACGTTGACAGTGAGGCGGGCAAGGTCGTTACCTGGCAACGCCGCTACCGAATGGTTGAATAAGATAAGTAGAAGATGATGAAAAAGGTGCTTTTTATTCGTCCCGATACCCGTGAGGACGGCAAAATTTGGTGGTGTGAATCCGGTAACGATCGGGTGGAATATCTGACGGGCTGGAGCGCACTGAGCGAACTTTCCTGCCATCCGCTTTCTCAGCAGGTGTGCCTTTTGCTGCCGGCGAGCGAGACGATTTTTCGTCATTTTACCCTGCCGAAAAAGGGACTTTCAGCCCAGACGGCGCAGTTCTCGTGGATGGCGGAAGAGACGCTGCTCGGCGAGGTGGAGACGCTGCACTGGACGGTGCTGAACAAAAAGGGGCCAGAAGTGGATGCCGTGGCCATCGACGCTGAACGTCTGCGCCACTGGCTTGAGCTGTTCGCTCAGGCGGGGCTCACGGTGATCCAGGCGCTGCCGGATGCCTGGCTGCTGCCGGTGAGCGAAGGGGGTACTACGCTGGTGAGCCTGGAAGAGAGCTACTGGCTGCGTTTTTCTCCCAGCAGCGCTGGCGAAGCCGATGCGGTCCTGCTGCCGCTGCTGTTGAGTAAATGCCCGACGGGTGAGGTGTGCTGCTATGGCGATGCGCCGCAGGAGGTACAGGTGGATGAACTGCTGGCGTGGCAGCATCCGCTGGTGTTGATCCAGCCCCAGTGGCAGGGCTGTCGTATCAACATGCTGCACGGGGAGTTTTCCGGGCGCAGCGCCAGCGATCCGCGTTTTCGCCACGCGAAAACGGCCCTCGTTGCGGCGGCGCTGGTTTGCGTTGGCCTGCTGATCGGCCCCCGCGTTGGTATGGCGTTGATGCTCACTCACCAGCAAAACGAGATCCACCGCGAGATGACCACCGTAGCGCAGCACTATTTCCCGACCCTGCGCCAGACCAGCAACCTGAAATACTACGTCGGGCAGAATATCAGCAAGGCTAAGAAAGGGGTCTTCCTGCAGCTCGAAGCGCTGAATCAAATCAAGCAGTCACTGCCGTCTCTGGAGATCAATAACGTGGAATATGACGAAACGCAAAATCAGCTGACGTTGAATGTGAAATCCATGGATAAACAGACCCTGCAGGATTTTGTCGCCCGCAGCGCCGATACCTTTGAATTTGCGATGCAGCCGATTTCCGGCGAGGCGCCTTATACCGCCATTATTACCGGGAGCTATAAATGAAAACGCAAATAGCCCAGTTAAAAAAACGTTGGCAAAATTATAGTCCACGCGAGCGTAATTTATTTAAACTCTGCGGCGGGGCACTCTGCTGTGCGATGGTTTATTACGGCGCGATGATGCCGCTCGATACTCTGATCAAAAATAACGAGGCCGTGTTATTTAAGCAGAAGCAGACGCTGAACTGGATGCGCCAGGAAATTGATAAAAACCATCTCCAGTCCAGAATAGTCAATACCCCGAATCCGCGCAGCGTGGTGGAAGAAAGTGCCAAAGTCGTGCACGTCGCGTTGACAGACGTGCGTCAGGAAGAGCAGTCGCTAACCTTTGTTGTCGAGCGCGTCAACATTTCTGCCCTGCAAAACTGGCTGCGTGAGATGAACGTCTCTTCCGGTATACATCTGGAGAAACTCGCGTTAACGCCGGTGGATCGTCAGAGTGACGTGAAGGCACGCGTTACGCTGAGCTGGGCGAAAAGCGCATGAACCCGCTAATGCTGTTGCAGCAAGCGAATCTGCCGGGACTGTGCGTGATGAGCGGAGCGCTGGGGGCAATCCTCGGCAGTTTCCTGGGCGTAGTCGGGGAGCGTATTCCGCCGCTGGTAATGGAAGAAGAGGGGGCAGGCAATCTGCTGTTTCCCGCCTCTCACTGCCCGGAATGCCACCATACCCTGAGCGCGTGGGAAAATATTCCCATCATTAGCTGGTGTGCGCTGCGCGGTCGCTGCCGTCACTGCCATAGCGAGATTCCGCTGCGGTTGCTGCTGGTGGAAGTCTGTAGCGCCGTCTTCTTTGCCGCCAGCGCGGCGCTGGCACCGTCGTTTTCGGCGCTAATCGCGCTGTGGGTGATGTGGAGTTTTCTGCTGCCGCTGTCGGTGATCGATGCGCACCATATGCTGCTGCCGGACTGCCTGACCCAGCCGCTGCTGTGGACGGGGCTGATGTTCCATGCCCTGTTCCGGACGCTACCGCTGACCGATGCTATCTTTGGCGCGGTGGCAGGGTATCTGTCGCTCTGGCTGGTTTACTGGGCATTCCGTCTGCTGACCGGTCGGGAAGGGTTAGGCTATGGTGATTTTAAGCTGCTGGCAGCGCTAGGCGCGTGGTGCGGATGGCAGGCGTTACCCTCTATTTTGCTGATCGCGGCGCTGGGGGGCATTATTATGCATTGCCTGTTAAAACCCTTTGAGAATAAAAATAACCTTATTTCCTTTGGCCCATATATTGCGTTTTCCGGGCTGGCTGTATTTATTTCTCAAATCCCCTATCTCATTTTTTAAATAATGCAGTCAAGTTTTTTTTGAGGTTTTTTCATTGAGGGAAGGAAAGGAGAAAATAAATTCCTCATTGTATTCTCTTCTCCACAATAAAAGATTTGTTGAATGTTTTATGAATGGAGGAAGGTACGGCGTAATAATAAGCAGGTCTTTGGTGAACCAGAAGCGTTCACGATTAATTTATCAGTAAATAACGTTCGTCCATGTTTAATGGAAAAGCATGGGTATTTAATTTCACAAATCGTATTATCAGGATCAAATAATGAAATTTCTGAAGCCTAAATATCTGGCACTCTTCGTTGCAGCGGCTGCAAGCCCGGTGTTCGCAGCAGTGCCCGGTAAAGCAACTATCGCCAGTGGTAATGATAAATTTGCCATTGTCGAAGTTGATCAGTCTGCTTCTGCTTACAATAGCCTGGTCAAAGTCCATGATGGCGCCGATGTTAAAGTGCAGTGGGACGTCTGGAGCGGCGCTGCGCCGACTTCAGCGAAAGTGCTGCTCGATGGCAAAACCGTCTGGACCGGCGCAGGCAGTATGTCCGGCACGGCTACGTTTAAAGTGAAGAAAGGTGGTCGTTATCAGGAAACGGTTGAGCTCTGCAATGCCAGCGGCTGCAGCACCAGCGCCAGCAAACTGATTATCGTCGCGGATACCGACGGTAGCCATCTGCTGCCACTCAACACCACCATGCAGGAAAATAACAAAACCCTCTCTAAGCACACCGATAAAGTAGTGGGTGCTTATTTCCCTGAGTGGGGTGTTTACGACCGTAACTTCCCTGTAGACAAAATCCCGGCGGCTAACCTTAACCACATTCTTTATGGCTTCATTCCAATCTGCGGCGGCGACGGCATCAACGACAGCCTGAAAACCATCGAAGGCGGTAACAGCTTCGAAGCGCTTAAGCGCGCCTGTGCTGGCCGTCAGGACTTCCAGGTGGCGATCCACGACCCGTGGGCCGCACTGCAGAAGCCTCAGGCTGGCGTAAGCGGCTGGGACGATCCCTACAAAGGTAACTTCGGCCAGTTGATGGCAATGAAGAAAGCCAACCCTGGCCTGAAAGTGCTGCCGTCGATCGGTGGCTGGACCCTTTCCGATCCGTTCTTCAAAATGCATGACAAAGCGATCCGCGATCGCTTCGTGGCTTCCGTTAAAGATTTCCTGAAAACCTGGAAATTCTTCGACGGTGTGGATATCGACTGGGAATTCCCGGGCGGCGGCGGTCAGAACGAAACGCTGGGCAACCCGCAGCAGGATAAAGAGACTTATACCGCACTGATGCGCGAACTGCGCGCCATGATGAATGAACTGTCAGCCGAAACCGGCCGTACCTTTGAACTGACCTCAGCAATCGGCTCAGGCAGCGACAAAATTGAAGACGTTGATTACACCACTGCACAGCAGTACATGGATCACATCTTCCTGATGAGCTACGACTTCTACGGCGGCTGGAGCAACACCGATCTGGGTCACCAGGCGGCACTGCGTGCGCCGGCGAACAAACCGGATACTAATTACACCACCGAAAACGGCGTGAATGCGCTGCTCGCGCAGGGTGTACAGCCTGGCAAAATTGTCGTGGGGACGGCCATGTATGGTCGCGGCTGGACCGGCGTTCACGGTTACAGCAATAACAACCCGTTCACCGGCACGGCAACGGGCATGGTGAAAGGGACCTGGGAACCGGGCGTGGTTGACTATCGTCAGATCGTTAACGAGTACAAAGGCAAAGCGGGCTGGGAATATAACTATGATACTACCGCTGAAGCGCCGTATCTGTTTAACAAAACCACCGGCGATCTGATCACCTATGAAGATGCCCGTTCCGCAACGGCGAAAGGTCAGTATGTGCTGGCGAAAAATCTGGGCGGTCTGTTTGCCTGGTCTATCGACTCCGATACCGGAGACATTCTGAACGCGATGAATGAAAGCCTGACAGGCGGCGGCGCTGCGCCGGTTGATCCGGTAGTGACCAACCATGCGCCTGTGGCGACTGCCGCTGACCAGAGCGTAACCGGTCCGGCGACGGTGACCCTGGATGGCTCGGCTTCCACCGATCCGGATGGCGATGCCATCACCTACAAGTGGACGCAGATCTCTGGCCCGTCGGTGACTATCACCAACAGCACCAAAGCGAAAGCGACCTTCAACGTTGCTGCTGTCACCAGTAATCAGACTCTGGCGTTCCGCCTGACGGTTACTGACGCGAAAGGGTTGAGCAGCACTGCTGACGTCCAGGTCGTGAACAAAGCGCCGAAAGCAAACCAGGCGCCGGTTGTGAACCAGATGGAAGCCGTGACGCTGGAAGCGGGCCAGAGCTACTCTCTGCACGCTCAGGCTAACGATCCTGATGGCGACGCGCTGACCTACTCCTGGAGCGTTCCTGCGAATATGCAGGCGACAGGCGCAGATACCGCGAACCTGAACATCACCGCGCCGGACGTGGACACGGAATCAACTTACACGCTGAGCGTGCTGGTAAGCGATGGCAAGTCCAGCGTACAGACTAACGTACAGGTGACGGTAACGCCTAAAGCGGCGGAAACGCCGTCTGACGAAGGCAACACCCCATCTGATGAAGGCAACACGCCGTCTGACGAAGGCAACACCCCTTCCGATGAAGGCAACACGCCATCTGACGAAGGTAACACCCCATCCGATGAAGGCAACACGCCGTCTGACGAAGGCTCTGCCACCAATAGCTGCGATAAGCCTGTTGACGCTAACGCCAGTAAATATGCTGCCTGGAGCGCAAGCAAGGTTTACAACGCGGGGAATACCGTCAGCTTCGACAACCTGGTCTGGAAAGCAAAATACTGGACTCAGGGCAACCAGCCGGGCTTCGGTGTGGATGCATGGGAGCTGGTAAGTCAGGTGAAATTCAACTGGCGCTCCGACGTGGTTTATAACGGCGGCGACACTACTACCTACAACGGTTACACCTACACCGCCAAATGGTGGACGAAGGGTGATAAACCAGGTAGCAGCGATGTATGGGTGAAAAAAGGCCCGGCGACTGACTGCCAGTAAGTCACTGCCATCACGATGCGGGTAAGAAACTTGCCCGCTATTACGGTCCACGTCCCGAGACGGACGTGGGCCGTAAATCAGGAAAAGAGTAATAACCGCGTAAGGAGACAATGAAAAAGAGCCGGACTGAAAATGAAAACGTTATTTTTATTGTTGCTGGTAATAAGCCATAGCGTCTTTGCCAACTGCTGGGATAAAGCCGCCAGTTATTATCATGTGGATCCTTATCTGTTATATGCCATTGCTAATGTTGAATCGGGAATGAATCCGAATGCGATTGGATTGAATCACGATGGCACGCGTGATGTCGGCCTGATGCAGATTAACAGTTCACATTTTTCCGATCTGGAGCGAAAAGGCATTAATGAGTACCGGTTAATTACCGAGCCCTGCACCTCGATTATGGTTGGCGCATCGATATTATCCGGAATGATTAAAATTTATGGCTATAACTGGGAGGCGGTCGGCGCCTATAACGCGGGCCTGAAAAAAGAGAATTTCGCGCAGCGCATGGTCTATGCCCGCAAGGTCTGGAATAAATATCAGAAGTTAAAACGTAGCACCCGCAACCGTTATTATTATTGATTTTTGTTTTTTGAAGAGTACCGACTGGTGTTCTTCATAAAACGAAACTGCTCCCGGGTTTATTTATTAAATGATTAATAAATAAACCGCGAAAAAATTAACTTTTATTGACCCTTAATATAATTAAGAGGACTATTGACATGAACAAAAGGACATTACTCAGTGTTCTTATCGCGGGCGCATGCGTTGCACCGTTTATGGCTCAGGCAACCCTGCTGCAGGCCAGCAGCGAACCTTACACCGTTAAGGCCAGCGATCTGCAGAAGAAAGAGCAGGAGTTGACCAACTTCCCGCTTATGGCTTCAGTGAAGTCAACCATCCGCACGCTGGACAACAGCCTGGTGGAACAAATTGAGCCGGGGAAATCGACAAACCCGGAAAACGTCAAGCGCGTGGAAGGGATTATCAAGGCCAGCGACTGGGATTACCTCTTCCCACTGCGTGCGCCGGAATATACTTACAGCAACTTCCTGAAAGCGGTCGGTAAATTCCCTGCACTGTGCCAGACCTATACCGATGGTCGTAACAGCGATGCCATCTGCCGTAAGTCTCTGGCAACCATGTTCGCGCACTTCGCGCAGGAAACCGGAGGCCACGAGTCCTGGCGTCCGGAACCCGAGTGGCGTCAGGCGCTGGTCTACGTGCGTGAGATGGGCTGGAGCGAAGGTCAGAAGGGCGGCTACAACGGTGAATGTAACCCGGATGTCTGGCAGGGTCAGACCTGGCCGTGCGGTAAAGACAAAGATGGCGATTTCGTTAGCTACTTTGGTCGCGGTGCGAAACAGCTCTCCTATAACTACAACTACGGCCCGTTCTCTGAAGCGATGTACGGCGACGTACGTGTACTGCTGGACAAACCTGAGCTGGTGGCGGACACCTGGCTGAACCTTGCTTCCGCGATCTTCTTCTTCGCCTACCCGCAGCCGCCAAAACCGAGCATGCTGCAGGTTATCGACGGCACATGGCAGCCGAACGATCACGATAAGGCGAATGGTCTGGTACCAGGCTTCGGCGTGACCACGCAGATCATCAACGGCGGCGTGGAGTGTGGCGGCCCGACTGAGATCGCCCAGTCTCAAAACCGTATCAAATATTACAAAGAGTTCGCCAACTACCTGAAAGTACCAGTTCCTTCTAACGAAGTGCTGGGCTGCGCCAACATGAAACAGTTCGACGAAGGCGGTGCCGGCGCGCTGAAGATCTACTGGGAACAGGACTGGGGATGGAGTGCGGATACTCCATCAGGCCAGACCTACTCTTGCCAGCTGGTGGGTTACCAGACGCCATTCTGCGCCTTTAAAGAGGGGGACTACACCAAATGCGTGAAGCATTACTTCAATGTGAACGTGGTGGGTGAAGACGGGACTTCCGACGGCGGTAACGTCACGCCAACCCCGGCGCCAACACCTACCCCGACCCCTGTCGACCCAACGGACGAAGGCAACACCACGCCGGTGCCAGACGATAATACGCCAGCGCCTGTAAACCATGCGCCAGTAGCAAAAATCTCCGGCCCGGTGGGAGCGGTTGAAGCGGGTAAATCAGTTTCTCTGAACGCGTCTGGCTCGACTGACGAAGACGGTAACCACCTGACTTATACCTGGACGGCTCCGAACGGCCAGACCGTAAGCGGCGAAGATAAAGCCATTATTACCTTCAATGCACCAGAAGTGGCAGCGGCGACGCAGTACCAGATCAACCTGACCGTCAGTGACGGCGAGCTGAGCAGCACCACCAGCTATATGCTGAACGTACAGCCTAAACAGGCCAGCGGCGGCCAGACCGGGACTTACCCGACCTGGACGTCCAAAACCAAATGGAAAGCAGGCGATATCGTTAACAACCGCGGCCAGCTGTTCCAGTGCAAACCTTACCCATACAGCGGCTGGTGCAATAACGCGCCATCCTACTACGAGCCTGGTAAAGGGATTGCATGGCAGGACGCGTGGACTGCGCTGTAATCAGCAAAATGACAAACGGCAACCTTGGGGTTGCCGCTTTTTTCATCGTAAAAATGCCGGACCCGATCTACCGAGGAAGTTTCCCGTGATCCCGCAGCCACGCCGCGGTGCGCATAATCCCTTCATCCAGCGTCACAATCGGTTTATACCCTAGCTCATTCTCCGCACGCGAAATATCCAGCGTGAAGTCAAAGTTAAGTTTAGAGACGCCGTAATGCGTCAGCGCAGGCTCTTTGGCTGATTTACTGCCAAAGCGCTCCATGCTGCGGGCAATCATATCCAGCATTGGATAGGGAACAGAACGGATACGGCAGTCGATCTGCAGCTCGTCAATTAAGCGCTGCACAATGCTGCGCAGCGTGCAGGGTTCGCCGTTAGTGATGTTGTAGGCGCGACCGGAGGTAAGCTTATCGCAGTCCGGCTGGCTTGCCAGCCACATGGCGTGAACGGCATTTTCGTAATAGGTCATATCGACCAGCGCATCGCCGCCGCGCGGCAGCAGCACGCTGCCGTAGTGGTGCATCATCTGCGCCAGACGCGGAATAAACACCTTATCGTGCGGCCCGAACAGGCTCTGCGGACGCAGGACCGTAAAGCGGGTATGCGGGTTTGACTGCGCCAGCAGGTCGATGACCTCTTCGCTGGCCGCCTTGCTGCGGGCAAACTCGCAGGCAAAGCGAGCAGGGCGGAAATCTTCCTGCACGTCACGATGGTGGTGATAGTCGAAATAGAGTGACGGTGACGAGATATGAATAAAGTTACGCACGCCCCAGGCAACGGCCCATTCACCCAGACGGCGGGTAGCCCGCACGTTGGCGAGATCGAAGGCTTCCTGGGTTCCCCACGGGGAGGTAAAACTGGAGCAGTGCCACAGCGTGTCGATACCGGCGAGCATCACTTTCGCCTGCGAGGAGACCAGCTCCGTCAGGTCGGCATGGACGAACTCTGCGCCCATTTTTTGCAGCAGTTTTCCCATCGCTTCGTTGCGACCGGTAGCCCTGACGCTGATGCCCTTGTTGCGCAGAAATTCGACCGCATTTCGGCCTAAGCCGCTGGTCGCCCCGGTAACCAGTACCTTCATATCAATCCACTGTGTTGAAAAGAATTTCGTGCGCATTCTTTCGTGAATTACGGCGCTATGCAATGGGAAAGGTGAAAGAAAGAGAGTTTTATTTAGATCTTTTCCGTCTTTTGTTCTGCCAGTTGCGCAATGCGTTTCGCCATCCCACGGAAGATAAACAGGTGGGCAGGGATCATCAACAGCCAGTAGAACAGACCCGGCATTCCGTGCGGATGCCACCAGGCGCGCACGTCCAGTTCACGATAATCCCCTTTGTCTTTCAGGGTAAAGCAGAGTCGACCCAGCCCCGGGGCTTTCATGCCGAACAGCAGCGCCAGCTGTTTTTCCGGCTCGACGATGATCACCTTCCAGCTGTCTACCGTGTCGCCCACCGCAAGATACGGGTTTGCCGGGCGGCCTTTTGCCAGCCTGTGGCCCACCAGCAGGTCCATCGCCCCGCGCGTTTGCCAGAGGATATTACCGAAGAAATACCGATCTTTGCCGCCAATCTGGTTCACCACTTCCCACAGCGCGGCCAGGCTGGCATTGGTTTTCACCGTGCAGCCCGCCTGTTTCGGGTAATAGCCGTATTCCGGGCGCCAGCGGGCAAACGCCTGAGCGTCGTAACCCCAGTCGCTGGAGTTCACCAGCTGTTCTTCTTCCTTGAGCGTTTTGCGCACGGCATCGTCAAAGCGGATCAGCTCCTGGGGAATGAGTGCCCGCAGTTCGCGATCGTCCGCCAGTAAATCGTGCTTCAGCCCCTGGATCAGCGCTTTGGCGGTCGTCGGCGGCACGGAGGTGATCACATTCAAAAACCACACCGAAATCCAGCGGGTCGGGAAGGGAATGGGGATCAGCCAGCGGCGGCGGCCGCTGACGCGCATGAAGTGTTCGAACTGCTCCTGATAGCTCAGCACTTCCGGGCCTGCCGCCTCCAGCACGCGGTGCTGCTCCGCCGGGCGATCCAGCAGGGCTACCAGATAATGCAGCAGGTTCTCCAGCGCAATCGGCGTGGTGCGCGAACGCACCCAGCGCGGCGGCGTGAGTACCGGCAGGTTGTAGACCATATCGCGCATCACTTCGAAGGCGGCGGAGCCTGCGCCAACGATGATCCCGGCGCGCAGTTCGGTGACGGGAATATTGGCGCCGCGCAGGGTCTCGGCCGTCAGATGGCGGGCACGCAGATGATCGGATTGCTCATGCTCGGGAGCCTGAAGCGAGCTTAAAAAAATCACCTGCTTAACCGGGGTTTGCAGCAGTGCATCGCGGACGTTCATCGCCACCTGTCGCTCATGGGCGATGAAATCCCCGCCTTCGCCCATGCTGTGCACCAGGTAGTAAAGCGTGTCGACCCCTTCCAGCAGGGCGGGAAGTTCCTTCGGCCAGTTGAGGTCAACGCTGTGGCAGGTAACGCCAGGCAAACCGAGTTTTTGCAGGCGTTCGGTGTTGCGTGCCGCAGCCAGCACCTGATGTCCCTGCTGGCTTAACGCCGCGGTGAGATGCTGACCGATATACCCGCTGGCGCCGAGCACCAGAATGCGTTGCGGCACGTGATGCTCCTTATCGCTGTAAAAACGCCTGCCAGTGTTTCACCACGTCCGCCAGCTGTTCGCGGCTCACGTCGAGATGCATGACCAGGCGCACGACAGGCGAGGCGTTGATCAGCACGCCACGTGTTTTCATAAATTCGCCAAGCGCAGCGGCGCGATCCTCGCCCACGCGGACGAACAGCATGTTGGTGTCGTGGCGCATCACGTCGGCGCCAATCTCGCGCAGCTGCGCCGCCATCCACGCGGCGTTGTCGTGATCGTCCTTCAGACGCGCCACGTTGTTTTTCAGGGCATACAGCCCAGCAGCCGCCAGAATACCCGCCTGACGCATCCCGCCGCCGGTCATTTTGCGCCAGCGGTTGGCGCGCTTGATGTAGTCCGTATTGCCAACCAGCAGTGAACCTACAGGCGTGCCCAGTCCTTTTGACAGGCAGATAGTGAACGAGTCGCAGTATTGCGTAATCTCTTTCAGCTCGCAGCCATACTCCACTACGGCGTTAAAGATACGCGCGCCGTCCACGTGCAGGCCGAGTTTACGCTCGCGGGTAAATTCCCACGCCGCCTTCAGGTACTCGCGCGGCAGCACTTTGCCGTTGTGGGTGTTTTCGAGGCTGAGCAGTTTAGTGCGGGCGAAGTGAATATCGTCGGCTTTGATTTTCGCCGCGACTTTATCGAGCGGCAGGGAGCCGTCCGGCGCGGCGTCAATCGGCTGCGGCTGAATGCTGCCGAGCACGGCCGCACCGCCGGCTTCGTAGAGATAGTTATGCGCGCCCTGGCCGACGATATACTCTTCACCTCGCTCGCAGTGGCTGAGTAGCGCGACCAGGTTCGCCTGTGTGCCTGTCGGCATAAACAGGGCGGCCTCCTTGCCGCTCAGTTCTGCCGCATAGCGCTGCAGTTCGTTTACCGTCGGATCGTCACCGTAGACGTCGTCCCCGACCGGAGCGGCCATCATCTCTTCGAGCATGGCCCGACTCGGGCGGGTAACGGTATCACTGCGTAAATCAATCATTTCACATCCCTTTAATTTAAGAGGTCATGCGAAATGTTTTACCTGAGCCAGTTGGTTTTTGCCAGTTCGATCACCTCGTCGCCTCGGCCGCTGATGATCGCGCGCAGCATGTACAGGCTAAAGCCTTTGGCCTGCTCAAGCTTGATCTGCGGCGGGATCGCCAGCTCTTCTTTGGCGACGACGACATCCACCAGCACCGGGCCGTCGATGGAGAAGGCGCGCTGCAGGGCTTCATCCACCTCGGAGGCTTTCTCCACGCGAATACCGGTGATGCCGCATGCCTCGGCGATGCGCGCGAAGTTGGTGTCGTGCAGCTCGGTACCGTCCGTGAGATAGCCTCCGGCCTTCATCTCCATCGCTACGAAGCCCAGCACGCTGTTGTTAAATACCACGATTTTTAGCGGGAGCTTCATCTGTACCACCGACAGGAAATCCCCCATCAGCATGCTGAACCCGCCGTCGCCGCACATCGCCACCACCTGACGCTCCGGCGCCGTGGCTTTTGCGCCCAGCGCCTGCGGCATGGCGTTGGCCATCGAGCCGTGGTTGAACGAGCCGAGCAGGCGACGCTTGCCGTTCATCTTCAGATAGCGTGCCGCCCAGACGGTTGGCGTGCCCACGTCGCAGGTAAAAATGGCGTCGTCGTCCGCGAAATGGCTGATTTGCTGCGCCAGGTACTGCGGGTGAATGGCTTTGTCGCTTGGTTTTGCGAGGTCGTCCAGCCCCTTGCGGGCATCGCGATAGTCGCTTAGCGCCTTATCAAGGAACTTGCGGTCGGTTTTCTCTTCCAGCAGCGGCAGCAGGGCTGCAAGGGTAGATTTGATATCGCCCACCAGCGCCATATCGACCTTGCTGTGCGCGCCGATACTGGCAGGGTTGATATCAATCTGAATGATTTTGGCATCCGTCGGGTAGAACGCGCGATACGGGAACTGGGTACCAAGCAGGATCAGCGTGTCGGCGTTCATCATGGTATGGAAGCCGCTGGAAAAACCGATCAGTCCGGTCATGCCAACATCGTAGGGGTTGTCGTACTCGACGTGCTCTTTGCCGCGCAGGGCGTGGACAATCGGGGCTTTCAGCTTTCCGGCAAATTCCAGCAGCTCCTTGTGCGCGCCAGCGCAGCCGCTGCCGCACATCAGGGCGATATTGCTGGAGTAACGCAGCAGCTGCGCCAGCTTTTTCAGCTCCTCTTCTGCTGGTGTGACGACGGGCTGCGGGGCGTGATACCAGTGAGTGCTGGCCCCTTCCGGCGCAGCCTTGAGGGCCACATCGCCCGGAATAACGACCACAGAAACGCCGCGATTCAGCACGGCTTTACGCATGGCGATCGCCAGCACCTGAGGGATCTGCTCCGGGGATGAAACCAGTTCGCAATAGTGGCTGCATTCACGGAACAGCTCCTGCGGATGCGTCTCCTGAAAATAGCCGCTGCCGATTTCGGACGAGGGGATGTGGGCGGCAATCGCCAGCACCGGCACGTGATTGCGGTGACAGTCGAAGAGACCGTTGATCAGATGAAGGTTACCCGGTCCGCACGAGCCCGCACACACGGCCAGTTCACCCGTAAGCTGCGCTTCAGCGCCTGCGGCGAAGGCGGCAACCTCTTCATGGCGGGTCGGCATCCATTCGATGGTCTTCATCTTGTTAAGGCTGTCGCTGAGTCCGTTCAGGGAGTCGCCGGTGACGCCCCAGATACGTTTTACGCCAGCCTGTTCGAGCGTTTTCGCTATATATGCAGCCACGGTTTGTTTCATGGTTGTCCGTCTCCTTTTTGTGATAACGCTTACAAGCTTAGAAGAAAGTCTCCGTATTGCCCGTCGTATCCCCACAATTAAAAGGTGCTTTTCACGCGCAATTATTCGGCATAATCTGGCAGTGTCTCAGTTAAAACAGGAATAATTTCAAATGTTTAAATCATTGTTAATTGCTGTTAATGAAAAGCTATCTTGCGACGATCTTGGCAAACTCTTGTTACGACTTGCCGTCGGCGGGCTGATGCTTTTTCACGGTTTGCACAAGCTTTTTGGCGGCGTGGGGTTTATCAGCGGCATGCTGGTGGAAAAAGGGCTGCCGGGATTTATCGCCTACGGCGTGTTGGTTGGCGAAGTCGTGGCGCCGATCCTGATTATTGTCGGGTTGTTTACGCGGCCGGCCGCGCTGGTACTGGCGTTTACGATGATTGTGGCGTGGCTGATGGTGGGAATGGGTGAAACGTTCGCCCTTGATAAGGTTGGGGCATGGGCGATTGAAAGCCTGGTGTACTTCTTTATCGGCTCGCTGGCTGTCGCGTTTTTAGGGGCAGGGCGGTTTGCGCTGGGTAAAGCGCCCGCGTGGCGGTAAAATTGTTGGTCGGGTAAACGCAGTACCGCCCGGCAAAAAAGCCCGGTGGCGCTGACGCTTACCGGGCCTACGAACGAACGTTTATCGTTTATGCGAGGATCAAATCCCCCTGCGGATGGCACGAGCACGCCAGCACGTAACCCTCGGCAATTTCCGCGTCGGACAGCGTCATGGTGCTGGTGACGGTGTACTCACCGGAAACCACTTTGGTTTTACAGCAGCCACACACGCCAGCACGACAGGCAGCCGCTACCGGCACCTTGTTGCTTTCCAGCGCCTCCAGCAGCGTGGTCCCCACGCGGCCAAAGAAGGTCTGGGCAGGCTGCAGTTTGGTGAACCTAACGCCGCTGCTTGCCGCTTCCGCCACCGGCGTGAAGAACTGCTCTTTGAAGAAACGGGTTACGCCAAGCGCTTTCACTTCTTCTTCCACGATAGCCATGTACGGCGCCGGGCCGCAGGTCATCACCGTTCGGTTCGCAACATCCGGCACGCTTTGCAGCAGCTCGCGGCTCAGGCGACCAGGCACAAAACCGTGGGTCGCGTTGTGCTCAGCCACCAGCGTCACCGGGTATTCACGCCACTCCTCGGCAAAAATCACATCTTCCGGGGAACGGACGCTGAAGATCGTCTGCACGTCGGCCTGGGGGCGGTTCTTCGCCAGCCAGCGGCGCATTGACATAATCGGCGTTACGCCACAGCCCGCCGCCAGCAGCAGGAATTTATCGTCAGCTTTGTCGTCACAGGTGAATTCCCCCTGCGCGTCGGACAGCCAGATGTAATCCCCGCGTTTCACGTCCTGCGTCAGCCACTGGGAGCCCGCGCCGTCGTCAATGCGGCGGACGGTGAGCGTAATGTATTCGCTCACGCCCGGCGTCGAGGAGATCGTGTAGGCGCGCAGGGTGTCCGCCGAATTGCGAATGCTGACCAGCGCATACTGGCCTGCACGATATGGATAGTAGTCATGGCACAACAGCGACAGAGTCCACACATCCGGCGTCTCCTGATGGATGTGATGAACCTGCATCCGCCACGGGCATAGTGAGGTTGGCATGGTCATGAATCCCTCCTTACGCGCTCAGCAGCTGCTTCATATCGTCTTCAACGTTGGTCACGGAACGCAGACCGAATTTCTCGTTCAGCACGGCCAGCAGGTCCGGCGTCAGGAAGCCTGGCGCGGTCGGTCCGGTCACGATGTTGGTGACGCCAAGAGAGAGCAGGGTCAGCAGGATGACAATCGCTTTCTGCTCAAACCATGACAGCACCAGGGACAGAGGCAGATCGTTCACGCCGCAGCCCAGTTTCTCCGCCAGGGTGACCGCCAGAATGATGGCCGAGTAAGCATCGTTACACTGGCCCGCATCAATCAGGCGCGGCAGGCCTTCGATATCGCCGAAGTCCAGCTTGTTGAATCGGTATTTACCGCACGCCAGGGTCAGGATCAGGCAGTCTTCCGGCACGCTGGTGGCGAAATCGGTGAAGTAGTTACGCTCGCCGCGCGCGCCGTCGCAGCCGCCGACGAGGAAGATGTGGCGCAGCTTTTCACGGCTGACGAGATCGATCAGTGAATCGGCGGCGCCGAGAAGCGTCTCGCGACCGAAGCCGACGGTGATCAGGTGCGGGATCTCGCTGTACGGGAAGCCCGCCATCTGCTGCGCCTGGGCGATAACCGGACCGAAATCATCACCTTCAAGATGGCTCACGCCCGGCCAGCCGACGATGCTGCGGGTCCAGATGCGGTCATCGTACGCGCCGACGGTAGGGTCGATGATGCAGTTAGATGTCATCACGATAGGGCCCGGGAAGCGGGCGAACTCAACCTGCTGATTCTGCCAGCCGCTGCCGTAGTTACCGATCAGATGCTTAAATTTACGCAGCTCCGGGTAGCCGTGCGCGGGCAGCATTTCACCGTGGGTATAAACGTTAACGCCGGTGCCTTCGGTTTGCTTCAGCAGGTTGTAGAGATCTTTCAGGTCGTGACCGGAGATCAGGATGCACTTGCCTTCGGTAGCCTTGACGTTGACCTGCGTTGGCGTCGGGTGGCCGTAGGTGCTGGTTTCACCGGCGTCCAGAATGCTCATCACCCTGAAGTTCATCTGGCCGATTTCCATTGAGCACTCAAGCAGGGCATTCATATCGGCAGGCCAGGTGCCCAGCCACGCCATGATTTTGTGGTACTGCGCATAAATCTCATTGTCGTACTGACCCAGAACGTGCGCGTGCTCCATATACGCCGCAGCGCCTTTCAGGCCGTACAGGCACAGCAGGCGCAGGCCGAGAATGTTCTCCCCAATCGCCGCTTTGTCTTTGTTCGGGGTGAATTCTGCCGCCTGGCGCTGGAGGTCGCCGAGATCGTCGCTGACCAGCTGAAGTTCTGACATCGGGTTTTCCACGCGGGCGCTGGCATCCGCCTTCAGACACTGTGCCTTCAGCGCTTCACGCAGGGCAATCGCTTCGCGGGCGTAGCCGACAATGCGCGGAGAGTCGAAGTTAACGTTGGTCAGCGTGGAGAAAAACGCGCGCGGGGCGAAGCTGTCGACGTAGTGGTCGACTATGCCGTATTCGCGGGCTTTGAACGCCCAGGCGGAAAGGCCTTGCAGAGCCGCAATCAGCAGGTCCTGCAGGTCAGATGTTTCTGCGGTTTTGCCGCACATACCCTGTGCGTAGGAGCAGCCGTTGCCTGCCGGGGTACGGATGGTTTGTTCACATTGCACACAAAACATAATCACACCTGTTAAAGTTATATTTGATATACATGTTTAAGGTTATGCTCGTGCCGGAACGGTGAAAAGGGCTTTCTGCTACAAAATAGAGGGAGATTGATTTAGCGCAATTTTGGCGGCAGGAAACCTACCGCCAAAGAAGTATCAGGCTGAGAAAAAGGCCATCAGAACCGGAACCAGGAGGCTTAAAATGAAGCCGTGAACGATAGCCGCGGGCACCATCTCCAGCCCGCCGGAGCGTTGTAATACCGGCAGGGTAAAGTCCATCGACGTCGCACCGCACAGGCCCAGCGCGGTAGAACGACTGCGGCGAACCAGGCTCGGGATCAGCATGATGGCGATCAGCTCTCGCGCCAGATCGTTAAAGAAGGCAGCGCTGCCGATCACCGGGCCGAATGATTCAGTAAGCAGAATACCGGAGAGGGAGTACCAGCCAAAACCTGATGCCATCGCCAGGCCGGTTTTCAGCGGCAGATCGAGCACAAAGGCATTAATGACGCCCGCCACCATTGAACTGGCGACAACAATGACGGCAACCATCATTCCCCGACGGTTCAGGACAATTTGCCTCAGGGTCATGCCATTATTTCGCAGCTGAATACCAATAAGGAACAGCAGGAAGATCAGCGTATATTCGCTGGCCTCAGTTGCGTGCTGCAAAAAAGCCCAACCGGTCAGCCCAAGAAGAAAACCGAGCACCACCACGCCGCATAATTTTAACGATTCAAGCGCCATTGCAATTCGAGAAGGAAGCTTTTCCTGATGATGGTGATTTTTCCATGGAATAGTGCGTTCCAGCCACAGCAGCGCGGCAATATTGCACAGCAAAATAACGACTACGGTGACGACAGAATAATGGAGAATTGAGAGTAAATTCGCTGACAGGTTGTCCAGAAATGCCAGGCTAATCCCCATAAAGAAAAGTATCACGTAGACAATCCAGCTGAGGAATCGATTAATGAGCCTTAATGCGGATTCACGATGGAGCGGAATAAGATAGCCCACGATCAAGGGCAACAAAATGATGAGGAGTCCTGAAAACATGAACAGCCGGTCCTTTTTGAGTATCGGTTAAGCGCCAGTGACACTACCCAATAAAGGCTGTTCAGTAAAGCGGCAAAAGAGAGCCGGGTAGCGGCTGCGCCTTACCCGGCCTACAAGTGCATTCTCACGTAGGTCGGGTAAGCGTTAGCGCCACCCGACACCGCGAGCAATTAATCGCGTTTTTCCAGCAGGGTGCGGTACAGCACGCCGCCCAGGATACCACCGATAATTGGCATCACCCAGAACAGCCACAGCTGCTCAAGCGCCCAGCCGCCCTGGAAGATGGCGACGGCGGTACTGCGTGCCGGGTTAACGGAGGTGTTGGTGACCGGAATAGAAATCAGGTGGATAAGCGTCAGCGCCAGACCAATGGCAATCGGGGCAAAACCAGCTGGCGCATGTTTGTCGGTTGCGCCGTGGATCACCAGCAGGAAGCCGGCGGTCAGCACAATTTCAATCACGATGGCAGACAACATGGAGTAGCCGCCCGGAGAATGCTCGCCGAAGCCGTTAGAGGCAAAGCCGCTGGCCGCCGCGTCGAACCCGGCTTTACCGCTGGCAATTACGTACAGAACGCCAGCCGCAATAATACCGCCAACCACCTGCGCCACAATATAACCAATTACCTCTTTCGCCGGAAAACGACCGCCGGCCCATAAACCTAATGTCACGGCCGGGTTAAAATGACCGCCGGAAATATGCCCGACGGCAAACGCCATGGTTAACACGGTTAAACCAAAAGCCAGCGCGACGCCGACAAAACCAATGCCTAATTCCGGGAATGCTGCTGCCAGAACGGCACTACCGCAGCCACCAAATACCAGCCAGAATGTACCAAAGCATTCTGCTGCCAATTTTCTAAACATAACCACCTCAAAAATTTCCGCACGCTTTCCCGCGCGCGGGATATATCGCCATAAAGGGATGACGACTCGAAGAGCCCGTATTTTAGAAACCAACAACATCCCTTCGCCACTTAAATAAATTCGATTAATTTGATTTAAGGCAATGTGATGTCAATCCTTGTTCAAATCAGCGGTAAATAGAGCATAGACCAATTCTTGTAAGGGTGAATGTTATGCTGTCGTGACAGAGCACCTCCCGCTATACTGCTGATAACTTGAAGGAAAAAGTGATCATTTGTCGGGGGATTTATGCTTCTCGAACGTGTGGAAATTGTCGGGTTTCGCGGTATTAACCGCCTGTCACTGCAGCTGGAGCAAAACAACGTCCTGATCGGCGAGAACGCGTGGGGCAAGTCCAGCCTGCTGGATGCATTGACGCTACTGCTTTCGCCCGAGGACGATCTGTATCACTTTGTCCGCGACGATTTCTGGTTTCCACCCGGCGACGTGACGGGGCGCGAGAAGCACCTGCACATCATCCTGACGTTCCGCGAATCCGAGCCCGGACGTCACCGCGTGCGTCGCTTCCGCCCGCTGTCACCCTGTTGGGTGCCGTGCGATGACGGTTTTCAACGGATTTTCTACCGGCTGGAAGGTGAGATGGCGGAGAACGAGGGGGTACTCACCCTGCGTGATTTTCTCGATGAGAAAGCTAACCCCATCCCGCTGGACAATATCGACGATCTGGCCCGTCACCTGATCCGTCTGACGCCTGTGTTACGCCTGCGCGATGCGCGTTTTATGCGGCGTATTCGTAACGGTACCGTACCCAATATGCCGGAAGTGGAAGTCACCGCCCGCGAGCTGGATTTTCTGGCAAGAGAGCTGGTGTCGCGTCCGCAGAATCTTACTGATGGCCAAATTCGTCAGGGGTTGTCCGCAATGGTACAGCTTCTGGAGCACTATTTTTCCGAACAGGGAACGTCTGAGTCGCGCCATCGCCTGATGCGCCGCCGCTCTCATGATGAGCAGCGAAGCTGGCGTTATCTCGACATCATTAACCGGATGATCGACCGGCCCGGAGGTCGTACCCATCGGGTGATTCTGCTGGGGCTGTTTTCAACGCTTCTGCAGGCCAAAGGCACCGTTCGTCTTGACCGGGACGCCCGGCCGCTGCTGCTGGTGGAAGACCCGGAAACGCGCCTCCATCCCATCATGCTCTCCGTGGCATGGCATCTGCTGAATCTGCTGCCGCTCCAGCGTGTCACGACCACCAATTCCGGGGAGCTATTATCGCTGACGCCGGTAGAACACGTCTGTCGCCTGGTGCGTGAATCCTCCCGCGTCTCCGCTTTCCGGCTTGGGCCGGGCGGTTTGAACGCGGAAGACGGGCGGCGCATCGCTTTCCATATTCGCTTTAACCGGGCGTCGTCGCTCTTTGCCCGCTGCTGGCTGCTGGTTGAGGGGGAAACGGAAACCTGGGTCATCAACGAACTGGCGCGCCAGTGCGGCCACCATTTTGATGCGGAAGGCATCAAGGTTATCGAGTTCGCCCAGTCGGGATTAAAGCCACTGATAAAATTTGCCCGCCGGATGGGGATCGAGTGGCACGTTCTGGTCGACGGCGATGAGGCTGGCAAAAAATATGCCTCGACCGTGCGAAGCCTGCTGAGTAACGAGCGAGAGGAAGAGCGCGACCATTTAACTATGCTGCCCGCCATGGACATGGAACACTTTATGTATCGTCAGGGGTTTGACGACGTATTCCACCGAATTGCCATGGTGCCGGTCGATGTCCCGATGAATATGCGGCGCGTGATCGCCAAAGCTATTCATCGTTCCTCAAAACCGGATTTAGCCATTGAAGTGGCGACGGAGGCGGGGAGGCGGGGCGTGGAGGCTGTACCGACCCTGTTGCGGAAGATGTTCTCCCGCGTGCTGTGGCTGGCTCGCGGGAGAGCAGATTAACGTTGGGTCGCCTGTTTCACCTGCTGAATCAGGCTATCCAGCAGCTCGTAGCGGCGGCGATATTCGGAACGCTTTTTGCTGGCGATCTCTTCCATCGGTTTACGCGGCATGACGAGCGGCAGCATAAAGTTACCGCTGTCCTGCTTTTCACCGCCGATGGAGATCCAGAAACTGTCGTAATCGGCCAACAGTTTCCCCTCTTTTTTCTTGCGGTAGCGCCAGCTGCGATAAATGTGCGTATCGTTACTGACGGCGACAATTTGCTCTACCGGGAACGCGGCGCCGAGGGTCATGGCGGCCTCGACCAGCAGACGTTTCGGGAACAGGCCATGGCAGGCTTTCGTCGCACCCTGGATCAGCTCATGCGGAACATGCGCTTTTGCGCCCTGCAAACCGCCAATGAACAGCGTCGATTTTCCCTCAAACTGGCAGAGGGTAAAGGTCATCTCCGCCAGCGCCGTATTTTGACCGTCACAGAAAACGAGGGTAGCTTCTCCCTCTTTATCCATAAACGCATCGGCACACAGACGGACGGTAAATTGCTGTTCATCTTTTCCGGTTAAGGTCAGCAGAGTCACGCCCTGCTTTGAAAGATAACCACTGGTCAGCTTTGCCGGCAGCTGGCGACACATCATCTGATAGTGCCATGACAGCGATTCCAGCGTACGCTGTCTATCCATATTGACCGTCAACCACGGACGATGAAGGCGGCAGGGCAGTCCCGGCTGAACCTGGAGCATTTGCATCAGGTGCGGATGTTCTGCAAGGTCAGACAGCAGGCGAGCGGTGCTGAGCGGTGTCGCCAGTGAACGCAGCATGAACTTACGTCTGTAGGCGGTTTTTTCCCATGCCAGCCCGGGCGCGATCTCACCGAAAGCCAGTTTTTTGAAGAGTTGCCAGCCGGATTTAGGCTGCGGCAGGTTTGAAAGTGATGTGTCGACGATAGAAGACATGGTAGATCCTGATCCTTTTGGAATATCGCTATTTCAACAGGAGAAATGTCAACGTCTCGTAAACAAATTAGGGCGATTTCAGAGAACAGGGGTTTCGTTGAGGAGTCGTTTAGATAGAATCAACATTTATAATTGCCAGAACATTTATTTGGAATATTTATGAATATCAAGGGAAAACGCAGAACGCTGTTTCTGCTGCTGGCGGTCGTGGTTTTAGCCGGTGGGTACTGGCTATGGCAGGTGCTGAATGCGCCGGTGCCGCAGTATCAGACACTGATTGTTCGCCCGGGGGAACTGCAGCAAAACGTCCTTGCGACGGGCAAGCTTGACGCTTTGCGCAAGGTTGACGTCGGCGCGCAGGTTAGCGGCCAGCTGAAAACGCTGTCGGTTGAGATTGGCGATAAGGTGAAAAAAGGCCAGCTGCTCGGCGTTATCGACCCTGAGCAGGCTGAGAACCAGATCCGCGAGGTGGAAGCCACGCTGATGGAGCTGCGCGCGCAGCGTGCGCAGGCGCTGGCAGAACGTAACCTGGCGCAGGTGACGCTGACCCGACAGCAGGCGCTGGCCAAAACCCAGGCGATTTCGAAGCAGGATTTAGACACGGCCACCACGGAACTGGCGGTGAAACAGGCGCAGATTGGCACGATTGACGCGCAAATCAAGCGCAATCAGGCCTCGCTGGATACGGCGAAAACCAACCTCGACTACACCAAAATCGTTGCGCCGATGGCGGGTGAAGTGACCCAGATCACTACGCTGCAGGGCCAGACGGTGATTGCCGCGCAGCAGGCGCCAAACATTCTGACGCTGGCGGACATGAGCACTATGCTGGTCAAAGCCCAGGTTTCAGAGGCGGATGTTATCCATCTTAAGCCGGGACAGAACGCCTGGTTTACGGTGCTGGGCGATCCGCAGACGCGCTACGAAGGCGTGCTGAAAGACATTCTGCCGACGCCGGAAAAAGTTAACGACGCTATTTTTTACTATGCCCGCTTTGAGGTGCCAAACCCGCAGGGCGTGCTGCGTCTGGACATGACCGCACAGGTGCATATCCAGCTGACCGGCGTGAAGAACGTGCTGACCATTCCGCTCTCCGCGCTCGGCGAATCCGCCGGGGATAGCCGTTATAAAGTGAAAGTGCTGCGCAACGGCGAAACGCGCGAGCGTGAGGTTGTGATAGGCGCGCGCAACGACACCGACGTGGTGGTGGTGAAAGGACTGGAAGAGGGCGAGGAGGTTGTTGTCAGCGAAAGCCTGCCCGGAGCCGCCAAATGACGGCGCTGCTTGAGCTGAAGGACATTCGTCGCAGCTATCCGTCGGGCGACGGCCCGGTGGAGGTGCTGAAGGGCATCTCCCTGCGCGTGGAGGCGGGCGAGATGGTGGCGATTGTCGGGGCATCGGGTTCCGGTAAATCGACGCTGATGAACATTCTCGGCTGTCTGGATAAACCCACCAGCGGCACGTACCGCGTGGCCGGAACGGATGTCTCCACGCTGGACGGCGACGCGCTGGCGAAGCTGCGCCGGGAACATTTCGGCTTTATCTTCCAGCGTTACCATCTGCTTTCTCATCTTAATGCGGCGCAGAACGTTGAAGTGCCCGCGGTGTATGCGGGCGTCGAGCGGAAAAAGCGACTTGAACGCGCGCAGATGCTGCTGACGCGTCTGGGGCTGGCGGAGCGGGTGGAATACCAGCCCTCGCAGCTGTCCGGCGGCCAGCAGCAGCGCGTGAGTATTGCCCGTGCCCTGATGAACGGCGGGCAGGTGATCCTCGCGGATGAGCCGACCGGGGCGCTCGACAGCCATTCCGGCGAAGAGGTGATGGCGATCCTGCACCAGCTTCGCGATCGGGGGCACACCGTCATCATCGTGACCCACGATCCGCAGGTGGCGGCGCAGGCGGAGCGCATAATTGAGATCCGCGACGGCGAGCTGGTCAGCAACCCGCCGCCGCGTGAGCCCAGGGCTGCGGCGCCGAAAGAAGCGCTGCCGGCATCAACCGGCTGGGGGCAGTTCTCCAGCGGCTTTTGCGAAGCGCTGACCATGGCCTGGCTGGCGATGGCGGCCAACAAAATGCGTACCCTGCTGACGATGCTCGGCATCATTATCGGTATCGCCTCGGTGGTGTCGATCGTGGTGGTGGGCGACGCGGCCAAGCAGCTGGTGCTGGCAGATATCCGCGCTATTGGCACCAATACCATTGACGTCTATCCCGGCAAAGACTTTGGCGACGACGAGCCGCAGTATCAACAGGCACTGAAATACGACGACCTGGCGGCCATTCAGAAGCAGCCATGGGTCAACTCCGCCACGCCTGCGGTGTCGCAGAACCTGCGTCTGCGCGTGGGTAATGTTGACATGGCAGCCAGCGCGAACGGCGTGAGCGGAGACTACTTCAACGTCTACGGTATGACCTTCAGCGAAGGCGCCACCTTCAACGCCGAGCAGCTGGCGGGCAGGGCGCAGGTGGTGGTGCTGGACGCGAATTCGCGCAGACAGCTCTTCCCCAATAAAGCCAACGTGGTGGGCGAAGTGATCCTGGTCGGCAACATGCCTGCCACGGTTATCGGCGTGGCGGAAGAGAAGCAGTCGATGTTTGGCAGCAGCAAGATCCTGCGCGTCTGGCTGCCCTATACCACCATCTCCGGGCGGATTATGGGGCAGTCCTGGCTCAACTCCATCACCGTGCGCGTGAAGGAGGGCTACGACAGCGCGCTGGCCGAACAGCAGCTTGAGCGGCTGTTAACCCTGCGCCACGGGAAGAAAGATTTCTTCACCTGGAATATGGACGGCCTCTTGAAAACGGCGGAAAAGACCACACGTACTCTTCAGCTGTTCCTCACGCTGGTGGCGGTGATTTCGCTGGTCGTCGGCGGTATCGGGGTGATGAACATCATGCTGGTGTCGGTAACCGAACGTACCCGGGAGATTGGCATCCGCATGGCGGTCGGGGCCCGGGCCAGCGACGTGCTGCAGCAGTTTTTGATTGAAGCCGTGCTGGTGTGTCTGGTCGGCGGTGCGATGGGGATTGCGCTCTCGATGATGATCGCCTTCGCGCTCCAGCTCTTTTTACCCGGCTGGGAAATTGGCTTCTCGCCGGTGGCCATTATTACCGCATTCTTGTGTTCAACCTTTACCGGCATTTTGTTTGGCTGGTTGCCCGCCCGCAACGCGGCGCGGCTGGATCCGGTGGACGCGCTGGCTCGGGAATAACCCGAAAATAAAAATGCCAGCCGATCGGGCTGGCATTTTGACTGCGGGATGTACACAATAAAACAGAGAGCTATGCAACCGTCTCAGCTTCAATGGGGACGATAAGGCTGGCATGATTGCCTTTTGGTCCCTGGTGAACATCGAACCGGACGGACTGCCCGGCTTTGAGCGTTCTGTAACCATCCATCTGAATGGTGGAATAGTGAGCGAAGATATCCTCGCCGCCGCCTTCGGGGCAGATGAAGCCAAACCCTTTGGCGTTGTTGAACCACTTAACAGTACCCATTTCCATGCTTCGACATCCTTCGTAAATCTTATAAGTTAAGATGGAATGAACCGGTGGTGGAGTGGGGGCTGTTCAAAACCTCGCCATCTCACGCTTGTACAATTTAGAGAAACGAAAGAAGTCGTCAAGCGTTTGGCGCTGGAGATGGGACAATAATCAACCAAAGTTTGAAGCAGTTAACGCTATTGCAACAGTTTGTGACAGACATCGCGGATGACAGTAATAGATGATTGTTATCTAACATCTGAGGTAGATTCAAAGTGGTTATGCATAATGGGTAAGACCAACGATTGGCTGGATTTTGACCAGCTGGCGGAAGACAAAGTGCGCGACGCGCTAAAACCGCCATCTATGTATAAAGTTATGTTAATGAACGATGATTACACGCCGATGGAATTTGTTATTGACGTGCTACAAAAGTTCTTTTCTTATGATGTAGAACGTGCAACGCAACTGATGCTTACCGTTCATTATCGTGGCAAAGCTATCTGCGGCATCTTCACAGCCGAAGTGGCGGAAACCAAAGTGGCGATGGTGAACGACTATGCGAGGGAGAACGAGCATCCGTTGCTGTGTACGCTGGAAAAGGCCTGATAAGGCATAAAATTGGGGGAGGTGCCTATGCTCAATCAAGAACTGGAACTCAGTTTAAACATGGCTTTCGCCAGAGCGCGTGAGCACCGACATGAGTTTATGACCGTCGAGCATTTACTGCTCGCACTGCTTAGCAACCCATCTGCCCGCGAAGCGCTGGAAGCCTGCTCCGTGGATCTGGTGGCGCTACGTCAGGAACTCGAAGCCTTCATCGAACAAACCACACCGGTGCTGCCAGCCAGTGAAGAAGAGCGCGACACGCAGCCGACGCTCAGCTTCCAGCGCGTGCTGCAGCGCGCGGTATTCCACGTCCAGTCTTCCGGGCGTAGCGAAGTGACTGGCGCAAACGTCTTGGTCGCCATCTTCAGCGAGCAGGAGTCACAGGCTGCCTATCTGCTGCGCAAACACGAAGTCAGCCGCCTCGACGTGGTTAACTTTATCTCTCACGGAACGCGCAAAGACGAGCCTAACCAGGCATCGGATTCCAGCAATCAGGTCAATAACAATGAAGAGCAAGCAGGCGGGGAGGATCGTATGGAAAACTTCACCACCAACCTTAACCAGCTTGCTCGCGTTGGCGGTATCGACCCGCTGATTGGTCGCGATAAAGAGCTGGAGCGCGCGATCCAGGTGCTGTGCCGTCGCCGCAAGAACAACCCGCTGCTGGTGGGGGAGTCAGGCGTGGGTAAAACCGCGATTGCCGAAGGGCTTGCCTGGCGCATTGTCCAGGGCGACGTGCCGGAAGTGATTGCCGACTGCACTATCTACTCGCTGGATATCGGCTCGCTGCTGGCGGGTACGAAATACCGCGGTGATTTTGAAAAACGCTTCAAGGCGCTGTTGAAACAGCTGGAGCAGGACACCAATAGCATCCTGTTTATCGATGAAATTCACACCATCATCGGGGCAGGTGCGGCCTCCGGTGGCCAGGTGGATGCGGCTAACCTGATCAAACCGTTGCTCTCCAGCGGCAAGATCCGCGTGATTGGCTCCACGACCTACCAGGAGTTCAGCAACATCTTTGAGAAAGACCGTGCGCTGGCGCGCCGCTTCCAGAAAATCGACGTGACCGAACCGTCCGTCGAGGAAACGGTGCAGATCATCAACGGCCTGAAGCCGAAGTACGAAGCGCACCACGACGTGCGTTACACCGCGAAAGCGGTACGTGCGGCGGTGGAGCTGGCGGTGAAATACATCAACGACCGTCATCTGCCGGATAAGGCGATTGATGTGATTGATGAGGCCGGGGCGCGTGCGCGCCTGATGCCGGCCAGCAAGCGTAAGAAAACCGTTAACGTGGCGGATATTGAGTCCGTGGTGGCCCGCATCGCGCGTATCCCCGAGAAGAGTGTTTCTCAGAGCGACCGCGACACGCTGCGCACCCTCGGTAATCGCCTGAAAATGCTGGTCTTTGGTCAGGATAAAGCCATTGAAGCCTTAACCGAAGCGATCAAGATGGCCCGTGCCGGGCTGGGGCATGAGCACAAGCCTGTTGGTTCCTTCCTGTTTGCCGGCCCGACCGGCGTGGGGAAAACCGAGGTAACGGTTCAGCTCTCCAAAGCGCTGGGCATTGAGCTGCTGCGCTTTGATATGTCCGAGTATATGGAGCGTCACACCGTCAGCCGTTTGATTGGTGCGCCTCCTGGCTACGTGGGCTTTGACCAGGGCGGCCTGCTCACCGACGCGGTGATCAAGCACCCGCACGCGGTACTGCTGCTCGATGAAATCGAGAAAGCGCACCCGGACGTGTTCAACATCCTGCTGCAGGTGATGGACAACGGGACGCTGACCGACAACAACGGGCGCAAAGCTGACTTCCGCAACGTGGTGCTGGTAATGACCACTAACGCCGGGGTGCGAGAAACCGAGCGTAAGTCCATCGGCCTGATCCACCAGGATAACAGCACCGATGCGATGGAGGAGATCAAGAAGATCTTCACGCCGGAGTTCCGTAACCGTCTGGACAACATTATCTGGTTCGATCACCTGTCTACCGAGGTGATCCATCAGGTCGTGGATAAGTTCATCGTCGAGCTGCAGGTTCAGCTGGATCAGAAAGGCGTGTCGCTGGAAGTGAGCCAGGAGGCCCGAAACTGGCTGGCCGAGAAAGGCTACGACCGTGCGATGGGCGCCCGTCCAATGGCGCGTGTAATTCAGGACAACCTGAAGAAACCGCTGGCGAACGAGCTGCTGTTTGGCTCGTTGGTGGACGGCGGCCAGGTGACCGTGGCGCTGGATCAGACGAAGAACGAACTGACGTACGATTTCCAGAGTGCGGCGAAGCACAAGCCGGAAGCGGCTCACTGAGTGAGTTGAAGGCTAATGTTAAAAACCGGGCATTTGCCCGGTTTTTTTGTTCCTGCTTTTCTCCCTCTTACAGTGGGAGAGGGCCGGGATGACGGCATCAGGCCGCAGAGGAATTTTGCGAGGCGCTTTCCACTTTTGTTCGACGTTGGATTCTGGATAAATCCACAGTAATAAAGTGGAGGCGAACCTGCAAATCAGGTGTCAGGACTGGCATCCTGTAAGTGTATGAATTGACAATCTTACGTGCTCACCTGAACATGTGTTATTGCCTGGAGCCGGTTTATAAGACGTAAAATACGGGCTCACAGAATCAATTTTTGGTTATAAATACAGCCAAGACCCACTAAATGCTGGCTTACTACCCGGGCCCCATAGTTATGACACTGTAATGACCATGGATGGGCTTTCAGCCAGGCACCAAATGCAGTGCAGGGTGCAAGCGTAATCAAAGCAGGTTCCGCTGTACTTTGCTGTCCGGTTAGTAGGCCAATCATCTTGCATCTCTCGCCATTATCCCAGCGCTCCCATACATTCTTCCACCATCCCATTTTCCAGCTGCCAGTCAGGTAAAATGACTTTTCAGAGAGCATGGCGTTTTCAGGCTTTTCAGACACAAACCACAGATTGGTTTTTCCGCGGCGAACCTCTGTTGACCAGGCCGTAATTGCACCGCCACGCAAGACGCACTCATGCGCGAGATAATGATCGGTTACACCCGGGAATCGTCGTTTTAATCGCTGAAAATGACTGTGTATGGTTATGACAGGACGGACTATGCTTCCCCGGTCGTTTCGCTTAAGTTCGGCGCTACCGTACTGAATTTCATCAAACTGACTCCGCGTCAGAAATTGCTTCTCTTGCTCACGAATAAGATCAACATCGCTCGACGGTAATATCGCAGAAGGGTTGGGCTGTGAGCTTTTATAGAGCAACGAATCGCCTGCCTTCCAGTCGCAATAGTTGGTTGTTATTTGAATAATTTTGCCGGAGTCAGCATCGGCACTGATCACAACATACAGTTTTTGCCTCGCAGAATGACCCTGAAACGGTAGAACTATTGTGGTCGTTGACACCCTTGTTAGCGCAGGGAATGAAACATGCAGATCGTGCTCGAACCCGTTAACCGCTTGCGCAAGGACCCTTTGATTTGTCGTTTCACCAGAGTGCACCCCTTGTTCGAGCCGGGAAAGAAGGGCGATATTTTTATCCTGGCATTGAGCATTGTCATAGTGTGGAGTAAACACATAGCGGCAGGTACAACATTGAAGGCGTGGGGTTCTGGCTTTTGTGTATCCATAGTGAATGATGCGAGTTGTAAAACAGCGAGGACAACCTTGTCCTGTATTTCCCAATTTTTGTTGCATGAAGTGTCTGAACCACTCGTCACATTCTTTTTTATTAAACAAGGGCGGAAGGCTGCCACATTTTTGACATTCAAGAGCAGCGTAGCCGAGACGATAAACAGGAACAACATAATCACTCGCATCGGGTATTCCAAGATTAGGGCATGACCAGCTTTTACAAACATTCAGGTCTATTTTTGGAGCGCATTCCATGCATATCACCAACTGATTCTGTGAGTCGATGATTTTCACGCCTCTCTTTTTTATATGCCGTGAGAAAGTTCACAAAATCTGTTTTTTGCTAATCGATAATGAAACTCTTCTTTTAATTAGAGAGTTGAAATATGAAAAAAACAGTAATCGCAGTTTTATTATTGTCGGGATATGCTTCGCTAAGTCCAGCGCAGGACGTTACCGTCATTTATACTAATGATCTGCATGCCCATGTTGAGCCTTATAAACTCCCCTATGTTGCAGAGGGAAAAAGAGCTGTGGGTGGCTTTGCAAATATTGCAACATACGTTAAGCAAGAAAAGAAAAACAATAAGGCTACTTTTTATTTCGATGCTGGGGATTATTTTACCGGCCCGTATATCAGTAGCCTGACAAAAGGGAAGGCAATCATAGATATTATGAATACAATGTCATTTGATGCTGCGTCTATCGGCAATCATGAGTTCGATCATGGTTGGGATAATACCCTTATACAGCTCAGTCAGGCTAAATTCCCGATACTGTTAGGGAACGTCTTTTATAAAAACAGTAATGTCCTCTTCTGGAATAACCCTTATACCATCATCGAAAAGGATGGCATTAAAATTGGGGTTATTGGGTTGCACGGCGTGTTTGCATTCGATGATACCGTTTCTTCGTCAATGCGTCAGGGGATTGAAGCGCGTGACGAGGTGAAATATCTCCAGCATTATCTGGATGAACTCCGTGGAAAAGTGGATATTACCGTTGCACTTATGCATGAAGGTTTCCCTGCACGCCAGTCCAGTATCGGCAATGCAGACGTGAAGCGCGCCCTTGATAAGGATATTCAGACGGCGAAGCAGGTGAAGGGTTTGGATATTCTGATTACCGGACATGCGCATGTTGGAACAGTGGAGCCGCTCAAAGTAGGCAACACGTTGGTACTTTCGACTGACAGTGGGGGGATTGATATCGGTAAGCTGGTTCTCGATGTGGATCTAAAAACGCATCACCATAAAATAAAAAGCTTCGAACTTAAAACCCTGTATGCCGATGAATGGAAACCCGATCCGGCAACTCAGAGCGTTATTGATACCTGGAATAAAAAACTGTCCGAAACGGTTCGCCAAAAAGTTGGTGAGACTCCTGTTACGCTTACGCGCGCCTATGGTGAGTCATCTTCACTTGGAAATTTATTTACCGATGCAATGCTTGCTGCAGCGCCTGATGCGCAGCTGGCGCTCACTAATTCAGGTGGTCTTCGCGCAGACTTGAATGCCGGTCCGATAACCCTTGGCGATGTTATCAGCGCTTTTCCGTTTCCAAATGAGCTAACTGTCATGGATTTGAAAGGGAAATCCTTACGCAATCTTATGGAACACGGTGCGTCACTTACAAATGGTGTTTTGCAGATGTCGAAAGGACTGGAAATGCGATACGACCAACATAAACCTGCTGGACACCGCGTTGTGCTATTTACGCTTAATGGCAAGCCGATTGTAGATACTGATACCTATCGCGTAGCGACAAATAGTTTCCTTGCTCCTGGGGGCGATGGTTTTACCGCATTTATCGATGGTCAGAACAAACAGGTAAAAGGTGGGTATAACCTTTCTGATGCGGTTATTGATTATCTGGTAAAAGGAAATAAGATCATTCCCCAACAGGTGAAAGAAATGCGTGTAAAAGAAGTTGAACAGTAATACTTAATAACAGGTGAACAACATGGCAATTACCTATCTTGGAATGGATCTCGCGCCTGCAAATAACCAGCTTGCAGTATATCTGAAGTTTATAATTGATGAAGCGGTAACATATTCCTATACAGTTCTTGGAAGATTAACTAGCGCATCAAGTTTAGATTTTACGTATTCATCAAATGACATTATCTCTCTATCTGAGATAAAAATTCCGGTTATTGGACTGTACGCAAACTATCTTAATCAAGTGCAGGTTGTTTTTAAAAACCTTAGCGGAGTGGAAATTTTTAATCAAACCATTCAGGTAAGCACACAGGAACAAGTCTATCGCGATGCGACAATATTCCATATCGATATTGAGCAAACGGATCCCACTAAGTTTGCGGCCGTATGGGGAAACAGTTGGTTAATGACCACCAATTGTGATGGTTACGACCAAAATGGCGATCTTCGTTGCTATTATGCTCAGCCCTATCGTAATCAGATGCTAAAAACGCATAATGGTTATTTCTATATCGGCAGTGATGAAGATGAACACTGGTATGGCCGACGTTTTTTTAAAATTGATATTTTAGGCAATGAGATTCTGGAATTTGATTTACGTGACCGCGATGGCAACCGCTATGCTAATACCCACGATCTGATCTGGGATTCAGCCGGTAATCTCTTCATGATTGGTAATGATAACCCGGATCGTTCGACCAATACGATGAGGCAGGATGCATCAATTTTAAAATTTGATGAAAAGACAGGCATGATGCTGTGGGCAAAAAATTATACGCGTGCATTCGATAATACGCAGATCCTGAATAATAGCCCTACAAACGATGCTCACCTTAACTCGCTTTCCTGGATCCCCGAGGGTGAAGCAAACTCTGAAGCGATTGTTGTCCATACTCGCTCTGCAGGCCTGACGTTTGGTATTTCTCCTGCCGATGGTACGATATTATGGAGTATTAATACCGGTGGATTTAACCCTGGTTTCGCAGCGGGGCAGGGCGTTACGCAGATAGAAACTTCCGGTATTACGAATTTTGAAAATGGTGCTCATACCGTATTCGTCACTAAAAATAGCGCTTTTGCTGGGTTAAACAATGAGGCCGAAGGCAAATTCGTTCTTTCGCTATTTGATAATCGCTCCTGCGTTGATAATGAAGGAAACGCGGTTACTCGTGATATTACTCTTGATCCAACGGCTGATGTTTACAAAACCGATCCTGCAAGGGTCATGTTCTATGCTGTTGATCTGGTTGCCAAAACAGCAACTCAGACAGGTAGCATTATCCAGTTACCTTCCTCTCGCGTTCCTCAAATCACTGATTTTATGGGGGCTGCAATCGATTATGGTGACTACTATGGTATCTACACCAACCACGCTCGCTCTTTCTTTATCAGTGATGCGACAGGCCATATTATTGCCACAATCTACGATCTGATTTGTACTCTGGATGGCTATCCCGAGTTCCCAGGCGAGTGCTATCGGGCAAGGTTGTTTGCGAAAGACGAGCTTGATGCTTTGATAAATATAGGTTACCAGGTGGCAAACGGCTGAAAGCATAGCGAGACACAGCCATTAAAGGACATTGCGGCTGCTAATGTCGGTCACTTTCAGTGGCTGGCATTGCTGTCGAACAGACAGCCCTGAGGCAGAATCGAATGCTCAAATAATCGCCTGCAGCACAAAAAAGTAAGGCCGGGAAAATCCCGGCCTTATTTAATATTCATCTGCCATTACAGGCGAAAACAATTAGCGACTACGGAAGACAATGCGGCCTTTGCTCAGGTCGTACGGGGTCAGTTCAACAGTCACTTTGTCGCCCGTCAAAATGCGGATGTAGTTTTTGCGCATTTTACCGGAGATGTGCGCAGTTACCACGTGACCGTTTTCCAGCTCTACGCGAAACATGGTATTAGGCAACGTATCAAGTACGGTACCCTGCATTTCAATATTGTCTTCTTTGGCCATCTAATCCTCTGGGGTATCACTACCAAGTTTTGAACCGGCAAGATAATGCCGAAATTCATCAATTAAGTAAAGAATTGCGCGATTAAAACGCAGCAAAACAGTTTCGGCGCATTGCCCAAGCGTCACGGTACAACCGAACAGGAAACGCATTCGTAAAGGGGAGACAACAGGATAAACGTCAGAACGTTATCTGAAGCGAGGGTCCCAAACGGCGGCGGGGCAACAGGCAGAAGCTACTCTGCGGCATAATTATAACACCCTCACAAAAAATATGCGGAAAACATTTAGGCATTGGGCATAAAGAGCGTTCTCGGTATCCAGAAGTCGCGGGGGAGCTTCTCCTGACGGCTGGCATCCAGATGCTCAATGTACTGGCGTCGCGGGATCTCAACGGCACCGAGAGAGGCCGTGTGCTCGTTGAGCACCTGACAATCGATCAGGCGTCCGCCGCGCTGGGCAAATGCCTGGCAGAAGACCAGCAGCGCCGTTTTCGAGGCGTTAACCGCGCGGGAGAACATCGACTCGCCGCAAAACAGCGTACCCTGCGCCACGCCATACATGCCGCCGACGAGTGCTCCGCCGTCCCACACCTCGATTGAGTGGGCGTAGCCAAGCTCATGAAGCTGGTGGTAGGCGGTAATAATATCTCGGGTTATCCATGTTCCCTCAAAGCGGTCTTCGGCACAGCCTTCAATGACCTGACCAAAGGCGTGATTAAGGGTGACGCGGTACGGTGATTTTGCATGGAAACGCTTCATGCTGCGGCTCAGGTGAAACTGATCTGGCCACAGCACGGCGCGCGGATCGGGAGACCACCATAAAATCGGATCGCCGGGAGAAAACCAGGGGAAGATACCGCGCTGGTATGCCATCAATAGTCGAGCAGGACTGAGGTCACCGCCAAGGGCCAGCAGCCCATTGGGCTCACGCAGCGCCCCTTCCGGAGAAGGGAACGCGATGTTATGACGAGAAAGCTGGACCAGGCGCATGACAGCAAAACTCCAGTACGCGAGTGAGGACGCTACAAATATAGTCTACAGACGCTGTTTAAACTGGTAGTAGCGACCCTGTTTCGCCAACAGCTCTGCGTGACTACCTTGCTCAATAATGTGTCCGTTGTCCATCACAATTATCCGATCAAAACTCGCCAGTCCGCGCAGGCGGTGCGTGACCATCAGGACGGTTTTACCGGTCATGACATTGGCCAGCAAATCAAGGATTTGACTCTCGGTCGTGGCGTCCAGCCCTTCGGTGGGCTCGTCAAGCAGCATCAGCGGAGCATCGTGCAGCAGCGCGCGCGCAATCGCCAGGCGGCGCAGCTCACCGCCGGAAAGCTGACGGCCGCCTTCACCCAGCCAGCTGTTCAATCCATCGTCCTCAAGTAGCTTATGCAGCCCGACCTGTTCCAGCACGGCGCGAAGCGTATCATCAGTGGCCTCTGGGGCTGCCAGCAGCAGGTTATCGCGCAGTGTGGCGCTAAACAAATGCACGCGCTGCGGAACGACGCTGACGGTTTTGCGCAGGGCTTGCTCGCTAAAATCGATCAGCGACGTGTTATTAAAACGAATCTGACCGCGCTGCGGATCCCAGGCGCGGGTCAGCAGCTGCAGCAGCGTCGATTTACCGCAGCCGGTACGGCCGAGGATCGCAATCCGCTGTCCGGCATTAACAGAAAGGGTGATACCCTCCAGCGCGTTCTGTGCCTGTTTGTCATAGCTGAAGGTGACATCGTCAAGCGTCAGCGCAACCTGCTCTGGTACCGCGGTCTGTCCGGCACTGAACGTGACTTCAGGCTCCTGCTCGGCAATCTGGGTGATGCGCAGGGCAGAGGCGATAACCTGACCCAGGTGCTGGAAGGCGCCCGTCACCGGGGCCAGCGCTTCAAATGCGGCCAGCGCACAGAAAACGAAAAGGGCAATAAGAGGACCCGGCTGTGTATTTCCCCCGATATCGCCGGAAGCCAGCCACAGCATGGCAATCACCGCCACACCGCCGATTAGCATCATTAGCGCCTGAGAAAAGGCCGTCAGTTCCGACTGGCGGCGCTGGGCTTCATGCCAGTTTAGCTCCGTACTTTCCATGCGGGCGCGGTAGCACTTGCTGGCACCAAAAATGGTCAGCTCTGCCTGGCCCTGAAGCCAGGAGGTCAGCTGCTGTCGATAGTCCCCACGCAGACGAGTCAGGTTTTCCCCGGTGGATTTCCCGGCGCGGTAAAACAGCGGCGGCAGAACGATAAGCGTTAACAGCATTATCCCGCCCAGCGTCAGCGCAACGGGAACATCCAGAACAGACAGCCCCAGCGTGACCACCAGAATCACCACAAACGCGCCCACGATAGGGGAAATTACGCGCAGATAAAGGTGATCCAGCGTGTCGACATCCGCCACCACGCGGTTAAGCAACTCGCCCTGACGAAAACGCGCCAGCCCGGCAGGGGAGAGGGGCAGCAGTTTGCTGAAGGTGTAGATACGCAGGTGCTGCAGCACGCGGAAGGTGGCGTCGTGGCTCACCAGGCGTTCGAAATAGCGTCCGGCAGTACGGGTGATGGCGGTACCGCGAACCCCGGCCGCCGGAAGCATATAGTTGAAGCTGTATAATCCGGCGAACCCCGCGACGGCCGAGGCCGACAGAAACCAGCCAGAAAGCGTGAGCAGGCCAATGCTGGCGAGCAGCGTGACAATCGCCAGCACAATCCCCAGCGTCAGCATCCATTTATGGCGTTTATAGAGCGCAAGATAAGGCAGCAGAGCGCGCATCAGATATCCTCCTGACGGTTCGCCAGCAGAGCGGCAAATGGTCCCTGGGCTGCAACGAGAGAGGCGTAATCGCCTTGCTCAACAATACGACCGTTCTCCATGACCCAGATCTGGTCCCAGTCGGCAATGCCTTCCAGCTGGTGGGTAACCATCAGCGTGGTTTGCTGCCGGGAGGCAGCGTTCAGGGCCTCCATTACGCGCTGCTCGCTGTGGGCATCCAGGCTTGCTGCGGGCTCGTCCAGCAGCATCAGCTGGCATGGGTTAAGCAGCGCTCGGGCAACGGCCACGCGCTGCGCCTGCCCGACCGACAGCCCGGCGGACTGATCGCCGACCACGGTATCCACCCCTTTCGGCAGCAGCGGCAGAAATTCGCTGACCCAGGCGCGGTCGAGAACCGATTGCAGCTCATCTTCACGCGCGTCCGGGCGCGCCAGAAGCACGTTTTCACGCAGCGTAGAAGCCGGGAGCTGCGGGTTTTGTCCTACCCAACTGAGCTGTTTACGCCAGGCGTCAGGCTCGAGGTTGCGCAGTTCGGTTTTGTTGATCCGCAGTGAACCCGTGTAGGCCATAAAACCGGATAGCGCGTTCAGTAGAGAGCTTTTCCCGGAACCGCTGGTGCCGACGAGCACCACGCGTTGTCCGGCAGGTAAGGTAAAGTTCAGCGGACCGGCGAGGACTTTGCCTTCGGGCGACAGAATGGAAAAGTCCTGCGCTTCAATCGTCACCGGATCTTTAGCATTCAGCGTTACGTCACCCCGCTCCGGGTGGGCCAGCGGCGTTTCCAGAAACGTTTTCAGGCTATCGGCGGCGCCAACCGCCTGCGCTTTGGCGTGATAGAAGGTTCCCAGATCGCGAAGCGGCTGGAAAAATTCCGGCGCCAGTATCAGCGCCAGGAAACCGGCAGAAAGGGTCACCGCCGTGCCGTAATGGCCAAAATCCAGCGCGCCAAGGTAGGAGAAGCCGAAGTAGACCGCCACGAGGGCAATCGACAGAGAGGTAAAGAATTCCAGTACGCCGGAAGATAAGAAGGCGAGGCGTAAGACTTCCATGGTGCGCTGACGGAAGTCCTGTGACGCCTTGCGAATATTTTCGGTTTCCGCTTCACCGCGGCCAAAAATGCGCAATGTCTCCATGCCGCGAAGACGATCGAGGAAATGGCCACTCAGGCGACCCAATGCCAGGAAGTTACGGCGGTTGGCATCCGCTGCCCCCATCCCGACCAGCGCCATAAACAGTGGGATCAGCGGGGCGGTTCCCATCAGAATCAGCGCCGCCATCCAGTTCACCGGGAAGATAGCGATAACGATCAGCAGCGGAACGAAGACGGCAAGGGCCATCTGCGGCAGATAGCGCGCGTAATAGTCGTGCATATCGTCAATCTGCTCAAGGATCAGCGTCGCCCAGCTACCGGCCGGTTTACCCTGGATCCAGGCGGGCCCGGCTTCCTGAAGACGATCGAGCACCTGACGGCGGATCTCGTAACGGATGTGCTGTCCGGCGTGAAAACCGACGCGCTCACGCAGCCATACCACCCAGGCGCGCAGAACAAAAATCAGGATCAGGACAATAAAGGGCAGCAGGAGCGCTTCGCGCGGGATGTTCTCCATGATCATGTGATTTAGAATGCGGGCCAGCAGCCATGCCTGGGCAACAATCAACAGACCGCTAACGAACCCCAAAAGGCGGGAAATCGTAAGCCAGCGGCGGGAAATAACGCTTTGCTGTTTCAGCCAGCGTGTTAACTCTTGTTGACGGGTTTTTTCCATTGCGTACTTTGCAGGTGACGTTATTAGAAGTTGGGCAGCGCAATGTTACAACGGGGAGACAATAAAGGCGACTTATCGCCGCCTTTATTTACGTTTGTTACTGACTTGTAAAGATTATTTACCTTGTTCAGCCAGTCCATCGAGGTAGCGTTCAGCGTCCAGCGCGGCCATACAGCCGGTGCCCGCAGAAGTAATCGCCTGACGATAAATATGGTCCATCACGTCGCCGGCCGCGAACACACCCGGGATGCTGGTCTGGGTCGCATTACCGTGAATGCCGGACTGCACTTTGATGTAGCCGTTTTCCAACTCCAGCTGACCGTCGAAAATCGCGGTGTTCGGACTGTGACCGATCGCCACAAACAGGCCCGCCACTTCCAGCGTTTCAACGTTATCAGTGTTCTGGGTATCACGGATACGCAGACCGGCAACGCCCATCTGGTCTCCCGTCACCTCTTCCAGGGTACGGTTGGTATGCAGCACGATGTTGCCACTTGCTACTTTATCCATCAGACGTTTGATCAGGATCTTCTCCGCGCGGAAGGTTTCGCGACGGTGGATCAGGTGCACCTCAGAGGCAATGTTTGCCAGATAGAGCGCTTCTTCCACTGCGGTGTTGCCGCCGCCGATGACCGCGACTTTCTGATTACGGTAGAAGAAACCGTCGCAGGTTGCGCAGGCAGAGACGCCGCGGCCTTTGAACGCTTCTTCGGATGGCAGACCGAGGTAACGGGCAGAAGCACCCGTGGCGATGATCAGCGCGTCGCAGGTGTATTCGCCGCTGTCGCCCGTCAGGCGGAACGGACGGTTCTGAAGATCGACCTTATTGATGTGGTCGAACAAAATTTCGGTTTCGAATTTAGCGGCATGCTCGTGCATACGTTCCATCAGCAGCGGCCCGGTCAGGTCGTTCGGGTCCCCTGGCCAGTTTTCCACTTCGGTGGTGGTGGTCAGCTGACCGCCTTTTTCCATACCGGTAATGAGTACCGGGTGCAGGTTAGCGCGTGCAGCATAGACCGCTGCGGTATATCCCGCAGGTCCAGAACCAAGGATTAGCAGCTTACTGTGTTTGGCCGTGCCCATGAGATCCCCATTGTTGTTGGCAGACATTTGGCTGGATTGTAGGGAATTTGTTGCCGTAAAAAAAGAGCGCAGCAATTTTGATATCAATCTGTGTAATAGCCATGGACGATGAATAGCGCGCGATAACCTCACGCTTTCTCGATAAAAGCGGTCGTTTCTAAGGCAATAAAATGAGGATTAATACCCTGCCGTAATGAATATCCGGCATGTTGTACTAAAAAACGATGTTTTGCTTTGACAATCCCCTGCGCTTTTGCGAAAACATTCAAGGAAGAAAAAAAACCGCGTTAACCGTATGCCGCATAGGCATGCACGTAAATGCCATTTTTACCGGGTCAGTGAAATCTACGCATGGCGTGGACAGACGCCATACGTGATGTCGGTGACAGCCTTCGGGCAACGGTCTTCTTACCAACAGAACCCGAATCCGCATCGCGTCTATTACATAATCAGGCGATGTGATGACTAACGGGTACAGGCTCTGAACAGTGATGTGCACAGGGTCCAGGCAGGAGTAGGGAAGGAATACAGAGAGACAATAATAATGGTAGATAGCAAGAAGCGCCCTGGCAAAGATCTCGACCGTATCGATCGTAACATTCTTAATGAATTGCAAAAGGATGGGCGTATTTCCAACGTCGAGCTTTCAAAACGTGTGGGACTTTCCCCGACGCCGTGCCTTGAGCGTGTGCGCCGACTGGAAAGACAGGGTTTCATTCAGGGCTACACTGCTCTGTTGAACCCGCATTATCTGGATGCCTCACTTCTGGTATTTGTTGAGATTACTCTGAATCGTGGTGCGCCGGATGTGTTTGAACAATTCAACGCCGCTGTACAAAAACTTGAAGAAATTCAAGAGTGTCATCTGGTGTCCGGTGATTTCGACTACCTGTTGAAAACCCGAGTGCCTGATATGTCCGCCTACCGTAAGCTGCTGGGGGAAACCCTGCTGCGTCTGCCAGGCGTGAACGACACCCGTACATATGTGGTGATGGAAGAGGTCAAACAGAGCAATCGTCTGGTTATTAAGACGCGCTAACACGGAACAGGTGCAAAATCAGCGTAGTTTGATTACACTCCTGTTAATCCATACAGCAACAGTGCCGGGGAGTCCCGGCGCTGTTGTCCGTTTTAGCAAAAAGGCAGGATATGCCTGATACCTGGAGAGCCTTTTTTGAGCCAGGAATACACTGAAGACAAAGAAGTCACACTATCGAAGCTAAGCAGCGGACGTCGTCTCCTCGAGGCTTTGCTGATTGTTATTGCCCTTTTTGCCGTCTGGCTGATGGCAGCCTTATTCAGTTTCAATCCTTCAGATCCCAGCTGGTCACAAACTGCATGGCATGAGCCTATCCATAATTTAGGCGGTGTCCCTGGTGCCTGGCTGGCGGATACGCTGTTTTTCATTTTCGGTGTGATGGCCTACACCCTCCCCGTTATTATCATTGGCGGCTGCTGGTTTGCGTGGCGTCATCGTCAGAACGATGATTACATCGACTATTTCGCCGTGTCGCTGCGCCTGATTGGCGCGCTGGCGCTGATCCTTACTTCGTGCGGGCTAGCGGCAATCAATGCGGATGATATCTGGTACTTCGCCTCTGGCGGTGTAATCGGCAGCTTACTCAGTTCTGCGCTACAGCCGATGCTGCACAGCAGCGGCGGCACGCTGGCGCTGCTGTGCATTTGGGCGGCCGGGCTAACGCTATTTACCGGCTGGTCCTGGGTGAGCATTGCCGAGAAAATTGGTAGTTTTATCCTCACCATTCTGACCTTCGCCAGCAACCGTACCCGCCGTGACGATACGTGGGTTGATGAAGACGAGTACGAAGATGAAGAGGAAGATGACGCGCCTGTGCAGCGTCGCGAATCTCGTCGCGCGCGTATTCTGCGCGGCGCGCTGGCGCGTCGTCAGCGTGTTGCTGAGAAATTTGCCAACCCGCTAGGTCGTAAAACCGATGAGGCGCTCTTCTCCGGTAAACGCATGGATGAAGACGAGCAGGTGGCGTATCGCGCTGCGGGTGTCGCAGTCGATCCTGACGATGTGCTCTTCTCTGGCAGCCGGGCCACGCCCGGGGACTTTGACGAATACGACCCGCTGTTAAACGGTCACTCGGTCACTGAACCGGTTGCGGCAGCCGCAGCCGCGACAACCGCAGCGCAGGCGTATGCCGCGCCTGTCGACGCCGTGATGCCATCCGCGCCGGTTTCGCCGCCGGAATCCGTTATTCAGCAACCTCAGGTTGACTGGCAGACTGCTCCCGGTGTTCACACGCCGGAGCCCGTTATCGCGCCTGAACCAGAGAGCTATATCCCTGTGCAGCAGGAGCAGTGGCAGCAGCCATATCAGCCGCCGCAGCCTGCGTATGAACCGCAAGATTACCCTCACTTTGAACAGCCTGTGGCCCAGCCGTATCAGGAGTATGTGCCAGAACCGGTTGAACCTGTGCAGCCTCATGTAGCGCCGCAGCCTGAACCTGAAATCGTGGAAGAGGTGAAGCCTGCCCGTCCACCGCTGTACTATTTTGAAGAAGTCGAAGAGCGCCGCGCGCGTGAACGCGAACAGCTGGCCGCCTGGTATCAGCCTGTGCCTGAACCGGTGCAGGAGCCGGTGACGAAAGCGCCTTCTGTCCCAGTTCCACCGGTCGACTCGACACCTGTAGTTGCACCCGTAGCGGAAAGCGTGAAGCAGGCTACCGCGGCCGCTGCCGTGGCTGCACCTGTCTTTAGCCTGGCAACAGGGGGCGCGCCACGTCCTCAGGTGAAGGAGGGGATTGGTCCGCAACTGCCTCGTCCTAACCGCGTTCGCGTACCAACCCGTCGTGAACTTGCCTCTTATGGTATCAAGCTGCCTTCCCAGCGCATGGCAGAAGAGAAAGCGCGCGAGCCAGAGTACGAAGATGACGCCGATGAGATGCAACAGGACGAGCTGGCCCGCCAGTTCGCCGCGCAGCAGAATCAACGCTACGGTGAAGAATATCAGCACGGTGAACCTGTGCCTGAAGACGAAGATGACGCTGCAGAAGCGGAATTAGCGCGCCAGTTCGCCGCCACCCAGCAGCAGCGTTATTCCGGTGAACAACCGGCTGGTGCAAATCCGTTCTCACTGTCTGATTTTGAATTCTCGCCGATGAAGGATCTGGTGGATGATGGCCCGAGCGAGCCTTTATTTACCCCGAGCGTGATGCCGGAAGTTGAGCCTGTGCGCCAGCAGCCAGCACCACAGGCCTATGCACAGCCGCAACAACCTGTTCATCAGCCGTATGCGCAGCCGCAGCAGCCCGTTCAGCAGCCATATGCGCAACCGCAACAACCAGTTCAGCAACCGCAGCCGCCGCAGTTCCAGCAGCCTGCGCCTCAGCAGCAAGAGAGCCTGATTCACCCGCTGCTGATGCGTAACGGTGACAGCCGTCCGCTGCAGCGTCCAAGCACGCCGCTGCCGTCTCTTGATCTGTTAACGCCGCCGCCGTCGGAAGTGGAACCCGTCGATACCTTCGCGCTGGAGCAGATGGCGCGTCTGGTGGAAGCCCGTCTGGCCGACTTCCGTATCAAGGCTGACGTGGTGAACTACTCGCCGGGCCCTGTTATCACCCGTTTTGAACTGAACCTGGCGCCAGGCGTTAAAGCCGCGCGTATTTCTAACCTGTCCCGCGACCTGGCGCGTTCCTTGTCGACCGTTGCGGTACGTGTGGTGGAAGTGATACCGGGCAAACCTTACGTTGGTCTTGAGCTGCCGAACAAGAAACGTCAGACCGTCTACCTGCGTGAAGTGCTGGATAACACCAAATTCCGCGATAACCCATCCCCGCTGACAGTGGTGCTGGGTAAAGATATCGCTGGCGATCCGGTGGTGGCAGACCTCGCAAAAATGCCTCACCTGCTGGTCGCGGGTACTACCGGTTCCGGTAAGTCTGTCGGTGTGAACGCCATGATCCTCAGCATGCTCTATAAAGCGCAGCCGGAAGATGTGCGTTTCATCATGATCGACCCGAAAATGCTCGAACTTTCGGTCTACGAAGGCATCCCGCATCTGCTGACCGAAGTGGTCACCGACATGAAAGACGCCGCCAACGCCCTGCGCTGGAGCGTCAATGAGATGGAACGCCGCTACAAGCTGATGTCTGCGTTGGGCGTACGTAATCTGGCCGGTTATAACGAGAAAATCGCCCAGGCTATGCGTATGGGACGTCCGATCCCGGATCCTTACTGGAAGCCAGGTGACAGCATGGATGCCCAGCATCCGGTGCTGGAAAAACTGCCTTATATCGTCGTGCTGGTCGATGAATTCGCTGACCTGATGATGACCGTTGGTAAGAAAGTGGAAGAGTTGATTGCCCGTCTGGCGCAGAAAGCGCGTGCGGCTGGTATTCACCTTGTGCTGGCGACCCAGCGTCCTTCCGTGGACGTTATCACTGGTCTTATCAAAGCGAACATTCCGACGCGTATCGCCTTTACCGTATCAAGCAAAATTGACTCCCGTACCATTCTTGATCAGGGCGGCGCAGAGTCGCTGCTGGGAATGGGGGACATGCTCTATTCCGGCCCGAACTCCACTTCTCCGGTGCGTGTTCACGGTGCGTTTGTCCGCGACGAGGAAGTTCACGCTGTCGTGCAGGACTGGAAAGCGCGCGGTCGTCCACAATATATTGACGGCATTACCAGCGATACGGAAAGCGAAGGCGGCGGCGGTGGCTTCGACGGTGGTGAAGAGCTGGATCCGTTATTCGATCAGGCGGTTAACTTCGTTACCGAAAAACGCAAAGCGTCCATCTCAGGCGTGCAGCGTCAATTCCGCATCGGCTATAACCGCGCAGCGCGTATCATCGAGCAGATGGAAGCGCAGGGCATTGTGAGCGAGCAGGGGCATAACGGTAACCGCGAGGTGCTGGCGCCGCCGCCGTTTGATTAACCTTCAGCGTTTGCAAAGAAGGGTAAATCAGCCAAAATTAAGCATTTTCTTCTGTCGCCTGCCTTCGGGCAGGTCCAGAATAGAAGACGGAAATCCCATATCGGGAAGACGTATTTTAAGGAATAACAATGAAAAAAATCGCCATCGCCTGTGCATTACTCACCAGTTTTGTTGCCAGCAGCGTCTGGGCTGATGCAGCCAGCGACCTTAAAAGCCGACTGGATAAAGTAAGCAGCTTCCACGCCAGCTTCACGCAAAAAGTGACGGACGGCAGCGGCAACGCGGTGCAGGAAGGCCAGGGAGATTTGTGGGTAAAACGCCCAAATCTGTTCAACTGGCACATGACCCAGCCGGATGAGAGCATCCTGGTGTCTGACGGTAAAACCTTATGGTTCTACAACCCGTTCGTTGAGCAGGCTACTGCGACCTGGCTGAAAGATGCCACCAGCAATACGCCGTTTATGCTGATTGCCCGAAACCAGGCCAGCGACTGGCAGCAGTACAATATTAAACAGACGGGTGACGAGTTCGTCCTGACGCCGAAAGGCAGCAACGGCAACCTGAAGCAGTTCACCATTAACGTGAGCACCAACGGTACCATTAATCAGTTCGGCGCGGTTGAGCAGGACGATCAGCGCAGCAGCTACCAGCTTAAATCTCAGCAGAACGGCGCCGTTGATGCATCGAAATTCACCTTTACCCCGCCGAAGGGCGTGACGGTGGACGACCAACGCAATAAGTAAGAGGCGTGAGTGGGCAATCTGTCGCTCGATTTTTCAGATAACGCGTTTCAACCTCTGGCCGCCCGTATGCGGCCAGAAAATTTAGCGCAGTACATCGGCCAGCAGCACCTGCTGGCTGCCGGTAAGCCATTGCCACGCGCCATTGAGGCCGGGCATCTTCACTCCATGATCCTCTGGGGGCCCCCTGGCACCGGCAAGACCACGCTTGCAGAAGTGATCGCCCGCTATGCCAACGCGGACGTTGAACGCATCTCGGCGGTGACCTCCGGCGTGAAGGAGATCCGTGAGGCGATCGAGCGTGCGCGGCAGAACCGCAATGCCGGGCGGCGCACCATCCTCTTCGTGGACGAAGTCCACCGCTTCAACAAGAGCCAGCAGGATGCCTTCCTGCCGCATATTGAAGACGGCACGATCTTCTTCATCGGCGCGACCACCGAGAATCCGTCGTTTGAATTGAACTCGGCGCTACTCTCCCGCGCGCGCGTTTATCTGCTCAAATCGCTGACCACCGAGGATATTGAAAAGGTTCTCACCCAGGCGATGGACGACAAAGCGCGCGGCTACGGCGGGCAGGATATCGTTCTGCCCGACGACACGCGTCGTGCGATTGCGGAGCTGGTCAACGGCGATGCGCGTCGGGCGCTGAATACGCTGGAAATGATGGCCGATATGGCCGAAGTCGACGATGCCGGGAAGCGGGTGCTTAAACCGGAATTGCTCACCGAAATTGCTGGTGAACGCAGCGCCCGTTTCGACAATAAAGGCGACCGTTTTTACGACCTGATCTCGGCGCTGCATAAGTCGGTACGCGGCAGCGCGCCGGATGCGGCGCTTTACTGGTACGCGCGCATTATCACTGCGGGCGGCGATCCGTTGTATGTCGCGCGCCGCTGTCTGGCGATTGCGTCTGAAGATGTTGGCAATGCCGATCCACGCGCTATGCAGGTCGCGCTGTCGGCCTGGGACTGCTTCACCCGCGTTGGACCCGCGGAGGGCGAACGTGCCATTGCGCAGGCGATTGTTTATTTGGCCTGCGCGCCGAAAAGCAATGCGGTTTATACCGCGTTTAAAGCGGCAATGTCGGATGCGCGTGAACGCCCGGACTACGATGTGCCGGTTCATCTGCGTAATGCACCGACCAAACTGATGAAAGAGATGGGGTATGGGCAGGAGTACCGCTACGCTCATGATGAACCCAATGCCTACGCCGCAGGGGAGGAATATTTCCCGCAGGAGATGGCACAAACGCGCTATTATCGCCCCACAAACAGAGGTCTTGAAGGCAAGATTGGTGAAAAGCTCACCTGGCTCGCCGGACAGGATCAAAATAGCCCTATAAAACGCTACCGTTAGTTCAATCGTTGCGGTAATGTTGGCGTAGTATCCTTGTGGCCGCAGGCTGTGGTCACATTTCCCTATTTTAATTCGATAAGCACAGGATAAGCATGCTCGATCCCAATCTGCTGCGTAATGAGCCAGACGCAGTCGCTGAAAAACTGGCACGCCGGGGCTTTAAGCTGGATGTAGATAAGCTACGCGCTCTTGAAGAGCGTCGTAAAGTACTGCAGGTACAAACTGAAAATCTGCAGGCAGAGCGTAACTCTCGATCGAAATCCATCGGCCAGGCGAAAGCGCGCGGGGAAGATATTGAGCCATTACGCCTGGAAGTGAACAAGCTGGGTGAAGAACTGGATCAGGCGAAAGCTGAGCTGGACGTTCTTCAGGCCGAGATTCGTGATATTGCCCTGGCTATCCCGAATATTCCTGACGACAGCGTGCCTGTCGGCAAAGATGAAAACGACAACGTTGAAGTGAAGCGCTGGGGTACGCCTCGTGAGTTTGACTTCGAAGTACGCGATCACGTGACGCTGGGCGAAATGCACGCGGGCCTGGACTTTGCGGCAGCGGTTAAGCTGACAGGTTCTCGCTTCGTGGTGATGAAAGGCCAGATTGCCCATCTGCACCGCGCGCTGGCGCAGTTCATGCTGGATCTGCACACCGAGCAGCATGGCTACAGCGAAACCTACGTGCCGTATCTGGTCAACCACGATACGCTGTACGGTACGGGCCAGTTGCCGAAATTTGCCGGCGACCTGTTCCATACCCGCCCGCTGGACGAAGAAGCAGACAGTAGCAACTACGCGCTGATCCCAACCGCGGAAGTGCCGCTGACTAACCTCGTGCGTGATGAGATCATCGACGAAGACGATCTGCCGATCAAACTGACGGCACATTCACCGTGCTTCCGTTCTGAAGCCGGTTCTTACGGTCGCGACACGCGCGGTCTGATCCGTATGCACCAGTTCGACAAAGTTGAGATGGTGCAGATCGTTCGTCCAGAAGAATCTATGGACGCGCTGGAAGAGATGACCGGCCACGCGGAGAAGGTTCTGGAGCTGCTGGGTCTGCCGTACCGTCGTATGGCTCTGTGTACCGGTGATATGGGCTTTGGCGCCTGCAAAACCTTCGATCTGGAAGTGTGGGTGCCTGCGCAGAACACCTACCGTGAAATCTCCTCCTGCTCTAACGTCTGGGATTTCCAGGCGCGCCGCATGCAGGCACGCTGCCGCAGCAAATCTGACAAGAAAACCCGTCTGGTACATACCCTGAACGGTTCTGGTCTGGCTGTGGGTCGTACCCTGGTTGCCGTGCTGGAAAACTATCAGCAGGCAGACGGTCGTATCGAGATCCCTGAAGTGCTGCGTCCATACATGAAAGGCCAGCAGTACATCGGTTAATATTTGTCTTAAAACAAAAAAGCGCCTCAGGGCGCTTTTTTTATGCTTATGAATTGATACGACGCAATACCCCCTCCCTCTAAAGTAGTAATACTCCTCCGAATGAAAGTCAGCATAAAACGCTGATAACGAAAATATTCGTTATATATAAAACTACATAGCGGTTTGCGCCGCCTCTCTTTTCTTTGTGAGCAACCAAAGTGAGTCTCTATGAAAATCAACGCGCCTGAAGCATTAATGGCTGCCGAGGTCACTCGCCGTGGTTTGATGAAAACCACGGCTATAGGCGGCCTGGCCGTAGCCAGCAGTGCCTTCACGCTCCCCTTTACCCGACTGGCGTCGGCGGCTGATGCTCTGTCTCCGGCCACTTCCCCGGAAAAAGTGGTGTGGAGTGCCTGTACCGTCAACTGCGGTAGCCGTTGTCCGCTGCGTATGCATGTGGTGGATGGTGAAATTAAATATATCGAAACCGACAATACCGGGGACGATAACTACGAAGGGTTACATCAGGTCCGTGCCTGCCTGCGCGGTCGCTCCATGCGTCGTCGTGTCTATAATCCTGACCGCCTGAAATACCCGATGAAGCGCGTCGGTAAGCGTGGGGAAGGGAAGTTCGAGCGGATTAGCTGGGATGAAGCCTACGATATCATTGCCACTAACATGCAGCGTTTGATTAAAGAGTACGGCAACGAATCCATCTACCTGAACTACGGTACCGGGACGCTTGGCGGCACGCTGACCCGTTCCTGGCCACCGGGTAAAACGCTGGTGGCGCGCCTGATGAACTGCTGCGGCGGTTATCTCAATCACTATGGTGACTACTCATCGGCGCAGATTGCTGCTGGCCTGAACTACACCTATGGCGGCTGGGCGGACGGAAACAGCCCGTCTGATATCGAAAATAGTAAGCTGGTGGTGCTGTTCGGCAATAACCCGGGTGAAACCCGCATGAGCGGCGGTGGGGTAACCTACTACCTCGAACAGGCCCGCGCCAAATCCAATGCCCGCATGATCATCATCGACCCACGCTACACCGACACCGGCGCCGGACGTGAAGACGAGTGGATCCCCATTCGTCCGGGGACCGACGCGGCGCTGGTCTCCGCCCTGGCGTGGGTGATGATCACTGAGAATCTTGTCGATCAGCCTTTCCTGGATAAATACTGCGTCGGCTATGACGAGAAAACTCTGCCAGCCAGCGCGCCGGCAAACGGTCACTACAAGGCGTATATTCTCGGACAGGGCAGCGACGGCGTGGCGAAAACGCCGGAGTGGGCGTCCACCATCACCGGCATCCCGGCTGATCGTATCGTTCAGCTGGCGCGTGAAATTGGTTCAGCCAAACCGGCCTATATCAGCCAGGGCTGGGGTCCGCAGCGTCATGCGAACGGCGAAATCGCGACCCGTGCCATCTCCATGCTCTCCATTCTGACCGGCAACGTCGGCATTCACGGCGGTAACACCGGCGCGCGTGAAGGTTCATATGAAGTGCCGTTCGAACGTATGCCGACGCTGGATAACCCGGTTCAGACCAGCATCTCCATGTTTATGTGGACCGATGCGATTGAACGCGGCCCGGAAATGACCGCCCTGCGCGACGGCGTGCGCGGCAAGGACAAGCTGGACGTGCCGATCAAGATGATCTGGAACTATGCCGGTAACTGCCTCATCAACCAGCATTCAGAAATCAACCGTACCCATGAAATCCTGCAGGACGACAAGAAGTGCGAGATGATTGTGGTGATCGACTGCCACATGACCTCTTCGGCGAAATATGCCGATATCCTGCTGCCGGACTGCACCGCCTCTGAGCAGATGGATTTCGCGCTGGATGCATCCTGCGGCAACATGTCCTACGTGATTTTTACCGACCAGGCGATTAAACCGCGCTTTGAGTGCAAAACCATTTATGAGATGACCTCCGAGCTGGCGAAACGTCTTGGCGTTGAGCAGCAGTTTACTGAGGGGCGGACTCAGGAAGGGTGGATGCGCCATCTGCATGAACTCTCCCGTAAGGCCATTCCTGACCTGCCGGACTTTGACACCTTCCGCAAGCAGGGGATGTACAAACAGCGCGATCCGGAAGGGCACCACGTGGCGTACAAAGCGTTCCGTGAAGATCCGCAGGCGAACCCGCTGACCACGCCGTCGGGCAAAATCGAAATCTATTCCGAAGAGTTGGCAAAAATTGCGTCAACCTGGGAACTGCCGGAAGGGGACGTTATCGATCCGCTGCCGATCTACACGCCGGGCTTTGAAAACTACAACGATCCGCTGACGGCGAAATTCCCGCTGCAGCTGACCGGCTTCCACTACAAAGCGCGTGTTCACTCTACCTACGGTAACGTCGACGTGCTGAAAGCCGCCTGCCGACAGGAGATGTGGATCAACCCGATGGATGCCAAAGCGCGAGGCATCAGCAATGGCGATCGCGTGCGGATCTTCAACGGTCGCGGCGAGGTTCACATTGAAGCCAAAGTGACGCCGCGCATGATGCCAGGCGTAGTGGCGCTGGGTGAAGGTGCCTGGTATAGCCCTGATGCAAACCGCATCGACCAGGCTGGCAGTATTAACGTACTGACCACGCAGCGTCCGTCGCCGCTGGCGAAAGGCAACCCATCCCACACAAACCTTGTCCAGGTTGAAAAGGTTTAAGGAGTAACCGATGACAACCCAGTATGGATTTTTTATTGATTCCAGCCGTTGCACCGGGTGCAAAACCTGCGAGCTGGCCTGTAAAGATTACAAAGACCTGACCCCTGACGTCAGCTTCCGCCGTATTTATGAATACGCCGGGGGGGACTGGCAGGAAGATAACGGCGTCTGGCATCAGAACGTTTTTGCCTATTACCTGTCAATTGCCTGTAACCACTGTGAAGATCCGGCCTGTACTAAGGTCTGCCCGAGCGGGGCGATGCACAAGCGTGAAGACGGTTTTGTGGTGGTGGACGAAGATGTCTGCATCGGCTGTCGGTACTGCCATATGGCGTGCCCGTACGGCGCGCCGCAGTACAATGCCGCCAAAGGTCATATGACCAAATGCGATGGCTGCCACACCCGCGTAGCGGACGGCAAAAAGCCGATTTGCGTCGAGTCCTGCCCGCTGCGCGCGCTGGACTTCGGTCCGATTGAAGAGCTGCGTCAAAAACACGGGCAGCTCGCTGCCGTGGCGCCGCTGCCGTCTGCGCACTTCACGAAGCCGAGCATTGTAATTAAACCTAACGCCAACAGCCGTCCTACAGGGGACACCACCGGCTACCTGGCAAATCCGAAGGAGGTGTGAGATGGGAAGTGGATGGCATGAATGGCCGCTGATGATCTTCACGGTCTTTGGTCAGTGCGTGGCGGGTGGTTTCATTGTGCTCGCGCTGGCGCTGTTGAAAGGTCGCCTTAATGCTGAACAGCAGCAGCGTTTAGTGTTGAGCATGTTTGGCCTGTGGGTGCTGATGGGGATTGGGTTTATCGCCTCTACGCTTCACCTGGGGTCGCCTATGCGCGCGTTTAACTCCCTGAACCGCGTGGGTGCCTCATCCCTCAGTAATGAGATTGCCAGCGGAGCAATTTTCTTTGCCGTCGGTGGGCTGGGCTGGCTGCTGGCCGCCATGAAAAAATTGCCTGCGGGTCTGCGCAGCCTGTGGCTAATCGTGACCATGGTGTTAGGCGTGGTGTTCGTGTGGATGATGGTGCGCGTCTATAACACCATCGATACCGTTCCAACATGGTACAGCGTCTGGACGCCAATGAGCTTCTTCCTGACGATGTTGATCGGCGGACCGCTGCTGGGCTACCTGCTGCTGCGCGTGGCGGGCGTAGACGGGTGGGCAATGCGTTTGCTGCCCGCAGTTTCTCTGCTGGCGCTGGTAGTGAGTTCGATAGTCGCCCTGATGCAGGGTGCAGAACTGGCAACCATTCACAGCTCTATCCAGCAGGCTTCTGCCCTGGTACCGGACTACGGTGCTCTGATGGCCTGGCGCATCGTTCTGCTGGTCGCCGCGTTGGTATTCTGGATTGCTCCTCAGCTCAAAGGTTATCAGCCCGCGCTGCCGCTGCTGTCACTGGCTTTTGTGCTGGTACTGGCGGGTGAACTGATTGGTCGCGGCGTGTTCTACGGGTTGCATATGACTGTAGGTATGGCTATCGCCAGTTAACGTTGTATTTGGTTATATCAAGCCGGGCCTGAGTGCCCGGCTTTTTCTTTTTTCGATCATGAAATTTTTCGACTGTCGTTTTGTTTTAATTTTGCCCATTAATAAATGAAAACAGAGACATAATTAATATCTATAGCAGGCGTGGCATTAGCAGGATAAGTTTTTTAAATCGACAGGGAACATATTGTGCGAGGCGGCTAAATCAGTGGATTGACTTTGTTTTTGCCAGTGGCATGATGCGCACGAAATCTGAACTTCCTCACGGCTTTTTAATCCATGACCACCTATACCCGGCCAGTGCTGCTGTTGCTCTGTGGCTTGCTTCTGTTGACCCTGGCGATCGCAGTGTTAAATACGCTCGTCCCGCTGTGGCTTGCCCATGAAAACTTACCGACCTGGCAGGTGGGTATGGTTAGCTCGTCCTTTTTTACCGGCAACCTTCTTGGAACCCTGGTGACCGGGAGCCTGATTAAGCGCTTTGGCTTTAACCGCAGCTATTATCTGGCTTCGCTGATTTTCGCTGCCGGGTGTGCGGGGCTGGGCCTGATGGTCGGCTTTTGGAGCTGGATGGCATGGCGCTTTATCGCCGGTGTAGGCTGCGCGATGATTTGGGTAGTCGTTGAAAGTGCGCTGATGTGCAGCGGCACCTCCCGTAATCGTGGACGCCTGCTGGCAGCCTATATGATGGTTTATTACGTCGGCACCGTACTGGGGCAACTGATGGTCAGCAAGCTGCCAACCGACCTCATGAGCGTTCTGCCGTGGGTAACGGGTATGGTGCTGGCCGCGATCTTGCCTTTGCTCTTCACGCGCATCGTGAACCAGAACAGCGAACACCAGGAAGCAACCCACGTCTGGCCAATGCTCAGACTGCGTCATGCGCGTCTGGGCGTTAACGGCTGCATTATATCGGGGATTGTACTGGGCTCGCTCTATGGTCTGATGCCGCTCTATCTGAATCATCAGGGCGTCAGCGATTCCGGAATTGGATTCTGGATGGCGGTCATGGTGAGTGCGGGGATCGTCGGGCAGTGGCCGATTGGCCGTCTGGCGGACCGCTTTGGTCGTTTGCTGGTGCTGCGCGTTCAGGTCTTCGTGGTCATCATGGGATGTCTTGCCATGCTCAGCAATGCCGCGATGGCGCCTGCGCTGTTCATTCTCGGGGCCGCCGGCTTTACGCTCTATCCGGTGGCAATGGCCTGGGCCTGCGAAAAAGTTGAGCATCACCAGCTGGTGGCAATGAACCAGGCGCTGTTACTGAGCTATACCATCGGCAGCTTATTAGGGCCGACGTTTACCGCGATGCTGATGCAGAATTACTCCGACAATTTACTGTTTATCATGATTGCCAGCGTGTCGTTTATATATCTCTTAATGCTGCTGCGTAAAGCAGGTGAGCATCCAACGCCTGTGGCACATGCCTGATTAAATTAAAGCCTGTCGATGACAGGCTTTTTTGTCCCCATCACAACTAAGAGTTTTACTTATTGTTTGTTTATTGCGCCAGGCGATAATTCATGTGAGTCCTAACACTATAAGGCAGCAATCATGTCTATTCGTCGTTTTTCCACTACCGCACTTGCCGTAGTGTTGTCTTTAACGTTTGCAACTGCTCCGGTCATGGCTAATCCTGGAAACGGGAACGGCGGTGGTCACGGAAACGGTGGCGGACAAGGTAATGGCGGTAATCATGGTAACGGGAATTCTGGTAACTCCGGCAACCATGGAAATAAGCAAAATAGCGGACAGGATAACCCTGGAAAATCGAATAAGAGCTTCAAAAATAGCAAAGATGTCGGTAATGATGTTGATGCTCGCGTGAGCTTCGATCATGCGCGTCACCTGGCGCTGAATTATGGCTTAACGGGTTATGACTCTCTGCCTCCGGGCATCGCGAAAAACCTGGCGCGCGGTAAGCCGCTTCCTCCGGGCATTGCGAAGAAAACCGTGCCAGCCTCTATGCTGGACCAGCTTCCTTCCTACCCAGGCTATGAATGGCGCGTGGTCGGGGACGACCTGGTCTTAATTGCGTTGAGCACAGCCATTGTGACGTCCGTTATTAACGGTGTATTTAAATAGAATATAAAAAAGGCCCGGTTTACCGGGCCTTTTCTTTAATACATGACCTTGTGGCCATACTGCTCGAGAATACCTTTCACGCGTTCCATCGTCTCTTTTTTCGGCGGCTTCACGCCATCGAGTTTGTACTCTTCGCCCATGGCCACCCATTTATGTTTACCCAGCTCGTGATAGGGCAGAAGCTCGATTTTCTCGACGTTGCCCATGTCACGGGTGAATTCCCCCAGGCGGTGCGCGGAGTCGTCGTCGTCTGACCAGCCAGGAACAACCACGTAGCGGATCCAGGTTTTGATGCCTTTGTCGGCTATGTATTTGGCAAACTCCAGCGTGCGGTGGTTTGAGACACCAACGAGGTTCTGGTGGATCTCATCGTTCATCTGTTTGAGATCGAGCATCACCAGATCGGTCACTTCAAGCAGTTCATCAATCACCGGATCGTAGCGACGTACAAAGCCATTGGTATCCAGGCAGGTATGTATGCCTTCTTTGTGGCAGGCGCGGAACCAGTCACGGACAAATTCAGCCTGAAGAATGGCTTCACCGCCGGATGCGGTGACGCCGCCACCGGACGCGTTCATAAAGTGGCGGTAGGTCACCACCTCTTTCATCAAGTCTTCAACGGTCACTTCTTTGCCGCCGTGCGTGTCCCAGGTATCGCGGTTATGGCAGTACAGGCAGCGCATCAGGCAGCCCTGGAAAAAGGTGATAAAGCGGATGCCCGGGCCATCAACGGTGCCACAGGATTCAAAGGAGTGAATACGACCAATAGTTGACATTGCGGTGATATCTCCATCATCGGCCCGTCCCGGGCCTGTGTATGCACAGCTCAAAGCCGGCTGTGTTAAGTCTGTTTTGGCTGTTATCCATTAAGTATAGATAGCGGGCAAAAGAGACTGAGGTGGAGAGGGTGCTAAAAAGGCCCCACTGACGTGGAGCCTTTATTGTACGCTTGTTAACGCGTGATTTCAGTCAATTCCACTTACATGGACTGAGTGAAAGTACGGGTGATAACGTCCTGCTGCTGTTCTTTAGTCAGGGAGTTAAAACGTACTGCGTAGCCAGATACGCGGATGGTCAGCTGAGGATATTTCTCAGGGTGTTCCATCGCGTCGAGCAGCATTTCACGGTTCATTACGTTCACGTTCAGGTGCTGACCACCTTCGATGGACGCTTCGTGGTGGAAGTAACCATCCATCAGACCCGCGAGGTTGGTTTTACGCACTTCGTCGTCTTTACCCAGCGCGTTTGGCACGATAGAGAAGGTGTAAGAGATACCATCTTTCGCGTAGGCAAACGGCAGTTTAGCTACGGAAGTCAGAGAGGCAACAGCACCTTTCTGGTCACGACCGTGCATTGGGTTAGCACCTGGGCCGAACGGCGCGCCAGCACGACGACCGTCTGGGGTGTTACCGGTTTTCTTACCATACACAACGTTAGAGGTGATGGTCAGAACAGACTGAGTCGGGATAGCGTTACGGTAGGTAGTCAGTTTCTGAATTTTCTTCATGAAACGTTCTACCAGGTCAACCGCCATGTCATCAACGCGAGAGTCGTTGTTACCAAACTGAGGATATTCGCCTTCGATTTCGAAGTCGATAGCCAGACCGTCTTCGTCACGAATTGGTTTAACTTTCGCATATTTGATTGCAGACAGGGAGTCAGCAGCAACGGACAGACCAGCGATACCACACGCCATGGTGCGGATAACGTCACGGTCGTGCAGCGCCATCAGAGAGGCTTCGTAGCTGTACTTGTCGTGCATGTAGTGGATAACGTTCAGTGCAGTGACGTACTGCTTAGCCAGCCAGTCCATGAAGTGATCCATGCGGTCCATGACTTCGTCGAAGTTCAGAACGTCGCCTTTGATCGGCTCAGATTTAGGACCAACCTGCATTTTCAGTTTTTCATCAACGCCGCCGTTGATAGCGTACAGCATGGTTTTCGCCAGGTTTGCACGCGCACCGAAGAACTGCATTTGTTTACCAACAACCATTGGGCTTACGCAGCAAGCGATAGCGTAATCGTCGTTGTTGAAGTCCGGACGCATCAGGTCATCGTTCTCGTACTGCAGAGAAGAGGTATCGATGGACACTTTAGCGGCGAATTTCTTGAAGTTCAGAGGCAGTTTTTCAGACCACAGAACGGTGATGTTCGGCTCCGGAGAAGGACCCATGGTGTACAGGGTGTTCAGGAAGCGGAAGCTGTTTTTAGTCACCAGAGTACGGCCGTCAACGCCCATACCGCCGATAGATTCTGTTGCCCAGATTGGGTCACCAGAGAACAGTTCATCATATTCAGGAGTACGCAGGAAGCGAACCATACGCAGTTTCATGACCAGGTGGTCAATCATTTCCTGAGCGTCTTGCTCGGTGATTTTGCCTGCTTTCAGGTCACGTTCGATGTAAGCATCCAGGAAGGTGGATACGCGACCGAAGGACATTGCTGCGCCGTTCTGAGACTTAACTGCGGCCAGGTAGCCGAAGTAGGTCCACTGGATAGCTTCCTGAGCGTTGGTAGCAGGACCAGAGATATCGCAGCCGTATTTAGCAGCCATCTCTTTGATCTGACCCAGCGCGCGGTGCTGTTCAGCGATCTCTTCACGCAGACGGATAGTCGCTTCCAGGTTTACGCCGTTTTCCAGATCGGACTGCAGGGAAACAAACTGCGCGTACTTGTCTTTCATCAGGAAGTCGATACCGTACAGCGCAACGCGACGGTAGTCACCGATGATACGGCCACGGCCATACGCATCTGGCAGACCAGTCAGAACGCCAGATTTACGGCAGTTCAGAATGTCTTTGGTGTAAACATCGAATACGCCCTGGTTGTGGGTTTTGCGGTATTCGGTGAAGATTTTTTTCAGCATTGGGTCCAGCTCGCGGTTATACGCTTTGCAGGAACCTTCAACCATTTTAATACCACCAAACGGGATGATTGCGCGTTTCAGTGGTGCTTCAGTCTGCAGACCAACGATTTTCTCAAGGGCTTTGTTGATATAGCCAGCATCGTGAGAAGTGATGGTGGAAGCAACGGAGGTGTCAAAATCAACTGGCGCGTGAGTGCGGTTTTCCAGTTTAACGCCTTCCATTACGCTGTCCCACAGCTTGGTTGTCGCGTCAGTTGCGCCAGCCAGGAAGGATTCGTCACCTTCATACGGGGTATAGTTTTTCTGAATGAAGTCACGTACGTTTACTTCATTCTGCCAGTCACCTTTCGCAAAACCTTCCCAGGCTGTGGCTAACTTTTCATTAAGCTCGGACATGTAACACCTACCTTCTTAAGTGGATTTTTTATTTACTGCCTGAGAAAACCATCAATGATGATCGTCGCCACGCAGGTAAATGACCCAGTATGTCAACCCAACTAACAGACCCCCACCGATAATGTTCCCGATAGTGACAGGGATCAGGTTATCAGTAATGAAATTCATAATAGTCAGGTGTGAGAAACTTTCCGGGGATGAACCAACTGCGGTCCAGAACTCCGGGCTCGCAAAGTCGCGGATGACAATGCCCATTGGGATCATGAACATATTCGCGATACTGTGCTCAAAGCCGCTGGCAACAAACATCGCAACCGGCAGAACCATAATTAAGGCTTTGTCCATCAGGCTACGACCCGAGTAGCTCATCCATACAGCCAGGCAGACCATCAGGTTAGCGAGGATGCCGAGAGCAACGGCTTCGATAAATGTGTGGTGCATTTTGTGGTCGGCGGTTTGCAGGACGTTAAGGCCCCAGCCACCGTTGGCGGTCATGTACTCGCCAGAAAGCCACATCAACAAAACAAAGAGCAGACAGCCAACCAGGTTACCCACGTAAACATTAAGCCAGTTACGTGCCAGCTGACCCCAGGTAATTCTTCCGCTGGCCTTTGCCACGACAATCAGCACCGTTGAGGTGAAGAGGTCGGCGCCGCAGATGACGCAGAGAATCAGACCCAGTGAGAAACAAATGCCGCCAATCAGTTTGGCCATACCGAAAGGCATTCCGGCAGTACCGGTGGTGGCGGTGATGTAGAAGACGAAAGCGATAGAGATGAACACACCAGCCGTGATCGCCAGATAGAACGTCTTCATCGGGTGTTTCGTTGCTTTATAGACACCCGCTTCTTCGGCAACTTTGGCCATCGCAGCAGGGAGTAAAAGATCAAAAGGGTTGTCAGCTTTCACACTAACTCTCTCTTTATTAAGTCGGCGACGAGATACTAACAAAGCATTATAGAAGAGAAATTGATATAGATCATATCTCGCCTGGCTTATAGGCCCGCAGTGTGTATGGATTTACAGCAAATGCGGAGTAAGTGTTTGATTATCCGTATAAAAATAAATTTTAAAAGTTATGAAAAGAGTTGAATTTTTTCGTTCAGCCACCTCGGAGACAGTTAATTAATATGGAGTATTTACCATAAAAAGTAACAGT